>JANLWG010000036.1:0-3359 GCA_031364405.1 Hyphomicrobiales bacterium
GGTCACCGCATCGGGTGTTGCGGTGTTTGGCGTGGGCTCGGCGTTCTGGGGATTGGTAGCGGGGTTGGTTCTATTTGGTGCGCGGCATTTGTTGCAGGGGGCAGGCAAGTCGTGAATGCCTGCGATTTCAACTTTGCTGCCATTAATGAGACGATGGCGGATCCGTTGACTGGTTCTGGACCCAGACCAAGCCGATGGGACCGAACATCAGTGCAGCGGTGAAGAATGGGCAGGGTTGGTAGGCCGGCGAGGCGCCGAGCATTTGAAGTCAATCGCCGCTACAGGATGTGGTGCGCTGCTATGGAAGACGGTTCAGTACCCGGTGCGATAGAATTGTCGAATTGTGCTCGCCGTGAGGATGGTGGACGTGGCCAACAAAGTTGATCTGGATAGACAGTTAAGTACCCTGCGGCCTCAAGCTCAGAATGCGATACTCAGTCGCTGGGCAATGAGAGCATGGCCTATCCTCGATGTGGAATTTCGCGAGCCGAGAACGCGAACTTCGGTTGCGAACAAGATAGTGTTGCCTTGCGCCCGCTCTGCGGGCTTTCTCTGGGCATCAAATTCATATCCGTCAAAGTCAATGATCACTGGTAAATCCGAACAACCGGCTTTCAGATTTGTGGATCGCCTGTTGAGTGAAATTGCATCAACAACAGCTTTCTGTCTTGTCGAAGCGATGGAGTTTCAAAGAACATCTAAATTCAAGGCATCGGATGACCCGCTAAGTATTGAGTCTGTACCTGGGCTAGTTGCGGTGGCTCAAGATATGAGGTTTGCAACGCAGCTTGGTCTGACCTTTGAGTTGATGACGCAGCCACTCTGGGGCCGAATCCAACCATCTACGGAATTTTCGTCGAGACTCAGTTCACTAAATGAGAAGTTACACGGATTAAATGGAGACTGGGATGTCTGGACCCGTTGGTATGACGCCGTGCTCGAGGGCAAGCCAACTCCGGGCGGCGAGGAACTCGACATCTTCCGCGTGACGCTCCGCAGCGAGGAGGATTGGCAGAAAGGCGCGGCGTATGTGAATGGCCTGATCAAGGCGAAGGAAAAGGAGATTGCAGAACGGGTTATGAGCGACGCGGAGATGTACGGTGCAACATTGCCTCCGATTCAACCATCTCAACTATACCCGCCAACTGTTCGCTTGTTTCCTCCCGTATTTTCTCAGCCGACGCAGGTCTTTCCGCCTCCCCTTCCGTTGGTCGAAGCGGCTGACCCTCTCAGTTCGAAGGAGAAGGAAGAGGAGATTGCGGCGCGCAAGCAAGATCGAGTCTCGGATTCATCCAAGTCCCAGACAACGGCTGCAGAGCTCGTGTCGCTCGCAAGTCCGCAACCGGTTATCACTGTTGATGGCAAGTTGGACGTATCGCCCAATGCCAAGTTCGACGTTCCGGTTTTGGGCCACGACCTCCCGGCGCTTCCTATCCGGCAGCAGCGTGTCATCGGAGTCATTCTCAGCGATTTGCCATCGCAGTCGCCAAGACATTTGAAGCCGCCACTTGAGTACTACCGCGACGAGCTTGAGGCACGCGGGACACAGCCGATTCTCGGCATACTTAAGGACATGGCGGATATTATCGAAGCCGCTTGCGCCGCAAATGATGGCGAGTGGCTTGAGGCCGGTTTGCGCAAGAGCTTCGACATATTCATTGCCAACCATGCCGTTCTGATGGAGCATTTTCCGTTCGATATTGAGCGCGAGCAGCGCTACGCCGAGATCAACGTCGATGAGGATGCTGTTGTCGGCGCGGAGTTTGTCAAGCCGTTCGAAGAGGCCGAGGCAATGGTGAGGGCCTCGAACGCGGTCACTGCCGATACAGTCCTTGTCGTGGAGAGAATGCGGGAGATCGCTGAGATCACGGCATACATACCGCCCGCGCATCGTAACTTTCTTGATCCCAAAGACATCGTGCCGAACTACGGTGATCGGCTTGGCAACTTGCCAGTCAGCGTTTCTGTAAAAAAACGGCTGATCCTGCAGGCGCGTGGATTCTGGGAGGGGTGTAAGCCTCTGCTGCAGAAGGCAGGCGTCGCCGCCGATTGGATTTACAAGATCGGAAAGTTGATCGAGTGGCTCTCAAAGTTGTTTCCCCCGACCGGCCCAACCTGATGGCCCATTGTCCGACGCCCCTGAGACGCCCATCTTGTTTTCCCCGCCTTGCAAATGCCGCCATGGGCGCTATCTTGGCTACAAAGGAACACTGAACATGAAACTCAAGGCTATTGTGCACGAAGCGGAAGAGGGTGGGTTCTGGGCTGAGGTACCGGCTATTCCCGGTTGCGCCACCCAGGGCGAGACCATGGACGAGCTTCTGGTCAATCTGCGCGAAGCCATTGAGGGTTGTCTGTCGATTGAAATCGCGCCAGCCAAGCCGGATGCGAAGCAGCAGGTACTTGAGATCGCCGTGTGAGGCAAGTTTCCGGCAAGGATTTTGCCAAGGCAATTGAGCGGCGGGGATGGCGGCTCCTTCGTGTTGCGGGCAGCCATCATGTTTTCGGCAAGGATGGCAGCATCGTTCGACTCTCAGTGCCGATCCACGGCAATCAGCCTCTGAAGGCCGGACTCCTGCGGCACCTGATGAAGTTGGCCGATCTAATGGAAGCCGAACTCTAGAAGCCCTCACCCGGCCTTCGGCCACCCTCTCCCCTGCGTGCCGCACGGGGGGTGGGCGCAATCATCAATCGTCTTTGCCCGTCCTGGGGATGGGAGAAGAGCCTGCCCACGGACTTGATCCGTGGGTGACCGGAGCTGGCAAGCTTGGCTGCGTGGGCGGATGAGGGCTCTCACTCGTGATTGCGGCAGCGGACAACTCCAGTGACATCCCTTCATGTCTTCGCCCGCGAAGCGCGAGAAGAAGTGACCCGGTGCAAGGCAACGGGGAGATGAG
The DNA here is from genome assembly GCA_031364405.1 of Hyphomicrobiales bacterium. GTDB lineage: Bacteria > Pseudomonadota > Alphaproteobacteria > Rhizobiales > Aestuariivirgaceae > Aestuariivirga. The sequence continues at coordinate 2,898 of JANLWG010000036.1, forward strand.
GGCGCTAGCATTTTATTCATAATTATATGGATGACAAAGCATGATTGATTCGGCTATACATCCCGCTCGACAGGCCGACGTGATTGAAGTTACACCCGCAATGCAGGGCGCGGGCGCTTGGGCTTTGCTTTCGGTTGCTGACGGTTTAGTTGGGCATCTATCTCTTGAAAGAGTTGGGGAGTTCGCAGTCGAGGTCTATGTAGCAATGGAGAAATCCCGACTTGCTCCCCTTCCCGTGAAAGGGCGAGGGCGAACTGGGAAAGCACCATTAGGTCTCCAGATATAGCCCTCCAGAAAGTCTTTTTGCTTCCCGCCAAACTAAGCCTATTCAGAGCGGGGGTTCGCGCACCGCCAATATCAAGAGCAATATTGTTTGGCCGCCCTGGTTTAGTTTCTTGAAAAATCATAGGGACATGAATTATTGCATTTCGATAGGCGGAAATTCTATTGATTGCCTTCAGC
>JANLWG010000064.1:0-1850 GCA_031364405.1 Hyphomicrobiales bacterium
CCTGTTCATCCTCGATGACGTAATAATCGCGCGGCCGGGAGCCGCCGCTGAGGCGCCACCATTCCGGCGCCACGCGTTCGGGGCCCTGGGACTTCACCACGCGCCTGGTCACCCGCCGCCAGGTCAGCCGCATCGGCGGCCCATCGGGCACGGAGGCAATGACTTTCACAGGCTCGGGCGCTTCAAAGATGAGGAGGGGACGGGAAGGGCCCTCATCCGGCCTGTCGGCCACCTTCTCCCATCCCCGGGACAAGCCCGGGGACGGGAGAAGGCGCTTCTTCTTTTTGCCTTCTCCCGTGCGGGACGCATGGGAGAAGGTGCCCGAAGGGCGGATGAGGGCTTTTTCGGCGCGCTCGGGAATGTGGCTTGCAACGGCCGCCAGGGTGGCGATTTCGGTTTCGTGGCGGTTGATCAGGCGGTCGTTCAGGCGTTCGAGGCCGGTTGAATTTTCATCCTCCATGAAACCGTATTGCCGGACGATCACCTCGCTCGTCTCGCGGGCTTCAAGCGTCATGGCGTCGATACCGAAGCCCGCGTCGATGGTTTCGAGTTTCGGTTTCAGGATGCGCAGGAGGTGGGCTGGATCATGCGAGGGCGCGGAGAGGCCGGCAGGCAGGCTGAGCCGCGAACCATCGGTGCGGAAGAGCCTGAGGATCAGCCGGGTGGCGCCGTGCGATTGGTTTTCGAGATCGCGGGTGAGCGTGGTGACCAACCCTGCGAGGATCACCTCAAGGCCCTCATGGGTGATGACCGGTTCGATCAGCGCCCGGTGGGCGATGAAGGATGATGGCGGGTTCAGCGGGTTCAAGGGTTCATCGCGATGGCCCAGGGCTTCATCGAGACGGGTCAGCACATTCTCGGGGATGGTTTCGCCGCGAAACCGCCTTGCCAGCGAGGCGCGGGGGATATTCAGCAGGGCGCCTATGGTCTTGAGGCCCAAACGGCGCAGCGTGCGAGCGGCATCAGCGTCGATGCGCAGCGCTTCGATGGGGAACGCTTCCAATTTGCCGCCATCATAACGTGCGAGCGCCCAGGCGGCGCCGATAGTTTCCGCAAGACCGGTGCGGGCGGTGAAGCCGTAGGCTAAGAGGCGGGCGCGTATGTCGGCCAGCATTTTGGGCTCGCCGCCGAAAAGATGGGGAATGCCGGTCACCTCGAGCAATATGCCATCTGGCGGTTCGGGCGAAACCCAGGGACTGTAGCGTTCCATCCAGCGGCATAGGCCCAAAAGGCTCGCCATATCCTGCTCGGGCTCGTGCAGTTCGGAGAGCAGATCGGGCACCGCGGCGCGGGCATCGGCCAGGCGCTGGCCTGCTCCCAAGCCAAAGTTCCGCGCCATGGCGTTGACGGCCACCAGCCTCAGACCCTTGGCTCCCGCCTCAACCAGCGCGAAGGGCAGGTGTTTCGGGGCCACGGATTTCGCCTGTTTCATCCGTCCACGGATGAAGCGTTCCACGGCGAAATCCGGGAACCAGATTGAAACGATGCGGCGCATGTTGCCATTCCAAATCCCAGGCGCCGGGCCGGCCGCCCCGGGCGCGTGTCAATTCCACCCTCCACACCGGATCGCCCGGTGCCGCGCTATCGTAGGGAGGTCCGCGCGAGGTGCCTGCGGTGGCGGTCCAGCGGGTATGGCTGACGGTGGCGCCGGGGCGGGGTTTGGCGAACACCAGGAGGCCTGCGGATTTTCCGGCGTGGGCGGCAAGCGAAAGGCGGCGGGTGGCGGTGAGGCTGGCGTGGCGCGCATCGGCATCGGCGATAACAAGGGAAAATGCCCCCGATTTGAGCGCCTCCTCCATGGTCCACAGCAGAGCCACCGGCTGCTTCAGGGTGACGGTGACGAAGCGCTG
>JANLWG010000080.1:0-11898 GCA_031364405.1 Hyphomicrobiales bacterium
GCCTCCTGCGCACCCATCAGCAGGGCCTCCTCGTCGCCCTGACCCTGATCATTTCAGTCATCCTGTGGCGCTGGATCTGTAAGTCGCACCGGGTGCCAACAGTGGCTGCTTTGGCGATTATCATAGGGGCCGCTCTCTCCAACATGACTGATCGCATCGTCCACGGCGCGGTCGCCGATTTCTTTCATTTTCATATCGGGAATTTCAGTTGGTACGTCTTCAATGTTGCCGACATCGGCATAGTTGCCGGAGTGGCCATTTTGCTGTATGAGTCCTTCATCGGACGTGGCGCCGAGGGTGGCCACGGAAATGCCTGATTTTGGGAAGAATCGGTACTCGTCCGCAGCAGAGAAGTCGAGTTCATGAAAAACGCCCTGTCCTTCGCCACGCTAGCCATTGTTGCGTTATCCGTGTCGGGCTGCGGAAGCATGAGTGTTTCGAGCCTGCTGGGCGACGGCAAGCCAAGCGCCACACAAGCACAAGTCGCCCCGGACCTGGCGATGCCACCCGATCTCCAGCTGCGCCCGCCTGGGCAGGCTACAACTTACAGCGAGACGACGACTGCGGCAGCACCGGTGACCCAGACCGCCGCGGCCGTGCCCCAGATCACCACGACGGCGAACGTGGCCCAACCCCAGGCCGACATTTACGAGCGTTACGGTATTTCCAAATTCAATCCCGATGGTACGCCAAAGACCCAGGAACAATTGCAGGCCGAACTCAAGAAGGCCGCCATCTTGAAGAAGCAACAGCAGAATCCCAACTACGGCACGATCTTCAATATCGGCAATATTTTCACCGACGGCTGACGTTTCATTCAACATGACATGGAATTTACTGGATCACTCCGGTAACCTGGGGCAGTCTTCAGCTAGATGTTCAAGCCCCAATCACAAGGCCTTCATGACCTCCCGGATTTTTGGTTCAATCGCCGCGTGTTTCTTGTTTCTGCTTGCGGTGATTCCCGCAAGCGCCTTGAATATCGACGTCAGCGAATTCACCCTGGAGAATGGACTCCAGGTCGTTGTTGTGCCGGATCATCGCGCCCCCCTTGTCACCCAGATGATCTGGTACAAGGTTGGTGCCGCCGATGAGCCCAAGGGCAAGGCAGGCATAGCGCATTTCTTTGAGCATCTGATGTTCAAGGGAACCGCCAAATATCCCGCCGGCGAATTCAGTCATCTCGTACGCATCAACGGTGGCGTGGAAAATGCTTTCACCACGCAGGACTACACCGCCTTTTTCCAGCGCATTGGCAAGGAACGTCTCGGCCTGATGATGGAACTTGAGGCGGACCGCATGCAAAATCTTGTCCTCACTGACGAGAATGTTCTGCCCGAGTTGCAGGTCGTTGAGGAAGAGCGCCGCGAGCGTACCGATAACAACCCGTCGAGTCTGCTGTCCGAACAAATTGATGCGGCGATGTATACAGCCCACCCCTATGGCAAGCCGGTGATCGGCTGGATGAGCGAAGTCATGCAACTCACCCGTCAGGATGCGATTGACTTTTACCGCGCTCATTACGAGCCAGCCAATGCCGTGCTGATCGTTGCGGGCGATGTAACGGCCAGCGAAGTTAAAATCCTCGCCACCCGCTATTACGGTGGCCTGAAGAATATCGCCCAGCCGCAAACCCGTGCGCGGACTGCGGAACCCCAACCTATTGCTGAACGCCGGGTGATATTACGTGACGAGCGCGCCGCCACACCAGTCTGGCAGCGCAGCTACTTGGCGCCAGCCGTGGCCCGTGCCAAGGGGCGCGAAGCGCTGGCACTTCAGGTTCTCGCCGATGTCATTGGCTCTGGAACCCGCAGCAGGCTCTATAAGCAGCTGGTGGTCGATCAGAAAATTGCGTCCTATGCTGGCGCCTGGTATTCGGGCGATGCACTCGACTACGGCAGTTTCGGTTTCTATGCGACGCCCAATCAGGGTGTCGATCCAGCCAAACTGGAGACCGCGATTGACGTTGTCATCGCCGGCATTCTGGCCAATGGCATCACCCAGGAAGAACTCGATACGACGCGCAATCAAGCCATCGCCCAGTCGGTTTATCTTCTCGACAATCAGGATTCACTCGCGAGAATCTTCGGCACGGCTCTGGTTACCGGCCAGTCAGTGCGCGATGTCCTCGATTGGGACCGCAACCTCGCCGCCGTCACCCGTCAGGATGTAATCGATGCAGCGATTTCCGTGCTTGACATTAGGGCATCGGTCACCGGTTTGCTGCTGCCATTCGGCAAGGGGCAGGGGTCTGCTGTCAACACTCAACCCGTTATTCCCGGCCGTCTTCAGAACTGAGGTTCCGTGATCAATTTTCGCATCGTTTTATTTCGTGTGTTGTTTATGGTTGTCGCCGTAGTGGCATTGGCCTCGCCGTCATTTGCCTTCAAGATTGAGGAAGTGACGAGCCCCGGCGGTATCAGGGCTTGGTTGGTCCCCAACAAATCCATTCCATTGATCGCCATGCAGTTTTCGTTTCGCGGCGGCTCGGTGCATGATCCCAAAGGTAAGGAAGGCGTCACCAATTTTCTGACTGGCATGCTGGATGAAGGTGCGGCCGAACTGGATTCCGCGGCGTTTCAGAAATTGCGCGATGAGCTATCATTCAAAATGAGCTTCAGGGCCGGGCTTGACACTTTCACCGGCAGTTTCCAGACCCTGACGAGCAATCGCGATGCCTCTTACGACTTGTTGCGCAAAGTGTTGACAGAGCCCCGCTTCGAAGCTGATCCGCTGGAGCGGGTGCGCCAGCAGTTTCTACAAAGCATTCAAGAACAATCGGAGGATCCCGAACAGATTGCTTCTTCTGCTTGGATGGAGCTGGTGTTGCCGGGCGATCCCTATGCACGTGAGACAATGGGCACGCTGGCCACAGTCAGTGCGATCACTGCCGAAGATTTGAGCGAAGTGCATCGCCGCACCTTCAACCGCAAGACACTGCAAATTGCCGTCGTTGGCGATATTGATGCATCAGCCCTTGGCCCGTTGCTCGACCACGTGTTTGGCGGCTTGCCGGAGGGCGAGGAACCGCTAGCCATTCCCGTACCCAGGCTCAGCGAGGGCCCACTGGTGAAGGTCATTTCGCGCGAAATCCCGCAGAGCATTATCGTATTCGGTCATGGTGGCATCAAGCGTAACGATCCGGATTTCATCCCGGCCTATCTGATGTCGGAAATTCTGGGTGGCGGAAGTTTTGGTACGAGACTCACCACCGAAATCCGCGAAAAGCGTGGCCTGACTTACGGCGTGAGTGCAGGCCTTGTACCGATGAACCGCATTGGATTATTCATGGGCTCGCTCGGAACCCGCAACGAAAAGGCCGGTGAGTCAATTGCCCTGGTCAAGCAGGAACTCCAGCGCATGGCGCAGGATGGCCCCACCGCCAAGGAACTGGACGAGGCCAAGACCTATCAGACCGGCTCCTATGCCCTGCGCTTTGACAGCAATGCCGCCATTGCCTCCCAGCTCCTTGGTATTCAACAGGAAAATCTGGGGATCGATTACGTCGAAAAGCGCAACTCCCGCGTTGAAGCGGTAACTCTTGAACAAGTCAAAGCCCAGGCAAAACGCATCCTCAACAGCGACAAACTCATCGTCGCCATCGTCGGAAAACCCGAAGGCCTGACCAACTAGACTTTCCTCGCCGGGAGGTGCGCCACGGGCTATAACTGCGCCCATGCGAATCCACCGGCTTTCCGAAGGCACCATCAACCGTATCGCCGCGGGCGAAGTTATCGAGCGCCCCGCCAGCGTGGTGAAGGAGTTGGTCGAGAACGCCATCGATGCCGGCGCCTCGCAGGTCGATGTGGCGTTTCGTGGCGGCGGCCGCAATCTGATCAAGGTCAGCGATGATGGCTTTGGCATGGATGAGGACGACCTCACACTCGCCGTCGAGCGCCATGCCACGTCCAAACTCGCCGACGACGATCTGATTGAAATCCGCTCTCTCGGTTTTCGCGGCGAGGCATTGCCGTCAATCGGTGCGGTTGCCCGCCTGAGCATCACTTCGCGCCCGCGCGGCGGCGATCTTGCCCATGTCATCTCCCTCGAAGGCGGCACATTCCGCGACGCCCGGCCCGCAGCATTGGCGCGCGGCACCGAAGTCGAGGTGCGCGATCTTTTTTACGCAACGCCCGCCCGTCTCAAGTTCCTCAAGACCGATCGCACCGAAACCGCCGAGGCCGCCGATGTCGTCCGCCGTTTGGCCCTGGCTCATCCCAGTGTGGGCTTGAGCTTTGTCACCGAAGAACGCCGCTTGATCGATGCGCCGCCGGGCGAGGGCGAGAATGAACGCATCGCCCGCGTCGTCGGCCGCGAGTTCATGGAGAACGCCGTTGCCTTCGCTGCTGGCCGCGAGGGCATCGAGGTGCGCGGATTCGCGGGCCTGCCCACCTGGTCGAGGGCCCAGTCCGGCATGCAATACATGTTTGTGAATGGCAGGCCGGTGCGTGACAAACTATTGGGCGGTGCAATCCGTGGCGCCTATGCCGACCTGATGTCGCGCAGCCGCTTTCCCGCGGTCGTGCTGTTCGTCACCTGCCCGCCAGGCCGCGTTGATGTAAATGTTCATCCGGCCAAAGCCGAGGTGCGTTTCCGCGATGGTGGTCTGATTCGCAGCCTGGTGGTGAATGGCATTCGCGCGGCACTCGCTGGAAAGAGCCAGATGCCGGATGCCAGCCTATCCCGTCAGACCGCCCAAAGCTTCCGCCCCATGGAGCCGCAGGCTTTTTCATCGGGTTTTGCCGAACGCCAATCCGCCTTCGACATGAACCTACCCCTCGCCGCCGCCAGCACCGCAAGCATTGATGCTCCGCCCACGGATTATCCGTTGGGTGCTGCCCGTGCCCAGCTCCACGAAAATTACATCGTGGCCCAGACTACAGAGGGCATCATCCTCGTCGACCAGCACGCCGCCCACGAGCGCCTGGTCTATGAGCGCCTCAAACGTGAACGCGCCGAACGCGCCATTGCTACCCAACCGTTGCTGGTGCCCGAGGTGATCGACCTTGATCCCGTGCACGTCGAGCGCATTGCCGGGGCAGCCGAAATGCTGGCAGCGTCTGGCCTGTCCATCGAGCCCTTTGGCGAAGCCGCCGTCATCGTCCGCGAAGTGCCTGCGGCTTTGGGCGGTGGAAACATCGCAGGCCTGGTGCGCGACATCGCCGATGACCTGACCGATCTGGGCCACGCCACTGCCATCGAGGACCGCATCAACCACATCCTCGCCACCATGGCCTGCCACCACTCGGTGCGCTCGGGCCGTACGCTCCGCCCTGAAGAAATGAACGCCCTCCTGCGCGAAATGGAAACCACCCCCAACTCCGGACAATGCAACCACGGCCGCCCGACCTTCATCGAACTGAAGTTGGCCGATATTGAGAGGTTGTTTGGGCGGCGCTAGCGCGGTTCCCGGCCAAGAGGAAGAGCGTCGCGCCGGGTCATTGCCATTGGACATGTGTTTTACGCCATAGTGTTCGCACTTTGGACGTGACCGGTGTTACCATGTAAAGTATCGTTGGTATCCTATTGAGGTCTCGATGAACGATCAGAAAGGCAAATTGCCGTTGCACGGGTTTACCGGCGATCGGACGGTTGTTCCGGGGATCAGCTATTTGAGTGATGCTAAGCTCGAGGAAATCAATGAACTACTGCCATGGAGTGCGTTTGTCTCCGACAGCAAGGGCCGCCGCTTTGGCAATCAGGCATCAGACAATAAGCGCAACCGGCCTAGCCCCGTTCCCGACAGACGCATAACATTGCTTAACGACAAAATACCGCTTGCCGGCAGATCGGTTCTTGAAATCGGATGTTTCGAAGGCATACACACGGTGGCTCTCGCTCAGTATGGCGCCGAGGTTTGGGGCTGCGACGCGCGCATTGTCAATATTGCGAAGAGTGCTGTCCGCTGCGCCTTCTTTCAGGTGAATGCCAAATTTTTCGTGTGGGATATCGAAGAGAGTCTTCCGGAAAGCCAAGCGCGTGACTGGGATATCTTGCACCACATCGGTGTACTTTATCACCTGCTTGATCCGGTGGGGCATCTTCAGCACATCGCGCCCCGCATCCGGCAATGTATCCTGCTCGATACCCACGTCGCGGCGGCGGAGAATGCGATCCTCAGCGACATGCAGAACGGCTTCAACTATCGCTATCAGATGCACAACGAGTCGGGTTACGATTGCGTCTTCGCCGGTACCAAGCCAACCGCGCGTTGGTTGCACCTCGATGATCTGAAGTCCCTCCTGACCAGCCTCGGATTTGCCGAGATCGAACAGATCGAACTTCGCGATGAACGCAACGGACCTCGCGTTTTCCTCCTGGCATACCGTTCCGGGAAAGAGTTGGCGGCTTAATCGGCCCTCCGATAAAACTGCACCCGCGTCTCCCCATAGACCCGCTCATCCAGCAACACCAAACCGGCAACTTCCCTCACCACCGCCTTCTCCGCTTCCTCTAGCACAACGACCGCGCCAGCCGCCAGCCAGCCGCCGTCAACCAGTGATGCCAGCGCCTTCACGCCCAGGCCCTTGCCATATGGTGGATCGGCGAAAACAAGGTCGAACGGCATTTGCGGCGCGCAGGGACCGAGACTGGTGGCGTCGCGGCGCCAGATTTTACATTGGCCGATCGCACCGAGGCTATCGGCATTGCGCCGCACCAGGCCACGGGCTTCGGCACTTTCCTCGATGAATTGACAAAAGCGTGCGCCGCGCGAAATCGCCTCCAACCCAAGCGCACCGGTTCCCGCGAACAGATCGAGTACGCGGGCATCATCCAGCGTGAAGTTTTCAATGCCATGCGCCAGAATATTGAAAATCGATTCGCGTACCCGGTCCGTCGTCGGCCTGGTTGAAGCACCCTCGGGTGAGGCAATATTTCGGCCCTTAAACTTTCCGCCGACGATCCGCATTCGTGTCCTTGAACCTGGCGCCTAGCTGTTCCTTCAAATATTTTGGCGGCACTTCCTCGAGGCCGCCGCGCTTTAGTTCACCCAGCAAAAAGGGACCAAAGGCCAAGCGGATGAGCCGGTTCACCCTGAGGCCCACAAATTCGCAGAGATTCTTCACTTCGCGGTTTTTGCCCTCCTTGATGGCGATCGTAAGCCACACATTGTCACCCTGGGTCTGATCGATCTTGGCTTCAACCGGGCCATATTTAACACCTTCGATTTCCACTCCCTTGGCGATCCTAGCCAGCATGGCATCATCGGCCTTGCCATAGGCGCGCACCCGGTAACGCCGGATCCAGCCAGCCGAAGGCAGTTCAAGCGCACGGGAGAGTTCACCATCATTGGTGAGCAACAACAGGCCTTCGGTGTTGATGTCGAGGCGGCCAATCGAAACCACGCGCGGTAGCTGCTCGCGCAGCTTGTCGAACACGCTGGGGCGGCCTTCGGGGTCCCTGTGGCTGACGACGAGGCCTTCCGGCTTGTGATAGCGCCACAGCCGCGCCTCCTCCTTGCGTGGCAGTACCTTGCCGTCAATGCGGATCATGTCCTGCGCGGTGACGTTAACGGCGGCGGCCTTCACCGTCTTGCCATTCAGCGTCACTCGGCCCGCCTCGATCAGGCGTTCGGCATCGCGCCTTGAACACACACCCGCGCGGGCTATCACCTTGGCAATCCGCTCGCCTGCAAATTCACTCATCTTGACCAACACTCCCCGATTGCCTCATGTGGCACGATGAAGCTCAAACTGCCAGAGGCGATGTCGATTGCCTTCGCCGAAGCCGAAGCAGCAGCGGCGCGCGGCGAAGTGCCTGTGGGTGCCGTGGTGACTGATAAGTCTGGCACCATTGTAGCACAGGCCGGCAACCGCACGCTGGAACTGAAAGACCCCACCGCCCATGCCGAGCTTCTGGCGATCCGCGAGGCCGCGCGCAAATTGGACTCCGAGCGCCTTATGGATTGCGATCTCCATGTAACGCTCGAACCCTGTGCCATGTGTGCTGGTGCCATTTCTCTTGCGCGCTTGCGCCGGCTTTACTTCGCGGCGCCTGATGAAAAAATGGGAGCCGTGGAACACGGGTCACGGTTTTTCGCGCAATCCACGTGCCATCATGCACCCGATGTCTATAGTGGCATCGGCGCCGAGCGAGCTAAAATACTTCTCAGGGAATTTTTCAAGTTCCGGCGCTAAGCCATTTGATTGATTCGAAAATCCAGCGCACGCTTGAGTTGGTCTTTGGCCGGCTGCGCGGCCTCGAACATCTCCTTCAGTTTGAAGAAATCACCTCCACTGAAGGCGTCGACGGCGGGCTCAATATAAATATCCGGCGGATTTGCAGCGCGGCGCAATTCGGCCACCTGATGAAACATGATCAGCAACGAGCCCACCGCCAGTTCCATGTTGCGGTGGTGGGCCTTGACCGGTGGCTGCGGCCTTCCGGTCACGTCGATGGCCACTACCATGTCGGTGCCCTCGCGCACGTGGTCGAAAGGTACCGGATTGGTGACACCGCCATCCACATGAACGCGGCCCTCAATCAGCGGCCCGAGAATCACACCGGGAATGGCGATCGAGGCTGCCACCGCCGTCACCAGATTTCCCCTGTCGATCACCCGCTCCTGGCGCGCATCGAAATCGGTCGCCACCACTTTGAAGGGGATCGCCATATCTTCAATATTCTCGACGAGGTTGTCGGGCAGCGCCAGACCTACAAGTTTCTCGGCCTTGATATGAAGCGAGGCGAGTCCCTTGAGCGCCAGCAGATCGCGCAGTTTGGTGCGCTTCGAGCCGAAGACATAGCGCATGGCATCAAAACGGGTACCGAGCAGCATTTCAGCACGCGCCCTTAGTTCAGCGGCACTCATGCCCGCAGCGTAACCAGCACCCACCAGTGCGCCGATGCTACAACCCGCGATGATCGCGGGCTTGATACCGAGCTCGTCAAAAACCTCCAGCATGGGAATATGAGCAAGACCCCTGGCGCTGCCGCCACCAAGCGCCAGCCCAATGCGCGGGCTCCTCATGCGCCAGCCTTCACGGCGAACTGCCACGCGGTTTGGGCGAGGGGGGCCACCTGCTTTGCCATGTGAACAGCTTGCGCATTGGCCGCCGTGCCATCGCGCACCCGGCCCAATATGCCCTGCAGGATGGCGGCAAGGCGGAAAAAATTATAGGCCATGTAGACGTTGAGATCGGCAATCGAAGTTCGCGCCGTGCGGCGGCAATAGGCGGCAATGTAGTCATCAAGGGAGGGTATGCCAGGATCATGTTCATGGCCTATCAGCGAGCCCACACCGGCACCGGCTTTCGACACCGGCATGAACCATTGCATCAGATGAAATGTAAAATCCGCCAGCGGATCGCCGATGGTCGACAGCTCCCAGTCGAGCACCGCGATAATGCGTGGCTCAGTCGGATGGATCACGCAATTATCGAGGCGAAAATCACCGTGCACGATGGCAGCACCAGAATCCTTCGGGCAGGCACCGGGCAACCATTCCATCAACTGGTCCATAGCTGCGATCTTTTCAGTTTCCGAACTGCGATATTGCTCGCTCCAGCGTTTGATCTGGCGGGAAATGTAGCCCTCCGGCCGTCCGAAATCCGCAAGCCCAAGTGCTGTGTAGTCGGTGAGATGCAAGCGCGCCATCGTCTCGTTCAGGGCATCAAAAAGTGAGACGCGATCTGCCGCCGATACGCTTGGCGCAAATGGTTCCCATATGATGCGGCCCTCGGCAAAATCCATGACATAGAAGAAGCTTCCGATGATCGCATCATCGGTACACAGAAGATATGGCCGCGCCACCGGAAATCCTGTCGCATGAAGCGCCTGGGCGACCCGGAATTCCCGCTCGATGGCATGGGCGGACGGCAGCAGCTTGCCGAATGGCTTGCGCCGGAGAACGTAATCGCCGCCTGGTGTTGCCAGTTTGTAAGTGGGATTGGATTGGCCCCCCTTGAAGCGGCCGATGGCAACCGGGCCAGTGAAACCGGGAATATTGGCCTTGAGATAACCTTCCAGCAGACCAACAGAGATGTCCGCCGCCACCATTCCAGAGAAAGCCTGCTGCCGGTCAATACACATGGGCGGTAAGGAACGGCATGAGCTTGGCCAGCATCGCTTGCGGGTTTTCCTCGGCGATGAAGTGCCCGGACTCGATGCCGTGACCATCGACATTCACGCACCATTGGCGCCAGGTCTCCAACGGTCCATCGGTCTCGTTCGGAATGCCTGCCGTGCCCCAAAGTGCAAGTGTTGGGCAGGTAATCTTGCGGCCCTGGTTGAAGTCCACCTCATCGGCGGCGAGATCACAGGTGGCGCCGGCGCGATAATCATTGCAGGTCGCATGGATGTGTTCAGGTATTGCATAGTGCAGCCGGTATTCCGCCAGTGCGGCAGCATCGAAGGCCGAGAGGTCTTTGGTCTGTGTCCAGCTCGCCAGCGCGTAATCGAGATAGCCGATAGGTGCTTGCTCGATCAGCATTTCAGGCAGTGGATTGGGTTGGGCCAGGAACAGCCAGTGGTAGGTCTTCATCGCCAGCTTGACGGTAAAATTGTGCCACATGGCATGAGTCGGCACGATGTCGAGAACGCTGAGACACGATACGGCCTCGGCATGATCAAGCGCCATGCGGTAGGCCACGCGCGCGCCCCGGTCATGCCCAACAACCCCAAAGCGCTGGTGCCCAAGCCTTGCCATCACCGCGATCAGATCCCGCGCCATGGCCCGCTTCGAATAGGCAAGATTCTGGGCGTCGTTCGCGGGGCAGGATGACAAACCATAGCCGCGCAAATCCGGCATCACACAGGTGAAGTTCCGCATCAGCGTGGGCGCCACCCGGTGCCACATGGCATGGGTCTGTGGGAAACCGTGGATCAGCAACAGTGGCGGCCCGGAGCCGCCAACACGCGCAAAAATCTCAACACCGTCGAGTGCGAAGCGCTGCTCGTGAGTTTCTGGAAAGAGGTTGGTCATGGAACCAGTTTAGCCCCGGTTCAGGCTGCCCGCCAACCGATATCCCGGCGGCAGAAACCTTGGGGCCAGTCGATGCGGTCAACGGCGGCATAGGCTCGAGTTTGGGCTTCTTTCACCGTCTTGCCAAGGGCCGAGACATTCAGCACACGGCCACCGTTGGCCACCAGCACGCCATCTTTCATGGCTGTTGCCGCGTGGAAAATTTCAACACCTTCTTCCGTTGAAGCGGCATCTAGGCCGAATATTTCAGTACCTTTTACCACCTCACCCGGATAGCCCTTGGCGCACATGACAACTGTGAGCGCCACATCCGGCAGCCAGCGCACCGATATCTTGTCGAGGGTGCCGTCGGTACAGGCGAGCATCAGCGTAACGATGTCGTCCTTGAGCCGCAGCACCAACACCTGGGTTTCAGGGTCACCGAAACGCGCATTGTATTCGATGAGTTTGGGCCCCTCCCTGGTAAGGATGAGACCGGCATAGAGAACCCCCACATAGGGGTGTCCCATATCGCTCAATGCACGGATTGTCGGCTTGACGATCCGCTCCAGCGCCTCGGCACAAAGCGCCTCGGTCATGCACGGCGCCGGGGAGTATGCCCCCATGCCCCCGGTATTGGGCCCGGTATCGCCTTCACCAACGCGCTTGTGATCCTGGGCGGTCGCCAGCGCAAGGGCATGGACACCATCCGTCAGCACGAAGAAACTCGCTTCTTCACCTTCCAGAAATTCCTCGATCACACATTCGGCTCCACCGAATTTGCCCGAGAAAATATCAGCGACGGCGGACCGCGCCTCGGCGATCTCCATGGCGACGGTCACGCCCTTGCCGGCCGCCAAACCATCGGCCTTAATAACGATGGGAGCACAATGTTCCTCAAGATAATTCAGCGCTGCAGCCTTATCCGTGAAGCGTCCGTAGGCGGCGGTTGGAATTTTGTATTTAGTGCAAATATCCTTGGTGAAACCTTTCGA
>JANLWG010000084.1:0-10496 GCA_031364405.1 Hyphomicrobiales bacterium
TATTCAGTGGGCGGCGCAATTCGGCTGGCCATGCCCTGTGGGACGATGCCACGCGCGAGCGGCTGATGAGCGGCATCAACATTGTACTGTCGTCGAAGGTCGAGGCTTCGGCATTGGTCAATGGCGAGGCGATGGGGCAGGGACCCTTGCGCGAAATTACATCGCCCCATGACCGGCGGATAACAGTGGGCTCAGTGCGCGAAACCGATGATGCAGCGGTAACGAAGGCGATGACGTTCGCCGCCGCGGCGCAATTTGACTGGAACCAGTTGGGTGGCGACAGGCGCGGAGCGATCCTTGAGCGTGCCGCCGATCTCTATGAAGTCAACACGGAACGGATGCTGGCGCTGCTCATCAGGGAGGCCGGCAAATCGCTCGACAATGCGGTGGCGGATTTGCGCGAGGCGGTGGATTTCCTGCGCTACTACGCAATGAGGGCGCGCGCCGATTTCGGTGGCGCCACAAGGCTTCCGGGGCCAACGGGTGAACGCAACGAAATCTCGCTGCATGGCCGGGGAGTGTTTGCCTGCATTGCGCCGTGGAACTTTCCCCTGGCGATCTTCACCGGCCAAGTTGCTGCCGCATTGGCTGCCGGCAACGCCGTGGTGGCCAAGCCCGCCGAGCAGACGCCGCTGGTCGCCTATGACGCCGTCAGGCTGTTGCATCAGGCCGGGGTTCCGCCCGCCGTGCTGCATTTTCTTCCCGGCGATGGCGCCCGTATCGGCAAGACATTGCTCGCCCATCCAGCCCTTGCAGGAGTTGCCTTCACCGGCTCCAATCAAACGGCCCAGATCATCAACCGGGCACTGGCGGCGCGCGAAGGTGCCATCCCGGCGCTGATTGCGGAAACCGGCGGCATGAATGCGATGATCGTCGACTCCTCGGCACTGCCTGAGCAGGCGGTGCGCGATGTGCTGGCTTCGGCCTTCGACAGTGCCGGGCAACGCTGTTCGGCGGCGCGTATCCTGTTTGTTCAGGACGACATCGCCGCCCGGGTCATCACCATGCTCAAGGGGGCCATGGCGGAACTCAGTGTGGGCGATCCCTTGAATTTCGCGACCGATGTGGGGCCGGTCATTGACGATGACGCAAAAATCATCCTGGAGGCGCATAAGGCGCGCATGAAAAGAGAGGGAAAAACCATTATTGAACTGAGGCTTGGGAGCGAGTGTTCGCATGGAACATTCGTTGCCCCTGCAGCCTATGAACTGGCTTCGCTGGCACCTCTGAGGAATGAAGTCTTCGGTCCCATCCTGCATGTGGTGCGTTTTGCCGGTGACCGGATGCCTGAGGTTTGCGCGGCACTCAATGCCACCGGTTACGGCCTGACACTTGGCCTGCACACCCGCATCGAGACAACCATTGCTGAAGTGCGCCGTCTTGCCCGGGTCGGTAATCTTTACGTTAACCGCAATCAGATTGGTGCGGCCGTTGGTGCCCAGCCTTTTGGCGGCGAGGGCCTTTCGGGAACCGGGCCTAAGGCCGGCGGACCCAACTATCTGCACCGGTTTGCGGTGGAACGGGTGTGCTCGACCGACACGACGGCATCGGGGGGTAATGCGGCACTCATGTCGATGAGCACGGATTAAAAACAACGGATCGTTGGACCGTAGCGCAATTTTACTCACTATTTTCATGCGCCCGCAAGACTTCTGGTGGAGTCCAGTTGCCTGGATGAAAGAAGCTCCGCAGCCTGAAAGCCTGAACTCCGCTACGGGTCGGGATCGTCGCGCAGCATGATGCCGCGTTCGACGGCATCGGGGCCGAATTTTTCGCGCAGCTTGTCGATGGCGAGTTCAGCTTTGGCGTGGGCGGCCACCCGGGAGTCGAGGGTTTCAGTTTCAGTTTGCGGCTCGGCGTGCACCAGTGAGCTGATGCCAACCCCAATCAGCCGGAAGGCGGTGCCGGTGGCTTCGCGTTTGAGAAGTGGTGCTGCGGCTTCGAAGATGCGGCTGGCCAATAATGTTGGCTCATCCAGTGTCACATTGCGGGTGCGGCTGCGGAAGCCGGTAGTCTTGAGTTTCAACACCACGGTTTGTCCAGCCAGGCCTTCGCCCTTGGCGCGGCGCGATACCTTCTCGGCAAGACGCCAAAGAACGCGCTCAAGGCCGTCATAAGCACTCAAGTCAGTGTTGAAAGTCGTCTCGGCGCTGATGCTTTTTGAGGTGTCATCGGTTGAAACGCCGCGATAATCCTCGCCGCGCGATAAGTGATAAAGCCGCGCTCCCATACTGCCATAGCTTTTCATCAGCTCGGCCTTGTCGATGGTTTGCAGCTGGCCGATGCGGTTCAAGCCGCCACGGGCCAGTTGTTCCTGCGTGGCGCGGCCCACTCCCCAGATCAGTCCCACCGGCTTTTCAGCGAGAAACGCCTTGGCCTCCGCCCGTCCAATCACCGAAAAACCGCGCGGCTTTTCGAGGTCGGAAGCGACCTTCGCCAGATATTTATTGTAGGATAATCCCACCGATGCGCTGATGCCAACCTTGTGCTGGATCGTCTTTATCAGTTTCGCCAGCGAGAGCGCCGGGCTCATGCCATGCAGCCTGGTGGTGCCGGTCAGATCGAGAAAAGCTTCGTCGATGGAAAGCGGCTCGACGAGCGGTGTCAGCTCCAGCATCAGTTCGCGCACGGCGCGGCCAGCCTTGGCATATTTCGACATATCGGGCTTGATCACCACGGCCTCGGGGCAAAGTTGCAAAGCCTTGAACATCGGCATCGCGGATTTTACGCCCTTGATGCGCGCCACGTAGCATGCGGTCGAGACAACGCCGCGGATTGCACCGCCGACAATCACTGGTTTGTCGGCGAGTTCGGGATTATCGCGCTTTTCGACGGCGGCATAAAAAGCATCGCAATCGATGTGGGCGATGGTGAGATCATGCAATTCCGGATGGCGGAGAAGGCGCGGACTGCCACAGCCATGGCAACGCCGCCCGCTATCCCCGGCGGGTGCCAGGCAGTCGCGGCAAAAGCCTTGCACGGCTGTTATCTTCTCCATTGAAGAAACACTAGCGCTAAATCCCGAACTGCGAAACAATGGGGCGGGATCGCGGTTCGGCGGGGAGTGAAATGAAATGTACAAACTTTACAACGTCAAGGCCTGGGGTTCGATCTGCGTGCATTTTCTGCTTGAGGAAATGGGTATTCCCTACACCAATATCTGGATGACGCCGGAACAAGTGAAGACTGACGAGTTCCGGGCAATCAGTCCATTGGGCTATATTCCGGCGCTTGGGCTTCAGGATGGGCGCACGCTGTTTGAGTCGGCGGCAATTGTTACCCATCTTTTAGTGGCCCATGCGGACAAAGGCATGTCGCCGGTGCCGGGCTCTGATGATTTTGGTGAATTCCTCAGTTGGCTGCATTTCTTGAGCACGAATATTTATGGGGCGAATAATTTGACGTATTACGGCGGCCCCTATGCGCTGAATGCCGAACATGAGGCCCATATTATGGCGGTCGGCATTAAAAAGCAGAATGACTTGTGGGCCATTGTCGAGAAGCGCCTGGCCAGCGAGGGCCAGTGGCTGATGGGCGATAGTTTTTCGGCGCTCGACATCTATGCCTTCATGTTGACGCTGTGGAACAAACCTCATGAAGCAAGTCTTCACCAGATGTTTCCGCATGTGGCGGTTCTTGCCAATAATGTGCGGGCGCGGCCGAAACTCAAGGCGGCGCTGGAGGCCCATGGTGTGTTGGAGTTTGGGGGGTATGGCGGATGAGCGCTGACGCGGGAGAGCCAGCCTGATGGCCGGCGCCAACTGAAAATCAGCCGATCAGCTTCAGCACATGGGGTTTGGCTTCGTTCCAGGTGGCGGTGCGCAGCGAAACGAAATTCATCGGTTCGGCATGGCAGGCGAAACGCTGGTCATGCAGGAAGTGAATGAGATGAACCGAGGGTGCGTGCTCGTAGGCCGATGCGATGAAACTTGGGCTGTCATCGATGAAAACGGCGGGCGCACCGGTCATGCTGGCGAGGGTGCGGATGGCTGGCCCCTTGGCGCCTGAGTTGGTGATGACCGGGTAGGGCAAACCATGCTTGGCGAGGTTGCTGCGCCGGTCATCGCCGGCCTCATGGGGGAGATTGGTGAGCATTACCACATCGGCCTGTTCGCCGATATCAAGCAGAGCCTGGATGGCACCGTCGATCGGCCTCATGTGGAGGGTGCGTTCGGTGAAGAACAGGTCGATGAGTGCGGCAACGTGCCGGCCTTCGAGCGGCTCGGAGGTATCAATGCGGCGGACATTGCCGGTGAGCGCAAAGCTGGCGGGCTCAAGATAAAACTCCCTTGCCCCGAGGAAAGCCTCGAGGTCGCGGGTGAAATGCAGCACCACTTCATCGACATCGCAGATCACCAAGGGGCGTCCGGACAGCGCGAGTGCGGCGAGCTGGGTCCTTGTCGTATCGGACATCATGGCCAAGTTCCCGACAAGCGGAAACTTGCGGCATCAATTAACCCCGGGATGATATTTTCCGACTCAGCGAATACCAGGAGCAATGATTGATCACTGCGGAGGTGCTCCAAGACGCCACCCAGAAACGCCGGCTCGGCCGCTTGGGCGCGAATCTCCTGGGGGGTCAAACCAGTGACGCCCATGAAACGGCTGATCCGATCTCCATCGCTTGCAAGAAAAGCCAATGCTTTCAATGCGATGATTTGTGCATCTTCATGGTTAATTTGAGATGTTTTGGACATGTTCGGGCATAGTTAACCACCCAGCGCTGAAGTGAGGCAAGGGGCAGGGGAGATTAAGCTGTTAGTTACCCCCAAGGCTGACAATCAGGCTGACTACAGGGGAGTCTGTCACTGCGGTCACCGGAAGGTTGCCGCAATGGTGGTATATAAGGACCAGAATAAAAATGAATTTTCCAGTTTCAAGTTCGGTAGGTCAGATGAAAATGCCCGGAGCTGTGGCGGCCACGCCGAAGCGTGTTCTCGTTGTCGAAGACAATGAGCTCAACATGAAGCTGTTTAACGACCTGCTCGAAGCCAACGGTTACGTGGTTATTCAGACCCGTGACGGCCTTTCGGCGCTCGAGCTCGCGCGCAAGCACATGCCGGATCTGATCATCATGGACATTCAGCTGCCGGAAGTCTCCGGCATTGAGGTTACCAAGTGGCTCAAGGAAGACGATGAGCTGAAGCGCATTCCGGTTATCGCGGTTACCGCTTTCGCCATGAAGGGCGATGAGCAGAAAATCCGCGAAGGCGGATGCGAGGCCTATATCTCCAAGCCCATCTCGGTCATCGGGTTCCTGCAAACCATCGACAGTTTCCTCAAGCAGCCGACATGACCGCACGTATTCTCGTCGTCGATGATATTCTCGCCAATGTGCGGCTGCTTGAAGCCAAGCTGGCGGCTGAATATTTCGAAGTCGTAACGGCGATGAACGGTGTCGATGCACTGGAAGCCGTGCAACGCACCAAGCCAGACATTGTGTTGCTCGATGTGATGATGCCGGGAATCGATGGCATCGAGGTTTGCCGGCGCATCAAATCCAACCCGCAAACCCAGCATATCCCGATTGTGATGGTGACAGCACTTGATCAACCGGAAGACCGCGTGCGCGGCCTGGAGGCAGGTGCGGATGATTTTCTGACCAAGCCGGTCAACGACGTATCGCTGTTCTGCCGGGTGAAAAGTCTGGTCCGCCTGAAGATGCTGACCGACGAGCTCCTCACCCGGTCGGTGGATACTGACGCGATGCAGACCATGACACTAGCGAGACCCCTGGCGGGAACCCAGCCGGGCAATGTTCTTGTCATCGACAACCGCGTCGTGGTCGCCGAGCGTATCCGTTCCGCCCTCAATGGGCACCATGAGGTTACCATTGCCGAGGACCCGCAACAGGCGGTTTCCGATGCGGCCGAACAGGATATCCGCTTTGAATTGATTATTGTGAACCTGGACATGGAGGGTGTTGACGCGCTGCGGGTGTGTTCGCAGCTCAAGTCTCTCCAGCAGACACGGCAAATCCCGATTCTCATTGTCGTCGATCCTGACGATCACCAGCGCCTGCTGCGCGCCCTCGATATGGGCGTCAATGATTATCTGATCCGGCCGATCGACAAGCTTGAGCTTCTGGCGCGCGTCAACACGCAGATCCGCCGCTGCCGCTACACCGAGCAATTGCGGCTCAGCGTTCAGACGACAATCGAAATGGCGTTAACCGATCCATTGACCGGACTCTACAACCGCCGCTATCTCGAAACCCACATGGCCAACCTGGTTGAGCATTCGATCAATCGGGGCAAGGCTTTGACGGTTCTCACCCTTGATGTGGATTACTTCAAGGCGGTGAACGATACCCATGGTCATGATGCCGGTGACCGGGTGCTGCAAGAACTCGCCGGCCGCATTAGGGCAAGCGTCCGCACTATCGACACTGCCTGCCGCACTGGTGGTGAAGAATTCATCATCGTGCTGCCGGATACCGAAATCAACGTGGCGGAGAAGGTCGGCGAGCGCTTGCGCAAATCGGTCGCCGGCAAACGCTTCAACGCGGGTTCCGAGGGCGGCCTCAGCATTACCATTTCAGCTGGCATCGCCACGCTTTCCGGTGTCGACGACAAGGTTGACGATATCCTCAAGCGCGCCGATCAGGCGCTGTACCAGGCCAAGCGCGAAGGGCGCAATCGTATCGTCCTCACGGCTGCGTGACCGCCGCATTCGAAGCAGGGCTTTTCAGCCAGAGGGGAAGTGGTGTAGATGCGGCCACTATGACGCTTGGCGCCGCGACCATTCATGAGGGAAAACCGGCGCGCTGGGGGCGGCGTGGCACCGCGGGTGCTACTTTTGCTGGCCTTCTGGTATTTGAGAATGTGTCACGCCGGTTCAAGGACACAAATGCCGTGGACGAAGTGTCGTTCGAGTTGAAACCGGGGGAAATCGCCTGTCTTCTGGGTCCATCGGGATGCGGCAAAACCACTCTTTTGCGCATTGCGGCGGGAGTTGAGCGGCCAACGTCGGGGCGGGTCTTGCTCGACGATGAGGAAGTCGCCGGACCGAAGCGCTTCGTGCCACCGGAAAAACGCAACATCGGGCTGATGTTCCAGGATTTTGCCCTGTTCCCGCATCTCTCAATCCTCGACAATGTGGCCTTTGGCCTGCGTGATCTCGATCGCGCCGAAGCCCTTAAGATTGCCCGCCATGCGCTCGAGCGGGTGGGGCTCGCTGATTATTGCGAGGACTATCCGCACAAACTTTCAGGTGGTGAGCAACAACGGGTAGCGCTGGCCCGCGCCATGGTGCCACGGCCACAGGTGATGCTGATGGACGAGCCATTTTCAGGACTCGACCAGCGGCTGCGCGATTCGGTGCGCAGTGAAACGCTGGCCCTGCTGCGCGAGACCCGGGCGTCGTGTTTGCTTGTCACCCACGATCCGGTTGAAGCCATGGGACTGGCGGACCGTATTCTGGTCATGCAGCAGGGCCGCCTTGTCCAAACTGGAATACCAGAGACGGTGTACAAGCATCCGGCCGATGTCGCCACGGCGCGGTTTTTTTCGGATGCCAATGAGATGATAGCCCGCGCATCCGAAGGGGCCGTGGAAACACCACTTGGAACCTTCAAAATTGCCCCGGAATTTGCCGGCCGGCCTGTGCTCGTCATGGTGCGGCCCCAGGGTATCAGCGTTGCAGCGCCAACCGCCGGGATCGAGGGATTCGTACTCGAAAGCCGGTTCGAGGGGGACGATGTCCGTTGCAGCCTGATGTTCGCCGGGCTGGATGATCCGGTGATCGCCCGGATTCCGGCCCCGGCGGCACCGCCGAAGGGTGCTACCGCCTTTTTCGAAGTCGATCCCCAGCATGTTTTGATCTTTTCAAGGGACGAGAACGATACCATATGACGCCATTACGTTGCTTTGTTGCGGGCACGGATGGTTTCTGCAATATTGCGCCGCCATAACGGAGGAGAGGGCTGGCCCTCTCCGGTCAACAGGAGTTTGTAAGATGGGTGGACTATCAATTTGGCACTGGGCGCTGGTCATCGTGGTGATCATGCTGCTGTTCGGGCGCGGCAAGATTTCCGACCTGATGGGCGATGTCGCCAAAGGCATCAAGAGCTTCAAAAAGGGCATGGCCGACGACGAGCCGGAGACGGCGAGCGGCGATTCAAAATCGATCGACCAGCAGGCCGCTGCCAAGGCTGAAGCCGAGAAGGTCAAGAGCTAAGATCCGACGGCTCAAGGCCGGAGAATTTCATGTTCGACTTCGGCGTCGGCTACACCGAAATGTTCCTCATTGCCGTGGTGGCGATCATCGTGATCGGGCCAAAGGATTTGCCGCGCGTGCTTCGGGCATTCGGCAAAACGATGGCGAAAATGCGCGGCATGGCTCGGGAATTCCAGGGCCATCTCGACAGCGCCATCCGTGATGCGGGGCTGGAGGATGTGAAGAAAGATCTGCAGGGCCTCAAGAACATCGGCAACATCGAACCGGCCAAGAAATCACCGGCACCCAAGGCCCCGGACAATGACTTTGCCAAGTATTTTGGCGAGGCACCACCGCCTGCCAGCGCGGCTTCGGATAGCTGATGACCAAGTCCGAGATCGACGCTTCCGAAGCGCCCCTGATGGAGCACCTGCTGGAACTCAGGAAGCGCTTGATGCTATGCGTCTATGGCTTCATCGCGGCTTTCGTTTTGAGTTTTTATTTCTCCTCCGATATTCTGCACTACCTGGTGCTGCCGTTCCAATGGGGCACTGGCCGTGATGATGTGAAACTGATTTCGACGGTGTTGCTCGGCATCTTTCTGGTGAAAATCAAGATCGGGTTCTTTGGCGGATTGTTCATTGCCTTTCCGCTGATCGCCATCCAGGTCTATCGCTTCGTGGCGCCTGGCCTCTATTCCAACGAGCGCAATGCGTTCAGGCCCTATTTGATGGCAACACCGGTGTTCTTCTTGTTGGGGGCGGCACTGGTTTATTTCATTCTGCTGCCGACGGCGATCCGGTTTTTCTATTCCTTGGCGGCGGGCACAGGCGGCGGCGGCCAGAGCGCCATCGATTTGCTGCCGGATATCGGCTCCTATCTCGATTTCGTCATGATGCTGATCCTGGCCTTTGGCCTGTGCTTCCAGCTGCCAGTGATCCTGACGCTGCTCGGGCAGATCGGCATCTTGAGTTATGACCAGCTGAAAAGCGGCCGTAAATTCGCGATCGTCGGGGTGTTCATCGTTGCCGCCGTACTGACTCCTCCTGATCCCATCTCGCAGATCGCCATGGCGGTGCCGCTGATGCTGCTCTACGAGGTGTCGGTGCAGGCCGTGCGCTATCTCGAAAGCCGCCGCAAGAAAGCCGACGCCGCGCGCGACGCCAAGGCTTAACCGGCCTGGCTTTGCACCCCGCGCCCAAGGCCCTATAGAGGAGCCAATCGGGGAATCATTCCATGCACGACATCAAGGCCATTCGCGAAAATCCGGAGGCATTCGACAAGGGCCTGGGCCGCCGTGGTCTGGCGCCGATGGCAGCTGAATTACTCAGTCTGGATTCCAAATGGCGTAATAATGTACTTCGCCTCCAAGCAACACAAGCTTACGCCAACAACGCCGCAAAGGAAATCGGTACTGCTATGCGGTCTGGCAAACATGAAGATGCGAAATTGCTTAAATTAAAAGCTGCTCAATACAAGTCAGAAATACCAAGTATACAAGTAATTGAGCGCGATCTGGCCAAGATTATTGAAGATAAACTTGCAGTTATCCCAAATATTCCACTTGATGAAGTTCCTTACGGGAAAGATGATCGGGATAATGTCGAGATTCGGCGCTGGGGAGATATTCCAACTTTCAAATTCCCCACCCGGCAGCATTTCGACATTGGAGAATGGCTCGGCCTCATGGACTTCGATACAGCCGCGAAATTGGCTGGCTCGCGCTTTGTTGTACTTAAGGGGCAATTGTCTAGGCTTGAGCGAGCGCTGGCTCAGTTCATGCTCGATCTGCACACAAATACCAATGGCTACACTGAGCACTATGTGCCGTTCTTAGTGAAGGACAGTGCGATGTATGGTACTGGCCAACTTCCCAAATTTTCCGATGATCTCTTTGCCACATCGAAGTCTGGTGACATGGGCACAGATCCTTACAATCAAGCCAAAATGAATTTGATCTCGGATCCCGATCAAATCGACGATCCTACTCATGCCGATACTCTCGCTGAACTAGATAGAATGCAGGCCAAATCCAACACGCGACTTTGGCTCATTCCCACGGCGGAAGTTTCGCTCACCAATCTGGTGCGAGAAAAAATCCTCGATGAAAAAGACCTGCCGCTGCGCCTCACTGCGTACACACCGTGCTTTCGCGCTGAGGCGGGGGCTGCAGGGCGCGATACGCGTGGCATGATCCGCCAGCATCAGTTTTCCAAAGTGGAACTGGTATCGATCACCAGCGCGGAACAATCGCTAGATGAACTCGAACGCATGACGAGTTGTGCGGAAGAAGTCTTGAAGCGCCTCAATCTGCTTTATCGGGTGATGCGGTTGTGCAC
>JANLWG010000117.1:0-3617 GCA_031364405.1 Hyphomicrobiales bacterium
CAAGTCGGTTGGGCTGAGCGCATTGCCATTCCCGTCGTCAACCGAGAACAACGCCTTGGCCTTGCCGCCGAGGTCATCGGCCATGACATCGAGGATCACCAGCGATCCCGAAGTCAGCAGCCCGAGCTGATCTTCAAAGTATGAGTAGATGTCATCTGCTGCCTGAGGAGTGTTGGTGAATGATACGATAGACATGATGCCGTCCCCCTATGCCTGATGAGGTTGCCATTGCCTTTTGACGTTTCAGACGGAATCATTCGAGCCCAGGAGCCTTCATGCCCGGCAGAAGCTCCGCTGATGCGTCAACTTACGCCGCAGTGGAATCAATTCAGCACGGCTGGCTGGAGCGCGCATGATGCGTTTGCATCAGATGGTGACGATTTATATGCGTGGAATGACTTTGCTCAGGGTTGCAATCAGCTCAGCCTGGCGATGGGTCGAGGTCTTGTGCAGAATTGCCTGCAGGTGGTTGCGGACGGTGACCTCGCGGATACCGTGTTCTGCAGCATAGTTCGAAACGCTCGTTCCAGCTAGCAATGCACATGCAAGCTGTGCTTCTGCTGAAGTAAGCCCGTAAAGTTGTCTGATCAGAGACGTGGGTATTTGCGGTTGACGGGCCGGGTCGGCTATGATTATCAAAACTCTTGCTCGGGCTTGAACTCCTTGGAATACGCCACCCACGAGCGGCATTACCGATACAGCAAGAGGGCTTGCGCCGCTTGACCTGCTGAGGCGCAATGCGCCATTGTTGTTGGATGGCGTCGCAACAGTATTGTTTGCCGTTTTTGCGACTAGCTCCATTAGGTGACGAGTTTCGCTATGCAGCTCCGCACAAAGGAATCCGCCGCTCAATTTTATTCCATCGTTTTTGCTTGCCAATTGTTGGGCCGCAGAGTTGACGAATAGCGCCGCCCCATATTGGTCTGCAATTACAAACCCGCTGTCGAGTTTTTCAAGTGCACTGGTCAAGTCCTGGTTTATGGCCTCCAGGCCTTCGAAGCGCTGATGCAGTTTCAAAGCCAGTTGTAGATGCGGAGTGATTTGCTGCAGTTGGTTGATTTCGTTGGCGCCGTACTCGGCCGTGCCTTTGTTTCTGTGAATGCCGAGGCCGGCATAGCATTCTTCATCATTCAACAATACTATGCCCATGCACCATTGCAGGTCGAGACGGCTATAAAAATCGCAGAAGAACTCACTCTCAAAAAAAGCGGGACCACCGTTCAAGTCATACCCAGCCTTGATTCTACCGATGGGGAGCTTTGCCGCGTTGTGTAGATGGGTATCAAGTGCTGCATAGTAATCCTTATATGGAGACAGTGCTGCTTGATCGAGCCCCTGAAGCTCAGACATGCGGAATCTCTGATTATTGTCAATAACAAACAGAAACGCCATTTGAGCGTCGACAACATCCATAAGAGACAGGAGGGCGGGCTGCCATTGGCTGCTCTCACCCACGGTCCGATAAATGGTGGCAATGAGTTCGCTTTCCTTCATCATCTTGATGCAGATCCCAGACTTCCTTGAGCGAATCCAGGCCCATCATCTTCAGTGATAGTTCGCGCCAACCCCTGATCAGGCAACTCCAGGCTCATAGCCGCCCCTTTCCCCAGGGAATATTATCATACTTGACGCAAAGTAGCAAGTTCTCAGAATCAGATGCAGGTCATCGGAACAACGGATTGCATGAAGCCTGTCACTTCACCGTGCCGGAGATTGGCGGCTGGTCCGGCTGGGCCGGATTTGCCGAGGAGCGCTCGGAAACATCGATTGCCTGCCGCCAGATCGGCCCGGTCAGCTTCAAGGCCAAGTTCGACCAGGGCGAGGATATCTACCGGCAGCGCCGTTCGCTGTTCTTCAAGAAAATGCACATCGTCAGGGGTTGCGATAGCAAACGCAACGTTCTGGTCTATCTAAGTTACACCGACAAGCTGATCGACGGCAGCCCGCAGAACTCGACATCGACGGTACCGATCATGCCATGGGGCAATCTGCCAGCACCCAAATGCGGGGATTTTGTCAATCCGTAACGGTTGACGCACGAAGCGCGGCCCGAAGTTCACAAGACCGGCTTCGAACCGCGCCAGGACATCAACATCATGTTTGTCGAGACCATCGGCAAGCAGTGAAGGCGGTCAGCCTTCATTTATGCATGCAGTTGTAATAGCGCTTGTTGTAGTAATAGTTCCACCGCTCGGATCCGCGAGCAACGCCACCGACAGCGCCGACGCCCGCACCAATGGCAGCACCCGTGCCGACTGAGTGATGGCCACCAACGACGGCGCCAACGCCTGCACCGAGCAAGCCACCGACCAAGGCCCCGCCAACGGCATTTCCGGCAACTTTGCCGTCGGCATACCGGCGGGCTTCCTTCTTGCAGTTATAGGATTGAGATGCCGCATCAGCTGCGGTCGGAAGACTAACCGCCAAAACCGAGAAAGCAATTGCCACGGAAGCGAGTATTTTGAGTTTCATCAAAGTTATCTCCATTCAAACATGACCCTCTCTTGCAACAGTACACCATCGCGGCCTATCTGCCACTAATAATGCCGGTACATTTTTAGAGTTTGGCAGCGCCGGACCGCACCCTAACTACGTACCACCGGTCAGATTCACATTCGTAGCACCTTCGCCAACAGCGCCCTAGCCAGTCTTCAAGTTGCCTCGCCACTTCCATCATACTTGCCACGGCGGAAGCTAAAATATGGCCACAATGCTGACATTTTCTTTGCTGATATAGTCCGGCAGGACAGCGAACACCCATGCCGTGGCGATCTTTTCGATTGATCTCATGGCGAGTTTAACTTTAGATACAGCACTCGGAAGTTCGGCGTCCTTAATCCTCGGATCATTATCACTCTCGATAGAAAGAGTGGAGCGGACTAAACCGTAAGCTGTATTTGAGCGAAAATACACGGAATTGCTTAAGCTACAAGCAAGCACTGCCGTGTTGTAATTGTTGAGCCAGGGGAACTGCAAGAAATTGCTGAACCAGCGAGGGGGAATCTGTTCATGACAGGCGTACGCTATATTCATATCGACCTGACTGCCAAATCGTTCAGGCCAAATACCATTGTTGATCATGATCGACAATTCTCACAAACAGCATTCGCTCGCGGCACAGTTGACCTGTTTGCGGGTAGGCTCTGATGGCCATCCCTGTCACCACGTCATGGAAACTTACATTTGATGAAGAATTCAATGGGACCTCGCTCAATACCAATGTGTGGGGAAACAACTGGCTCGGCAAGGATGGCGCCATCACCAAGCCAATAAACCGAGATGAACTTACTGCCTACGATCCTGCGCAAGTGAGTGTTTCCGGCGGATATCTTCACCTCAAGGCGATTGCGTCACCGGTTACGGTCAACGGCACCAGCTACGATTATCGCAGCGGCATTGTGCAAACCCACGATTCATTCTGGCAAACCTATGGTTACTTCGAAGCAAGAATGTTCGTGCCGGGAACCGGAGGCGTGATTGATGACTGGCCGGCATTTTGGCTGGATGGGGAAAATTGGCCCTATGACGGCGAGCTGGACGTCATGGAAGGCCTCGGTGGCACCGCAGCCTATCATTTTCACTCGACGTACGATGACGGGGACAATGGAAAAACCGTC
>JANLWG010000143.1:0-7043 GCA_031364405.1 Hyphomicrobiales bacterium
GCTCAATCGGCCACCTGATGTCATGCAACCGCGATGGCACCTTCTGTCAAGGCTATGATCCGAAGATCACCCTCGACCGGAAACACACGATCATGGCCGGTGCCCCGCGCTGCACGTTCCGCTACAGTTACAACCAGGAAAGTTGAAGCGCTACATCGGTGGCATGCCGGGGACGCGCTGCAACTTGGTGTTGAAGAACATCATGCTGGGCGTCGCCGTGGCTAGGGTAGTGCATCAGTTCGAATATTCCGCATCCCACACCCTCATCCTCCCGAGCGGCTTTCGCCGCCGGTGGAGGTGCTTTGCGGAACCCAAAGCCTCGAAGGACCGGCCACCAGTCCTGCTGCCGGCGGCCCCTTCGAGGCCCGGCTCGCGCCGGCCACCTCAGGGTGAGGACTTGCGGGATTTCAAACTGCTACACTACCCGGCTAGGCACCGCCTTGCCTTC
Organism: Hyphomicrobiales bacterium; assembly: GCA_031364405.1. GTDB lineage: Bacteria > Pseudomonadota > Alphaproteobacteria > Rhizobiales > Aestuariivirgaceae > Aestuariivirga. Next base: position 449 of record JANLWG010000143.1, read on the forward strand.
CCCGCCTTTACCGTCTAAAGCCTCGGCCAAATCGCCATTCAGCCCCGGAACGCCCATGCAAACCGTCCTTCTTGTTGTCCATCTCATTGTCGCCCTTGGCTTGATCGGCGTGGTGCTGCTCCAGCGCTCGGAGGGCGGTGCCTTGGGCATGGGCGGCGGCGGCGGGGGTGGCGGCAATCTGTTTTCGGCCCGTGGCGTCGGCAATGCCCTGACGCGGACGACGGCCTATCTGGCGGTGGCGTTTTTCGCCACCTCGATTTCGTTGACCCTGCTGGCCACCCATCGTTCGGGCGGCGGTTCGGTGTTCGATAAAGCCGGATCGCAAACCCAGGGCACCACCACCGCACCGGCGCCAAGTTCGGCTGCTCCAGTTCTGCCGCAATTGCCGGAAACGCCAAAAGTACCTGTCAGCCAGTAGTTGACTGGAATGTCCACAGTGCGCCCCGGAAAACCACTTTTCCGGGTTTCGAATCATGGCGTGAACGGGTTAGGGTGAACTCCCATGGCGCGGTATATTTTCATAACAGGCGGCGTGGTCTCCTCACTGGGCAAGGGTTTGGCGTCCGCCGCGCTGGGTTCGCTGTTGCAGGCGCGCGGCTTTTCCGTAAGGCTGAGGAAGCTCGACCCCTATCTCAACGTCGATCCCGGCACCATGAGCCCCTATCAGCATGGCGAGGTGTTCGTCACCGACGATGGGGCCGAGACCGACCTTGATTTGGGCCACTACGAGCGCTTCACCGGGCGCCACGCCAACAAGCACGACAACATAACGACAGGCCGCATCTATCAGGACATCATCGCCAAGGAGCGCCGCGGCGATTTCCTCGGCGGCACCGTGCAGGTCATTCCCCATGTGACCGATGCCATCAAGGATTTCATCCGCACCGGCAATGACGGCTTTGACTTTGTGCTGGTCGAAATCGGCGGCACCGTGGGCGACATCGAAGGCCTGCCGTTCTTCGAGGCGATCCGCCAGTTCGGCCAGGAGCAGCCGCGCGGCGATTGCATCTATATTCATCTGACGCTGTTGCCCTATATCGCCACGGCTGGCGAACTCAAAACCAAGCCCACCCAGCATTCGGTCAAGGAGCTGCGCTCCATCGGCATTCAACCCGACATTCTGCTGTGCCGTGCTGATCGCGAAATTCCGCTGAACGAGCGCCGCAAGATTGCGCTCTTTTGCAATGTCAGGCCGTCCGCCGTTATCCAGGCGCTCGATGTCAAGAGCATATACGATGTGCCGCGCGCCTATCACAATGAAGGCCTCGACCGTGAAGTGCTCGAGGCTTTTGGCTTCAAGGATGCACCGTCCCCCGATCTGGCAAAATGGGTGGAGATCATGCAGCGCATCACCCAGCCCGAGGGTGAGGTGACCATCGCCGTCGTCGGCAAATACACCGGCCTCCTCGATGCCTACAAATCCTTGCAGGAGGCGCTGGTCCACGGTGGCATCGCCAACACGGTGAAGGTCAATCTTGAATGGATCGAGTCGGAGATTTTCGAGAAGGAAGATCCAGCCCCCTACCTTGATGGCGTTCACGGCATTCTGGTGCCCGGCGGCTTTGGCGAACGTGGTTCGGAAGGCAAGATCAGGGCGGCAACATTTGCACGGACCCGCAAGGTGCCGTATTTCGGTATTTGTTTTGGCATGCAGATGGCCTGCATCGAGGCGGCCCGCAACCTGTGTGGCATAACGCAAGCAAGCTCGACCGAATTTGGCGAAACCAGGGAGCCAGTGGTTGGCACCATGACCGAATGGATGAAGGGCAATGAGCTGGAAATCCGCGAGCGCGGCGGCGATCTCGGCGGCACCATGCGGCTTGGCGCTTACGAAGCCTGTCTCAAACCCGGCAGCAAGATCGCCGGCATTTATGGCGCAACCCGCATTTCCGAACGCCACCGCCATCGCTATGAAGTCAACACCCGTTATCGCCAGCGCCTGGAAAAAGCCGGCATGGTGTTTGCCGGCATGTCGCCCGATGGCCTGTTGCCGGAAACCATTGAGTATGCCGATCACCCGTGGTTTATCGGGGTTCAGTATCATCCGGAATTGAAGTCGAAACCGTTTGAGCCGCATCCGCTGTTTGCGTCGTTCATCGCCGCAGCGGTTGAGCAAAGCCGCTTGGTGTAACGATGCTCATGGGCCGGATATTCGCCGTCCTGATCTGCGTTTTCATCATGTGCGCCGGCATGGCTTTTGCCTATGACGAAGCCATCGTCGGGCAGGCTGAACGTGCGGCGGAAACCTTCCGCAGCGATCTCGCACTCATCGAAAAAGAATTGCAGCTGCCCACCGTCACCGACGAACAGCTTACCGGCCATCGCGGCCGGCTCGAAGATATCCGGGCCAGCGCCCTCTCGCAGGCGGCGGAGCTGGCTAAACCGCTTGACGAAGTGAAACAGCAAATCGGCCTCCTTGGTCCGGCTCCAACCGAGGGTAGTGTCGAGGTGCCGGGCGTCGCCGAGCAGCGCGCCGCACTCACCAAAACCCTTGACCGCCTGCAGGGTGCAAGTGCCCAGCTGGACCTCGTGTCGGTCACCGCCGAACAACTTACCGGCCGGGCTTCCGCCTTGCAGCGGAATCTGTTTGTCACCCGCATCTTCGAGGGTGGCCGTTCCATTGTTAATCCGCAGCTGTGGCTTGATACCGGCCGTGGCCTCGGCCAGATGGTCACCAGGCTTGCCGCACTTTTTGCCAACTGGTGGGCCGATGCCAGCGGTCATGCCAATTTCGCCGGGCTAGCACTTATTCCGCTCTTTCTGGGGTTCTTCGCTGGCATCTATCTGCTGGCCCGCGGCCGCATCCGGCAATGGACGCGGTCGCATCTTTACGCCAACCGGACTCCCGGCGATATCGAGCGGCTGTGGCGAGTGGTCAGCGGCGTCATCACCACATTCGCCGTATTGTTCGTTCTGATCCTTCCGGTTTATCTGGCGCTCAAAATCGGCGGCTTCATCACGCCGCGCTTTGAACTGGTGCTCGACGCGGCGATTGATGTGGTGTTGGTCACGGCGATTTATTGGGCCATCGCCTTGCGGGTGATGGCGCCGGGCAAACCTGCCTGGCGGATTGTCGATGTCGACGAGACGGCGGCGGCGCGGCTGCCGGTGCTCGCCGGTCTCGCCGCTTTCACGGCGGCCGCCACCCGTTCGATGGGAGAAATCGCCGACAGCCTCTACCTGCCGGTCAGCTATACGATTGGCCAATCAGCACTCTCCGCCATGTTCATGTTGTTGCTGCTGGCGCTCATTTTGCTTACTTTAAGCAAACAGACCGGGCTGCCCAACCCGGTGCCGGGCCGGCAAGTCTATTTCAAATGGCTCCGTCGCCTGTTTCCGGTGGTGTGGTTGCTCATCGGCGTGGGCGTTGTGGCTTTGCTGGCGGGCTATGTGGCGCTCGCCAGTTATATCACCCAACAGATATTTGAAACCGCGGTGCTGGTCATCGTACTGTTCCTGCTGCATCACCTCTCCGATGCCGCCGTGGCGGCGAGCTTGGATCCCAACAGTGGCTTTGGACGTCTCCTGCGCAAGCTGACGGGTCTGGGCGAACGCGGCATCGAGCGCTTTGGCCTGGCCTTCCGCACCATTGTCGATCTGATTTTGCTGGCGGCGGGCCTACCGCTGCTGTTCCTGCTGTGGACATTCACCTGGATCGATTTCCGTAGCCTCGTCAATACCGCGATCTTCGGTTTCCGTGTGGGCGACATCTTGCTCTCGCCGTGGTCGGTCATCGTCGTATTTCTCATTCTGGTGGCGGGCATCGTGCTCACCAATCAGGTGGTGCGCTGGCTCGACCGGCGCGTCCTCAGCTATACCCGCGTCGACAAGGGCGTGCAGGACTCGCTGCGCAAGGGTGCAAGCTATGCTGGATACGTGGTCGCGGCGGTTGTGGCCTTTTCGGCGGCTGGCTTCAATTTCTCCAACCTCGCCATTGTCGCCGGGGCACTTGGCGTCGGTATCGGTTTTGGTCTTCAGTCGATCGTCAACAATTTCGTGTCGGGATTGATCCTGCTGGCCGAGCGCCCGGTGCGGGTGGGTGATTGGGTGGCGCTTGATGCGGGCGAGGGCATCGTCAAGCGCATCAATGTGCGCTCGACCGAAATCGACACCTTCGACTCATGCTCGATCATCGTGCCCAATTCCAGCCTGATCACCGGGGCCGTGCGCAACTGGACCCATGGCGACACCATGGGCCGCTTCAGCGTCGCCGTCAGCGTAGCCTATGGCAGCGCGGTCTCGCTGGTCAACCATGTGCTGGCCGAAGTGGTGCGAGCTCACCCCAAGGTCCTCACCTTTCCCGAGCCTCAGGTCCAGCTCACCAATTTTGGCCTCTACGGCCTTGACTTCGAGATCAAGGCCTATGTCGCCCATATTTTTGATGGCGCGGCGGTGGCCAGCGACCTGCGCTTTGCCATACTTGCGGCCTTCGCTGAAAAATCCATAGCCATCGCGCAACCGCCCGCGCTAATGCAGCAGGAGAAAAAGCGAAAGTAATGCGATGAACGATGTTCCCGGCGAGTTTGAAAACCTGAGCGGGCTTGAATACCTCAGGCGGCTGGTTGACCATTGGCAAGGCTCGCCAATGTCCGACCTGATGGACATCAGGCTCATAGAAGTGGCCGACGGCATGGCGACGATCGAGTCATATCCGTCGGAAAAATTCTATAATCCGCAGAAGCGCGCCCATGGCGGCTATGCGGCAACCTTGATCGATTCTGCCTTGGGCTCCGCCGTGCAAACCAAGCTGCCCGCCGGAGTGGGCTATGGCACCATCGAGATCAAGGTCAGCTACGTCGGCAAACTGGTGGCCGAAACCGGCCGCCTGCGCTGCGTCGCCACGGTCTTGCATGCGGGCCGCACCCTGTTTACCGCGGAAGCCAAGCTGATCGATGATGCCGGCAGAATGTACGCCCACGGCTCGGGCACATTCCTGGTCTATCCAAAATGAAAACCAGCACTGTCGTCAGCGCCGGAAATGTTTCCTTCGGCAATGCCTTGCCACTGGCATTGATCGCCGGTCCCTGCCAGATGGAAAGCCGCGGGCACGCCTTCATGATGGCGGGCCGTCTCAAGGAAATCTGCCAGCGGCTGGGCATCGGACTCGTCTATAAATCGAGCTTCGACAAAGCCAACCGCACCAGCCTCGCCGGCACCCGCGGACTGGGCCTGGAAAAATCCCTCGCGGTCTTCGCCGCCATAAAAAACGAGCTTGGCTTGCCCGTGCTCACCGATGTGCACGAGGTTTCGCAATGCGCGGAACTGGCCCCGGTCATCGACATCCTGCAGATCCCGGCTTTCCTCTGCCGCCAGACCGACCTCCTCGTTGCCGCCGCCAAAACCGGCCGGGTGGTCAATGTGAAGAAGGGCCAGTTCCTCGCCCCCTGGGACATGAAAAATGTGCTCGCCAAGATCGTCGGCTCGGGCAATCCCAATGTGATGCTCACCGAGCGTGGCGCCAGCTTCGGCTACAATACGCTGGTCTCCGACATGCGCGCCCTGCCGATCATGGCCGAGACCGGGGCACCGGTCATCTTCGATGCCACCCATTCGGTGCAGCAGCCAGGAGGCCAGGGCACATCATCGGGTGGCGACCGCGCCATGGTGCCGGTGCTGGCGCGCGCCGCCGTCGCCATCGGTGTCGCCGGTGTCTTCATCGAAACCCACCAGGATCCCGACAACGCCCCCTCCGATGGACCCAACATGATAGCGCTGGACCAGATCGAGGCGCTGCTCGCCAGGCTGATGGCATTCGACAAGCTGGCGAAGTGACAATCGTTTGGTGGAAATGTTGGGATTTCCGCGTTCAACCGCCAAAACAAAAGCCCGGACAAGCCTACAACGTCCGGTCCGGAAACGTGCCAGCCCGTTACTATCTGGGTCAACTGGCGTTTGGTTCGCGCTCCCGCTGAAGCGGCGGCCCAATCGGCGGATCACCAGCCGGTTATGACTTGATCAGCGCCTTTAGTTTTTTTCTTTCGTCCGCGCTCCACTCAGCGGGATTTTCACCGTGAGCAATCGCGGCATGGAGTTCAATGAGCTTCATGACCTCCGCTGGTGTTTCAGCGGTGAATTGGCCCGGACATGCCTCCATTCCCGGGTAATCCTTGCACGCATAGGAGTAAGCTGTTTTCATGGCGCCAACCTTTCGTGAACCGGCGGGTTGCAACTAAAAAAATTTTAAGTGCAAGTCAATTGGCGCCGCGAACAATTGCTGTGGTCAGGCGCGCCGTTCATTTCTTTTTCTGTCCGGCCTCGGCCCACATTGCAACGAGTTCGGGAATCTCGTCACTGCGAACCCGGGGGAGTTGGTCATCGGTCTTGTACCAGGGCAGTTGGGTATCCACGCAATAGTGTATGCTTGGAACAACTTTTTCCGGATGATCGAGCGATCCCACGGCCACAGTGGTCGACTCCCCCGATAACATCCGGTAAGTCAGCCGGGATCCACAATCCGGGCAAAAACCCCTTTCGGCAAATGGCGACGACTGGAAGTATCGCGGTCTCTTCTTGGTGAATTTGAGCGATGCCGGCTCGACTGGAACCGAGGCCTCGGCTGGCGCTCCCGAGGCTCGTTGACAGGTGCGGCAATGGC
>JANLWG010000144.1:0-19812 GCA_031364405.1 Hyphomicrobiales bacterium
CACACTCGCCGTCGACAATTCCGGCGAGGACGAACTCCGCCGCGAATTGCGCCGCATTATTCTTGAGGAACTGAACGCGGTTCTGGCCGCCTGACCTGACATGGCAACACTCCGCTCATTCATCTTCATTGACCAGCTGCAAGCGCAGACCATGTGCACGCTGGGCAGCTGGATCAAGGGGTCGCTGCCGCGCACCAATATGGCGGCCCAGATCATCGAAGTGGCGCCAGGCCTCGATATCGAAGCGTTGACCGATGTGGCGTTGAAGACAGCGGAAGTGCAGGCCGGTATCCTGGTGGTTGAACGCCAGTTTGGCTATCTCGAAATCCACTCGCGCGATGTGGCCGCCGTCAAAGCCTCCGCCGATGCCGTGCTCGATCACATGGGGCTAACCCCGGACAAGGCCATGCCGCCCAAGATACTCGCATCACAGATCGTCACCCGCATCGATCCCGGTCACGCCTTCCTGATCAACCGCAACAAACAGGGCTCGATGATCCTCGCTGGCGAAACCCTGTTCGTGCTCGAGACCGAGCCTGCGGCCTATGCCATTCTCGCCGCCAATGGGGCGGAAAAAGCCGCCAATATCAAGATTGTCGATTACCGCATGATCGGCGCCACCGGGCGGCTCTATCTCTCGGGCTCGGAGTCCGAAGTGCGCGCCGCGGCGAGTGCCGCCGAACAGGCGCTGGGGAAATGACATGCCATTGAAAGCCGAAACCTCAAGCGAACTTCGGGGCATGGTGCGTGAGTTATTGCGCGAGACACTGGCCAATCGCAGTCTATCACCGGGCGGCGTCGAGGCTGTTCGTATCGCCAATGACAGCGATCTCGCCGCATTCGTCGCGCGCCTCATCCAGCCGGCAACGCTCGAAGCTGTCGGCTCGGGCAAGCTGCGCTTCACGCTGCAAGGCGGGACAACTTCGATCGCCGCCTCAACTGCACTCGAAGGCGTCATCACCGAACAGAAACTCGACAGGTTTGCGGCTGCAAGCACTGTGGTGCTGGCGGCCGGTGCCGTGCTTACTCCGCTGGCGCGCGACAAGGCGCGGCGGCTTGGCCTCAAAATTGAAAGGAGACGCTAGATGCTCAGGGCAACGGTCACGGGCCGCATCTGGTCCAGCAAGAAGATTTCAGACGTGCCTACCGGTTCGATCCTCGAAGTCATTGTCGATGGCTCGAACCAGCACCTTCTGGCCTTCGATCCGCTTGGCTGCGGCGAGGGCGAGAAGGTGATCGTGGCGACGGGTTCCGTCGCCGCCGCGTGGTTTCCAGGAAAATCGCCACCCATCGACGCGCTGATCATCGGCTCCATCGATGACGTCACCAACAAGTAACCAACCTAACTTGAAAAGGAGGACAGTATGTCCAGCAATGCCATCGGAATGATCGAAACCAAAGGCTATGTGGCGGCACTTGCCGCGGCTGACGCCATGGTGAAGGCGGCCAATGTGACCATCATCGGCCGCGAGCAGGTAGGTGATGGCCTCGTTGCCGTCATCATCAATGGCGATGTGGGTGCGGTGAAAGCCGCCACCGAAGCCGGTGCGGAAGTGGCTGGCCAGATCGGCACGCTGGTGTCGGTCCACGTGATCCCGCGCCCCCATGCGGATGTCTCCAAGCACTTTACCTCCGGCTCTGGAAAATAAACCGTGGCCGCCGCAAGAGCGGCTGCCAAGGGTGAACTCAGGGTCTATCTCACGCTGGAGACCCTGCAGCCGCAATTTGCAGCCTATATGGGAACCCCGGTCAGGGCCCGTGGCTATCCGCCATTCGCTGGCCAGCATGCGCTGATCATCGAGGTCGCGCCTGGCCTGATGATCGAGCGTGTCATCGATCTGGCGCTGAAAGCCGATCCCGATATCGAGCCGGGAATTCTGTTCGTCGAGCGCCAGTTCGGCATTCTCGAGATCCATGGTTCGGGCAAGGAAAAACTTCTGGCGGCGGGCCGGGCGGTGTTGAAGGGCCTCGGCGTTGCCGAGGGCGACCAGTTGCGTCCGCGCATTCTGTTCACCGATGTCATTGAAGATATCGCCGACCAGCATGCGGTGATCATCAACCGCAACCGCCAGGCCTCGATGATCCTGCCGGGGGAAACCCTGCTGGTGTGCGAAATGGTGCCGGCACTTTATGCGGCAATCGCCGCCTACGCCGCCGAGAAAGTGGCGCCCGCCCTGACACTGGTCGATGTGCAGATGATCGGTGCCGCGGGGCGGGTCTATATGTCGGGGAAAACCGCCGATGTCGAACGGGGGCTTGCGGAGATCGAGCGGGTTCTGGCATCGATAGAGGGACGTGACAACTAGGGAATTTTGCGGGTGACCACTTTCGATACACTGAGTCATGAAGACCAACTCTCCTGCCTGCTCGAACTGGCGGTAACCGCTACGCAGAATTATGAACTGCCCGGCGGCCGGTCGGTCGAAATGATCAATCTCTCGGAGAATGCCACCTACAAGGTGGAGGCTCCTGACGGCCGCCGTTGGGCCTTGCGCATTCACCGTGATGGCTACCACTCGCGCACCGCGATTGCCTCTGAACTTGCCTGGCTTATCGACCTTCGCCAATCGGGCGTTGTTACAACCCCGGTGCCGGTCAAGGGCCGCGACGGTGAGATCATCCAGATGATCGCTCATCCGCTGATGGCACGCCCGCGCCATGTGGTGTTGTCGGAATGGGAGACCGGATCAGAACCAGGCATCGGCGAGGACCTGGCGGAACCTTTCGAGATGCTGGGCGAAGTCACCGCGCGCATACATCTGCATACGCGCCAGTGGAAACGGCCCCAGTGGTTCGAGCGCCACACCTGGGATTTCGAGACAAGCCTTGGTGAAGTAAAGCCCCATTGGGGCCGCTGGCGCGATGGCATGGGTGTCGATGCGGAAAAGACCAGGCTGTTTGGCCGCACCGTCGACCTGATCGGCAGGAGGCTCGCCGTCTATGGCAAGGGGCCAGACCGCTTCGGTCTCATTCACTGCGATCTGCGGCTGGCCAATCTGCTGATCGACGGCAAGAAGGTGAAGGTCATCGATTTCGACGACTGCGGCTTTGGCTGGTACATGTATGACGCGGCAACGCCGGTATCCTTCTACGAACACGAGCCGCAGGTGCCGGGCCTCATCGAGTCATGGAAGAAAGGCTATCGCCGGGTCATCGATCTCCCCAAGGCCGATGAAGAGGAGATTCCGACCTTTGTCATGCTGCGGCGTCTATTGATCCTCGCCTGGATCGGCTCGCACGCGGAAACCGATCTCGCCAAATCCATGGGTCTTCCGTACACGGAGGGAACCGTTGGATTGTGCGAGGAGTATTTGCGCCGCTATGCCTGAGCCAGTGCCTCGAGGCTCTCCGGCACGATCTGCCCACCGTCGACGATGATGGTCTGGCCGGTCACGTAGCCGGCTTCCTTCGAGGCGAAATAGAGCGCGGCATAGCCCACCTCATCCACCGTGCCGAGCCGCCCGAGTGGAACCGAAGCCGTCATCGTTCGCTGGTATTCCTCGCCCATGCCGGCCAGCCCTTCGGTGATGACGTTGCCCGGCAGAACCGCGTTGACGGTGATACGGTATTTCGCCAGTTCAATGCAGGCGGTGCGCATGAAGCCAAGCTGGCCCGCCTTCGATGCACCATAGTGGGTCCAGCCCGGGAAGCCGGTAACCGGCCCGGTGATCGATGAAGTGATGATGACGCGGCCCTGATTCGACTTTTTCAGGTAGGGGATGGCCGCCTTGACCGAATGAAAGGTGCCCTTGAGGTTGGTATCGAGCACCTCGTCCCATTGCTCGGATGTCATGTCTTCGAGCTTGGCGGGCGGAAAGATTCCGGCATTGGCGCACATGACGTCGAGCCCGCCGCTTCTCTCCGCCACAGCCTTGACCGCCGCCTCCATGCTGGCCAGCGAAGTTACATCTCCGGTAACTCCAAACGCGCCGTGACCGATTTCGGTGGCCGCTGCGGCCGCCTGACCAGCCTGACGCGCCACGATGGCAACCTTGGCGCCGGCTTGCGCAAACACCCTGGCAATACCCTTGCCGATGCCCTTGCTGCCGCCAGTGACAAGCACCGAACGGCCCTTGAGTGACGCTGACATGCTGGTTGCTCCCTGCAATTGAAAATGGGGACAGCAGTTGCCCGCTGTCCCCCACATTAGTTCAGTAATTGGATATCAGTCTTCATTCACCATGTGGCCAATGTTATTGAAGGCTGTGGGATTGCTTGACTTGAGCACAAAACCCCAGATCAGGCCGATGACAATGATCGCAAGCCCCACATAGGGAATGCTTTGGGCAAAGCCATTGGTGCCGCCCAAGGTGGCGAGATTGGCAATGAGCGTGTAGACCAGCCAGATCTGCACCACGAAGGAAATCGCCGGTGCAACCATGGTTGTAAACACATTGCCGCCGCCATTCTTCTTGAACCACATGATGATGGCAACAGACACGATCGCCTGCAACACCAACAAGAGGCCAGTGCCCAAAACTGCAAACAGCGTGTATACGCCGAGCCAAGCCTGCCCTGAAGGATCATCGAAGCCATAACCAAGACCGTAGAGCACCACCCACACTGCAGCCAGAACCGACTGCACGGCAGAAGCCTTGTGCGGGCTCTTGTGGTGGTCGTGGGTTTCAGCAACCGCGCGCGGCAACACACCCTCGCGGCCCAGCGAATACATGTAGCGCGAGGCCGTGTTGTGGAACGCCATGCCGCAAGCAAAGGAGCTTGTGAGGATCAGCAAGAACATCAGCTCATAAGCCCAATTGCCAACAAACTGCTGGATGGGTGTGAGAAAGAAGTTCACACCGTCGGAAAACGCCTTGGCTGCCATGTCGGCTTCCGTCGGATAGGCAGAAACCGCGCACCAGCTGACGATCACATAAAAGATTCCAAGGCCGACGACGGAATACATCAGCGAGCGCGGAACGATGTGTCTGGGGTCGCGCGACTCTTCGGCATAGTTGGGTGCCATTTCGAAGCCAACCCATGACCAGAAGGCCATGAAGATACCGACAGCAGCGGCACCTGCGGGAATGGCTAAAGTGCCAACCGTCTGGGCCGGCAAAGGCGTGTAGACATTGAACACATTCAGCGCCTCGGCTGAAAAATGGGTGCCACTTGAGGCAAACACCACACCCAGCACGAAGATGACCAAGATGGCAACTTCGGCAACAAGCGCCGCGCCCAAAATCTTGACCGAGAGCTTCACATCACGGTAGGACAGAACGGCAATGACGGCGAGCATTACCAGCGCCAGCACGAGCCAGGGAACGTTGATGCCAAAATGTTCGTTGAGCCATTTGTTGCCGAAGAAGGCAAAGAGACCGGTCAGCGAGGCCTCGAAGAGCGAATAGCAGGCCAGCGAGGTAACGCCCGCCGACATGCCGATTTCACGGCCGAGACCTTGGGAAATGAAAGAATAAAACCCGCCAACTGACGAGACCCGCGCTGCCATGGCGGCATAGCCGATCGAGAAAACGGTCAGAACGATGGTGGCCAGCAAGAACGCCGCTGGCGTGTAACTGCCAATGCCATAACCAGCGGCAAATGGCACGTTGCCGAGCATGGCCGACATGGGAGCAGCGCCCGTGACTGCCAAAAACAGCACCCCGACGAGGCCCACGGCTTTGGATTGAAGTTTATTGACATTCTTGTCACCGGAAATATTGATGACAGTGCCCCTTGCACTCTTATTAGCCATGTGGCCCTCCCTTGATTGTTATTGCGCTTCCCCCCAAGCTTGCCATTCCTCCTTGTGCCGTGGAGGTTGAGCCGCATGGACTTCTCCCTACTTAAGTCTAATCCGGCTAGTTTGCCAAGCCCATTATGGCGATCAGCTCGGCGCTCGACATGACGTGACAGTAGATCATGTTGATGATCTCGAGTTCCTTGCGGTGCAATGCTTCCGTTGCTGCGGCGCAACAGTCCTCCAGAACAACGACATTGTAGCTTTCATCAGCCAGGCTGCGCACCGTCGAGGAGATGCACTGGTCGGTGAAGATGCCGCAACAGATGACGTGTTTGATGCCGAGATTGTGCAAGATGAGGCGAAGATTGGTGCCAGTCAGGGCTGAGTCGGTGGTTTTGGTAACAGTGATTTCGTCGCCTATGGGCTGCAAGGCTTCAACCAACTGCGAGGGCCGCTCATCCTTGGGCAGCAGCAAATTGTTCCAGCCCGGCATTTTCTGCGACAACGAACGGTCGCGCCCGTCCCTGGTATGGCAGGCGATGCGGGCGAACAGGCATTCGATGCCGTGGCGTCTGGCCAACTTCAACATTTCGGCGGTGCGCGGAATGACCGACTTGTGCATGCGCTCATGGAACGGCGTCCATAAATCAAAGTGGCGCTGTTCTGCCGGGGCAAGTGAAGCGCGATCGGGGCGTTCGAGATAGGTGTTCTGCACGTCGATGACGAGAAGCGCCGTCTCCCTTGGCGGCAGCACCATATCGCCGGGTTCGGGCGCTCCCTCATAGTAGAGGGAGCGAAAATCGGTTTTCCACGGCATGGAATGTCCTCAGTAACGAAAGGTGAAGAGGCCGCGTTCCTCATAGGTCGCGGCGGCTTCTTCGATGAAGCGGGCGATGCGCTCGGCCCCGTGGCTCTCGCGCATGGCACGGGCGGCATCGAGCAATATTTGTTTGGATGCGGCACGTCCGGGACGCAGCAGCTCATAGACCGCCATGATGACATCCTGCGGCACCTCGACCAGTTCGGCGGCCCGTTCGAAATTGAGCGCAAGGGTGGGGCGTCCGGCGGCGCGGGCGATCTCGGCTTGATCCTCGAGGGCTTTTGGCGTGATGCGCAAATCCTCCATGGTGACGCTGCCGATGATCACCGCATCCAGCGTGATTTCAGCCAAAGTCTTGCCGCGTTTGCCCTTGACCTGATCAGGCCTGGTCTCGGCCAGCGGATAATCGGTTCTGGTGAGCGTCATGACTTGGCTCCGGTAAAGGTAACGCCGATCTCTTCGGGTGCGGCACCTTCTTCGGTCAATCCGGTTTCAATGGCATAGATCAACGCCACGCGGGCGTGGTAGCGCGAACCCATGGCCTCGCCGCGCGTCGGCACCACCACGGGCTCGGGCATTTCACCCAGCGCATAGGCTGCGGCGTTGGCGCCAAAACCTTTGTAGTGTTCAAGCCGGGTGATCGGTGCGTTGGAGAATAGTTCAAGATTGTTGTGGGGCAGCCGGTCGCGCTGGTGGATGACCGCTGTGCCTTTCGCCTGAATTCCGATGCCAATACCAGAACCAGCCAGGCGTGCGGCCGAGAGGCCGAGGAAGGATGTATCGGCGGTATGGTGAAACCGCACGATGCGGGGCTTGAGGCCGCGCTTGATGATGGCTCGGGTCATGTGGGCGAGCACATCCGACAGGCGATGACCGCCGGTGGTCTGGAACAGCTTGAGGCCGAAGGCCGGGCTGATGCCGATCACAATATCGGAGCCATCGCCACTCGGATTCGCGGTGCCGATAACGCGATACTGGATGCGCCTGGCTTCTTCTTTCTCGTGCATGGCCTCCGAGCGCAGCACTTCCTTCTGGTCGAGTACGTCGCGAATGGAATTGAGTTCGAGGCGGCGGCTTTCCGATACACGATAACCCGAGCCGGGGCCGAGATAATCATTGGGATCGTTGATGGCGCTGACAATCTTGCCAGCCCGCACCATGGCGGAGGTTTGCAGATAATCGCCGGAGACCCGCAGCTTCACCACATTGAGCAGATTGCCCGCCTCCTCGCCGTATCCGTGTTTGGCCAGCGCCTTGATCACATCGATCACCGTGATGCCGCGCGCCTTGATCTGTTCACTGATCAAGGCCACATCGCGCGGAACAAAACTCCGCGTATCGTCGGAACCCGATGCCACCACCACGCTTTGCTTCATGTCGGCGGTTGGTGCCGCCAGACCCAGTTCTTCATAGACAGCAGCCAAGGCCTCGACGGCACGGCTTCTGAGATCGAGTGCCCGGGACTCGGGCAGCGGCGTCAGTCCCCCATCGGCCTCGAAGTCCCGTTGCAGCACGAGATAGTCTTCCATCTCCTCGCCATTGAGCAGGGAGGGATTGAAGGAGTTGTCGTATTTGAGAATGGAGCCAAAGCCCGAACAGATGAGATCGGAGCCGGCGATGAGAAACGGCAGGATCTTGGCGCCAACCCGGATTTCAGACTCGGTCGAGCGCGCGTCATTGCCCGAGGCGCATTCGAGATCGAGCCACACGGCGATCAGGTTTTCCGCCATTAATTCGCGCACGCCGCCGGGCATAGTGGCGGTGAGGGGGGCGCCATCAATGCCGCCGTTCTGGGTGCCCTGCACGCCCATGCCGCGCTGCAGGCACAGACAGCGGGCCTCAAGATAGAGCAGCGACTTCGACTCGTGGAAGCCCATGAGCAATTCCGAACCGGCCCCCGAGGTGCAGCGCATCTTGATGCCGCGCGAGGCATAGGCAGCGGCGAGGAAGGCTTTCGACCATGGCGTATCGTCGCCGTCGATGAAGGTTTTTTCGGTGCCGTAGACCGACACGGTTTCGGCATAGGAGGTAAAGCCGGCCATGGCGATGCGCAGTTCTTCGGCTTCCTCGCTCGAACACTGGAACAGCGTGCCCCAGCGCCCCACGGCTCCACCCACCGCACAGGCCACCGCATTGGACCAGGCATTGCGCGAGACGCGCATGGTGGTCTCGATCTCGTCGAAACCAAAGGCAACGGCGGTTGCGGCATCGGCTGCAAGCTGCAGAGGATCGTCCTTGGCATTGGTTACATGGGCCTGGTTGCCCGGTGTCTTGCGGGCCCGCATCTTGGAATAGGCAAAGGCGATTTCGAGCGCGTTGAGATGGGACACCACCTGGGCAAGCTTGGCCGGCGTCATGCCATGGGCGAGGCGCACCAGGGTTTGGCGCGGCACGTTCATATCGACCAGCATGCGCGCCACCAGCCCAGAATCCATCGCCATGGCTTCAACCGCCATGTCCGGATCGATGTGATGGCGGGCGATGAAGCGGTCGATCATGTCGAAGTCGTGTTCCAGCACGCCGTCCATGCTGGCGATGCGGCCTCCGGCAATGGTAATTCCTGGTTTGGGATCAGCCGGGCTGGAAAAAGCCGAAAAGCCGTTGGCGGCATCCTCGGCGGCAAACTTGTCGAGCCTTAAGGGCCGCTCATCCCAGTCGGCGTAGCGTTTCCAGCGGTTCGGTGTATCGCTCATGACTTCAAGGCTATTGGGAAACCGACAGAGTTGCAACGCCTCCCGCGATCAAGGCTATTCCCAGCAATTGTCGCGCTGAAACTTTTTCCCGCAGAAACACCATGGCGAGTATAGCGGCAATGGCGCCATAGGCCGAAATGCCGATGGCCGCGAACTCCCGTCCCGGAAGATGGCCCGATGCGTTGACGGCGACCAGACCCAACACGTCAAGCGTACCCATGACGGTTATTCCAATCCAATGGCGCGGCCACATACGCGCTGGCGCCTTCTCTCTGGCAAGGAACGGCAGCAGCGATAGCAGGGCCACGGGCCGTGATATCCACGCGGCCTCGACTTCGCCCATGGCCACGGCGGCATTCTGGCCGAGAATGACAGCCACTGCATAGCCCAGGCTCGCGAGAATGCAGAAGAACAACAGCATCGGGAGCTTGCCCTTCTCCAGCGCATGGGCGGCGTTGTCATCACCGCTGGCACGCGCCATAACCACAGCGCCCGCAACCGTCACCCCAGTTGCAGCCCACTGCAAAGCCGTGGGCTGTAGTCCATTGGCGAAACCCCACAGTAACACCAGCACCGGATAGGCCGCGGTCAATGGCGCCACGATCGACACGGGGCCGAGGCTGAAGGCCTTGAACAATCCGCCCACACCGACGCCGTAGGCGATTCCCAAACCGACTGAAAGCAACAGCGCTGACCGCGATGCAGTCCACACCGTTCCGTCTGATATTACAAAACCGGTCAACAGCAGGCCACCGGCAAGCATCACCAGCATGGCCATGCGGAACGGGCCGATGCGGACGGCCAGGCTTCTTGCGAAAAGATCGTGGACAGACCAGCACAGGGCCGCGAACACGCCGAGCAGAACGACGGGCATTGCCCCTCTTCATTCAGACTGTTGGATGATGCTGGTCGTAGTTGGTTCAGGCGCGGCGGTCAACGGTTGGGAGCCGCTGGACGAATACTTCAAATGGTGACAGGCTGTATGGGCACACGCATCCAATCAGGAGGCCGCCATGAACAAGCCCCAAAGCCCCATGCCGGTACAGAATGCAGCGTTGGCCCGCATGCAGCAGTATATGTCGCCCTCGCCGGTACCGTCGATTTCGACCGAACTTCTGGCCACCGCCGATGGCGATCTCAACCGTGAACTCAACCGGTTCCTGTTTGATCCGCCTTCGAATCCTGATTTGCTGAAAGGCAAGCGGATCGCAGTCTGCTGCGCCAATGGCGTGGAAGAAGTCGAAATCACCGGTTCCATGCGCTGGCTGACCGGGCATGGCGCCACGGTGCATATCGTCTCGCCCCGCATCGGTGAATTCCCGCCAACTCTGGGGTTGCGCTTTCCTCCCCTTGCCGGAACCCATGTGCTGGCCGTCCGCCTGATGGAGAATGCCGGCTGGTTGAAAATCGACCGCTATCTCGATCAGGCGAAAGTGGCCGATTACGACGCGGTAATCGTGCCCGGCGGCTGCTGGAATCCGGATTTCCTGCGGGCTGACAAGCTGGCGCAAGACGTCCTGCGCGACATGCATGCGGCCGGCAATCCCACCTGCGCCGTCTGCCATGGCCAATGGGTGATGGTCAGCGCCCGGATGCTGAAGGGCGAACGGGCGACGGCGGTATGGAATATCCAGATCGATCGGGAGAATGCCGGGGGCCACCGTGCTCGACGAGCCTTGCGTTGTCGACGGCAATCTGATCACCGCGCGCTTTCCCTACGATCTGCCGCGCCTCATCCAGGCGTTGGTGGCGCAACTGGTCAAATAGGAAGGCGCTTACTCACTATCGGCTTCTGGCCGTATTTGGGCTCCGGTGACGTATCTGGGCTAAAATCGGTCAGACTGGGCTAAGCTTTCTTCGGCCATCGGTGATTGAAGGTGAACCATGTTTCTTTCCGTCTTTGAATTGTTCAAGATCGGCATCGGCCCATCGAGTTCCCACACGGTGGGTCCGATGATCGCCGCCCGGCGGTTTCTCGATAAGGCCGGCGCCATGTCGCTGCCCCATGCCGGACGGCTCACGGTCAGGCTTCATGGTTCCCTCGCTTTCACCGGCAAGGGCCACGGCACCGACCGCGCCGTAGTGTTGGGCCTGGCTGGCGAAACTCCCGAGGGTATTGATCCCAATCGTGTCGACAAGGTTCAGGCTGAAATGATGGCGCGCGGCAAGATCAAGCTGGCGAGCGGTAATGTTCTGCAATTCGATCCGGGGCGCGATGTGATCTTCGACTATGGCCCTGCCCTTGCCGGTCACTCCAACGGCATGGTGTTCCGTATTCTCGACGACGACAACAACACACTGCTGGCCGAGACGTTCTATTCGATTGGCGGCGGTTTCGTGCAAAGCGAGGCCGAGTACCTGGCGGCACTGAACCAGGACAAGGCCGCGATGAAGCCAAAGCTCGATGTGCCCTATCCATTTTCAACGGCTGCGGCGATGCTGGCGATGGGCAAGGCTTCCGGTCTCACCATTGCTCAAATGAAACGCGCCAACGAGACGGTGGCGATGGGCGATCAGGCTCTTGACAGCGGCCTCGACCGCATCTGGCAAGCCATGAACGCGTGCATGAACCGCGGCCTCAGCCAGGGTGGCACGCTGCCCGGCGGATTGAAGATCAGGCGGCGGGCCCCGGAAATCCTGCGGCAGTTGAAAGAAGAACAGGGCGGCAATTCGATCCAGCCGCACCGGGTGATGGACTGGCTCTCGGTCTATGCCATGGCGGTGAACGAGGAGAACGCCGCGGGCGGCAAAGTGGTGACAGCGCCCACCAACGGTGCGGCCGGCGTCATGCCCGCAACCATCCGCTATTATCTCGACCATTGTGTGGGAGCCGACGACAAGGGCATCCGCACTTTTCTTCTGGTCTCCGCGGCGATCGGCGGTATCATCAAGCACAATGCTTCGATCTCGGGAGCCGAAGTCGGCTGCCAAGGCGAGGTGGGTTCGGCTTCCGCAATGGCCGCGGCGGGTCTGTGCGCGGCTCTTGGCGGCACCAATGAGCAAGTTGAGAACGCCGCCGAAATCGCTCTCGAACATCACCTTGGCATGACCTGCGATCCGGTCGGCGGCTTGGTTCAAGTGCCGTGCATCGAACGCAATGCTTTTGGCGCGGTGAAGGCGGTGACGGCGGCTTCGCTGGCGCTGCGTGGCGATGGCGCGCATTTCGTGCCGCTGGACAATTGCGTCGAGACCATGCGCCAAACCGGCATCGACATGAGTGAGCGCTACAAGGAAACTTCGACCGGTGGCCTCGCCGTCAATGTGGTCGAGTGCTGAACCCGCGGTAACGCTTCGCCATTGCGTCCTTTGACGTAAGCGTCTTGAATGGCTCCTCATGATTTGGAGGCCTGCATGTCCGATGCCGTCATCGTGGATTATCAGCGTTCGCCCTTTACACCGGCCCGCAAGGGAGCGCTGGCTGGCGTAAGGCCCGACGATCTTGCGGCGGAAGTGGTCAAGCAACTGGTCATCCGCAATATTGCCGAGCCCTCCGATATCGAGGACCTGCTTCTCGGCTGTGCATTTCCGGAGGGCGAACAGGGCCTCAACATGGCGCGCCTCGTGGTATTTCTGGCGGGCCTGCCGCAATCGGTGGGTGGTGTCACCATCAACCGGTTCTGCGGCTCCTCGATGCAGGCGATCCATTCGGCTGCCGGCGCGATCAAGATGGGCGCGGGCGACGTCTTCATCTGTGCCGGTGTCGAGAGCATGACGCGGGTGCCGATGATGGGCTTCAACCCATTGCCCAATCCCCACCTCGCGGCGGAATTGCCCGGTGCCTACATCGGCATGGGCGATACGGCGGAAAATGTGGCGCGGCGCTTCAAGGTGAGCCGTGCCGATCAGGAGGCATTCGCCGCGGGTTCGCACCACAAGGCGGCGGCGGCGGACTTCGCGGCCGAAATCGTAGCCATCGCTGAAACCAGGACCGATGGTTGCATCCGCCCCGATACAACCCGGCAAATCCTGGCGGGGCTCAATCCGGCCTTCCAGGCCAATGGCACGGTGACAGCGGGCACGTCCTCACCGCTGACCGACGGTGCCGCCGCCGTGCTCGTTTGCAGTGACGGTTATGCCAGGCGCAAAGGTCTCAAAGCGCTGGCAACGATCAGAAGCATCGCCGTCTCGGGCTGCGATCCCGATATCATGGGCATGGGACCGGTTGGCGCATCGCGCAAGGCGTTGGCCCGCGCCGGACTTCAAGTCAAGGACATCGGCATCGTCGAGATCAACGAAGCCTTCGCGGCCCAGGCCATCGCCTGCTTGCGCGAGTTGGGGTTCGACGAGACCCTGGTCAATCTCGATGGTGGCGCCATCGCGCTTGGCCATCCGCTGGGTGCTAGTGGAGCCCGTATCACCGGCAAGGCTGCCTCGTTGCTGCGCCAGCATGACAAGAGATACGCCTTGGCGACCCAGTGCATTGGCGGCGGACAGGGCATCGCCACCGTTTTGGAAGCTTGCTGATGCGGGAAATCCGTAAAGCCGCGGTGATCGGCGCCGGTGTCATGGGAGCTGGCATCGCCGCGCACATCGCCAATGCCGGCGTGCCGGTCGTGCTGCTTGATGTCTCGCGCCAGATCGCCGCCGAAGCCGTGGAGAAATTACTGCGCGCCGAGCCCCAGGCTTTGATGACGCCGGAAGCCGCCAGACTGATATCGACAGGCAGCATCGAGGAAGACCTCGCGAGGATTTCGCCGTGTGACTGGATTGTCGAAGCCATCGTCGAAAAGCTTGAAATAAAGCGTTCGCTCTATGCAAGGATCGCCGCCCACAAGCACGCCGATGCCATTGTGTCCTCGAACACTTCGACGATTCCGCTGGCCGATCTCGTGGCTCGGTCAAGTGCCGCCTTCCGCCGCGATTTCCTGATCACCCATTTCTTCAATCCGCCACGCTACATGCGGTTGCTTGAAATCGTCGCGGGACCCGAGACCAGCGGCCCGGCGGTCGAGATGGTTGCGAAATTCGCCGATGTCAGGCTCGGCAAGAGTATCGTTCATTGCAAGGACCGGCCCGGCTTCATCGCCAACCGCCTCGGTTGCTTTTGGATGCAGTCAGCCATCGCCACGGCCTTCGAACAAGGCATCAGCGTTGAAGAGGCCGACGCGGTGATGGGTAAGCCCTTCGGCATTCCCCGGACTGGCGTTTTCGGTTTGCTCGATCTGGTCGGCATCGACCTCATGCCCCATGTCAATGCCAGTCTGGCGCGGGCGCTGGAGAAAGACGATCTTTTTCACAGCGTGAATGTGGCGCTGCCGTTCGTCGATGGAATGATTGCGCAAGGTCTGACTGGACGAAAAGGCAAGGGTGGATTTTACCGCATCAACCGCGAACAGGGAAAGCGCAAGGAGGCGATCGATCTGGTGACCGGCGAATATCATGCGGCAAAGTCAATCCATGTTGACCCGCAGGTTTCGCTGATCACCGAGGATAGCCGGCTTGGCCGCTATGCTGGGGCAGTGATGCTGAAGACCCTGGCCTACGCGGCACTGCTGGTGGGCGATGCCGCCGATGATATTCATTCCATCGACGAGGCCATGCGGCTTGGTTATAATTGGACGTGGGGGCCATTCGAACTCATCGACCGCATCGGGGCGGCCAAATTCGGCACGTTGTTGAACACAGCAGGCCTGCCGGCAGCGCCGATACTCGCGGCGGCGGCTAACCGCGGTTTCTATCGCGGACGGTCGGCGCTTACGTTGGATGGAATACATGCCGCGATTCCCCGCCCTGAAGGCACACTGCTGCTGGCTGACATCAAGGCTGCCGCGGCGCCGATCCTCAAAAATCAATCTGCCACGTTGTGGAATCTGGGAGATGGCGCCGCCTGCTTCGAGCTGAACACCAAGTTAAACACCCTCGATGCCGATGCATTCGAATTGCTCAATCGCAGCATTGATCATGTAGTCAAATATCAACGAGCCATGGTGATTTACAGCGATGCCACAAATTTCTCGGCGGGAGTCAATCTCCGCGCACTGCTGGCACCGGCACGGGCCGGGGACTGGAAACAACTTGAGGCGGTTGTCGAGTTGGGGCAGCAGACATTCAAGCGGTTGAAATACGCAGCGTTCCCGAGTGTCGCCGCAGTGGCCGGGTTGGCGGTGGGCGGCGGTTGCGAATTGCTGCTGCATTGCTCCGCTGTTCAGGCCCATGCCGAGTGTTACGCGGGGCTGGTCGAAACCAGCGTCGGTATTCTTCCCGCCTGGGGCGGTTGCGGTGAACTCTTGTCGCGCTGGCAAGCCAGCAGGAAGCTGCCGAGAGGTCCGATGCCCGCCATTATGAAGACCTTTGAAATTATCTCGATGGCCATGGTGTCGAAATCCGCGGTCCACGCCCGTGCGCTTCATTTTCTCAAGGCAACTGACGGCATCACAATGAACCGCGCCCGCCTGTTGGCCGACGCACGCGCCCGGGCCTTGTCGATGGTGACGGGGTATCATCCGCCGGAGAAAACCAGTTTCACCTTGCCAGGAGCTTCAGCACGCGCCGCACTTGAAATTGCCGCCCGGAGTTTCGCCAAGCAGGGCAAGGCAAGCAGCCATGACATGATGGTGGCGACAGCCCTGGCAACGGTTCTCTCGGGCGGCGAGACCGATATTACCCGCGGCACTACTGAAGCAACGATGCTGGCACTTGAGCGCGCCGGGGTTATGAAGCTCGCCCGCACACCGCAGACGATTGCCCGCATCGAACACATGCTTGAAACCGCAAAGCCGTTGAGGAACTGACTATGCCAAGTTACAGGGCGCCGCTCGGTGATTACCATTTTTGCCTCTATGAAGTTTTCGATGCCGCCGGACACATGAAGCTTCCGGGCTTTGATGAGTTCACCGAGGATGTGGTGACGCCGGTCCTCGAGCAAGCCGCCAAATTTGCCGAACAGGTGATCTTTCCACTGAACCAAACCGGCGATGAGGAGGGTTGCACCCTGGAAAACGGCGTCGTCCGCACGCCAACCGGGTTCAAGGAAGCCTACCGCATCTTCCGCGATGGCGGCTGGCCCGCCCTTACCTGCGATCCAGAACACGGCGGCCAGGGCATGCCGCATCTGATCAATGTTGTGGTCGAGGAAATGATGGGGGCGGCCAATCTATCGTTCAGCCTCTATCCCGGCCTCACCCGTGGTGCCTATGTGGCGCTCAAGCATTTTGGCAGTGCCGAGCAGAAGCACCTCTACATCGACCGTCTCGCCAGCGGTGAATGGACGGGTTCGATGTGCCTGACCGAGCCTCATAGCGGCACCGACCTCGGCCTGCTGCGGACCGCGGCGGTGGCGCGCGCCGATGGTTCATATGGCATAACCGGCACCAAGATGTTCATTTCCGCGGGCGAACATGACCTCACGCCCAACATCATCTATCTGGTGCTGGCGCGCCTGCCCGATGCGCCGAAGGGCACCAAGGGCATCAGCCTTTTCCTGGTGCCCAAGTTTCTGGTGAAGGACGATCATTCGCTCGGTGCGCGCAACAGCGTGTCCTGCGGTGCGCTCGAGGAAAAGATGGGTATCCATGGCTGCTCCACCTGCGTGATGAATTTCGACGGTGCCACAGGCTGGCTGGTTGGCGAGCCGCACCACGGCCTCAAGGCCATGTTCGCGATGATGAATACCGAGCGCATCGCGGTGGGCATTCAGGGCCTCGCGGCGGCCGAAGCCTCGTACCAGAATGCCGTTGCCTATGCGCGCGAGCGGCTGCAGGGCCGTGCCCCGCGCGGACCCAGGAATGCTTCGATGCCCGCCGACCCGATCATCGTGCACCCCGATGTGCGGCGCATGCTGATGACGCAGAAAGCACTGATCGAAGGCTGCCGGGCGCTTTCGTTGTGGACGGCGCAGTGGCTCGACGTGTCGGAGCGCCATCCCAACGAAACCATTCGCAGTGCTGCGGAATCCCAGGTGGCGTTGCTCACACCGGTGGTGAAGGCCTTCCTCACCGATAGCGGCAGTGAAGCGACCAATCTGGGCATGCAGATTCTTGGCGGTCATGGCTATATCCGCGCCAATGGCCAGGAACAATTGGTGCGCGATGCCCGCATCGCCCAGATCTACGAGGGCACCAACGGGGTACAGGCCATGGATCTACTTTACCGCAAAGTGGTGCTGGATGGCGGACAGGCGTTTGCAGCGTTCGCAAATCCGATCGAAGCCCATGTTCTTGGGCGGCGGTTAAACCACGAGCTTGCTGAGTTTACCAGGCCCCTCGGGGCGGCGCTGAGCCTCCTGCGGGAAGCTACCGCCACAATCATTAAAAACGCCGCAAACAATCCCGAAGAAACCGGAGCGGCGGCGGTGGATTATCTCAGGCTCTTTGGACTGACCAGCCTTGGCTATCTCTGGGCCCTGATGGCCGAGGCTTCATTGCCCAAGCGCAATGATGATTTCCACCGCGCCAAGATCGCCACCGCGCGCTTCTACGTGCAGCGCATCCTGCCGCAAACGGCCGGACTCCATGGCGCCATCATGGCGGGTGCGGCCGCGGTGATGGAGATGGACGACACGGCTTTCTAACCAAGCTTGCGCAGATAGGCGACGAGACCAGCGGTCGAACAGTCAAGACCGGCGGTTGAAGCCTTGCCTTCGACAACGCGCTGCAGGCCGGTGGCCAGCTCCTTGCCGAGTTCCACACCCCACTGGTCGAAAGCGTTGATGTCCCAGATCGCCGCTTCAACGAAGACGCGGTGCTCATAAAGCGCAATCAACCGGCCGAGAGTGAACGGGTCGAGTTTCTTGTAGGCAAGTGTCAGTGCCGGGCGATTGCCGGCGAACACCCGGTGCGGCGCGAGACGTTTTACATCAGCTTTGCCCTTGCCCATAGCGAGGAGCTGGGCCTCTGCCTCTTTCAAGGTGCGGCCTTTCATCAAGGCCTGCGATTGCGCCAGGCAATTGGCGATCAGCAATGTGTGATGCTCAGCCATGCCAGTTTCATGGGGTTCAGCGGCGATGAGGAACTCGACGGGAATGATATCAGTGCCCTGGTGCAGCAGCTGGAAAAAGGCATGCTGGCCATTGGTGCCGGGCTCGCCCCATACGAGGGGTCCGGTCGCGGTCTTCACCATGGAGCCATCCTGTTTCACTCGCTTGCCATTCGATTCCATGTCGAGCTGTTGCAAATAAGCGGGAAAGCGCGACAGCCGCTGGTCATAGGGAATGATGGCGCGCGACGGGTAATTGCAGACATTGCGATGCCACACGCCCAACAGGCCCATGAGCATGGGAAGATTTTGGAGAACAGGTGTTTCGCGGAAATGCTTGTCCATGGCATGGCCGCCAGCAAGGAAGCGGCCGAAATTATCAGCACCAATGGCGATCATCAGCGGCAGGCCGATGGCCGACCAGATGGAGTAACGCCCGCCCACCCAATCCCAGAAACCAAAGATGCGCGACTCGTCGATACCGAAGGCTTTCACCTTGTCGATGGCCGTGGAGATCGCCGCAAAATGTGCGCCAACTGCGGCTTCGCCGAGTTTCTCCGCTATCCATTTTCGCGCTGAACGCGCATTGGTCATGGTCTCGATGGTGGTGAAGGTTTTTGACGCGATGAGAAACAGCGTGGTCCCGGGGTTGAGGGTTTTCAGCGTATCTGCAATATGCGCGCCGTCGACATTCGAGACGTAATGCAGGCGCGGGCCATCGTGGTAGGGCGCCAGCGCCAGCGTGGCCATAGCGGGCCCCAGATCCGAGCCGCCAATACCGATGTTCACCACGTCGGTCATTTTGCTGGCGCGTATTTCAACAGCGAACCGCTTCATCGCCGCGAGCACGCCATTCACATCTGGCATCACATCGCGGCCATCGACCATGACCGGTGTATTGGAGCGGTTACGCAAAGCCGTATGCAACACGGCGCGGGTTTCGGTAGTGTTGATGATTGCGCCAGCGAACATGGCGTCGCGCTTGACCGCCACGTTTGCCGCCCTGGCCAGTTCCAGCAACAACTTCATGGTGCGGGCATTCACCGCGCACTTCGAATAGTCGAGCAAAACATCGCCGGTCTTCGCGGAGAAATCTGCAAACCGTTTGGGATCGCGGGCGAAGGCGCTCCGCATGTCAGTGGGAGCGCCCTTCTTGCGATGGGCAGCAAGAGCCGCGAGAGCCTTGCGCACGTCAGCCGGTTTCGCCTTGGCCATATCAGCCCCCTCTAGCTTCGTAGTGTTCCGCCCGTTGCCTTCTGAACCATCGCGACGATCTTGGCGGAGACCGCTTCTATTTCCTCGTCAGTGAGCGTCTTATCGCGCGGCGAGAGCGTGACTTCAATCGCCAGCGATTTTTTGGCGCCTTCGAGCTTAAACACATCAAAGACATTCACTTCCGAAATCAGCGCCTTGTCGGCGCCCTTGGCGGCTTTCACCAATTTCTCCGCCTCGACCCCATCATCGACGACGAAGGCGAAGTCGCGCGTCAGCGGCATGAGACCGGAAACATTCAATGCAGCGCGCGTGGCGCTCTTGGACTTGGCGCCGGGAATGGCGTTGAGCACCGCTTCAAAAGCAACCAGCGGCCCCTTCACATCGATGGCCGCCAGAATGCGCGGATGGATTTCGCCAAAATGGGCAAGCTTGTTCTGCGGCCCCATCTGAATGGTGCCGGAGCGGCCCGGGTGATACCAGGAAGGCGC
>JANLWG010000154.1:0-1869 GCA_031364405.1 Hyphomicrobiales bacterium
CGGGAGGGCTATTTTCACATCGAGGGCGCTGTCCATGTCAATGAGGCCCGCAAGTTTCGCCGAGGTCCTGGCATCGAGCAGTTCGGCTACCGGCACAGCGGCGAAATCCGGATCGGCGATGTGGCGGTTGCGCAATTCCCAACTAAGTTTCAGCGCCTCGATTTCGAGGTGATGGCGCTCGGGGCTGGCGGGGTCATAACGCTTCAACCCGAAGTGACCGAGAATGTTGAGGGCAATCAGTGCCGTCAGTCCTTGCCCGCTGGGCGGTATTTCCATCACCTCGTGGCCAGCAAAACCGGTTGATATGGGGCTGACCCAGGTGGATTTGTTGTGGGCAAAATCCTCAAGCGTCAATAGCGAGCCGCGTTTGGCCAAATGGCCGACAATATCGGCGGCGATCTCGCCTTCGTAGAAGGCATTACGGCCCCCGGCGGCGATAATGCGCAAAGTTTTCGCCAATACGGGATAGGCCATGGTTTCGCCCGCCTTTGGGCTGCGTCCGTCTTTCAGGTAATGCATGCGGCCACCCTCGTCAGCTTGGAGAAATGGCGCAATCTTGGGCCAGTCGAAGGCCACACGCGGGGTAACCGGCACACCGGCCTCGGCCAGGCGGATGGCTGGGCCCAGGCAATCGCCGAGCGTCATGGTGCCATGGGCCTTGAGCAGCTGGTCCCAGGCATCGACAGCACCCGGCACGGTTACCGAGTGAATGCCGCGGCTGGCGATTTCAGTGAGGCCAGAAGTCTTGAGCCAGCCGGCATCGGCCTTGAGTGATGCCCGGCCCGAACCGTTGAGTCCCTTGACGCGGCCATCGGGCAATCCCACCAGGGCAAAACAATCGCCGCCGATGCCGGTCATCGCAGGTTCAACGACGCAGAGCACGGCGGAGGCGGTGACAGCGGCATCCACCGCATTGCCGCCCGCCCGCAGCACATCGATGGCGGCAAGGGTGGCCAGCGGACAGGATGTGGCCGCCATGCCATTGGCCCCGTAAGCGGCGGAGCGGCCCGGTTCTTGAAAATTGCGCATCGGCCTTCATAGCCCGGCAATGTTGCAGCGGCCAGGGGGCAGGTCGAAATCCGCCCAATCATGTCGGTCGGGAAATCCTTTCCTTGTACCCCGCCATTATGGTACGCGCGGCCCACCACAGTATCATCCCCAAGGAGCAGCCATGATCGTCAAGAGCGATATCGAGATCGCCCGCCAAGCCAAGATGAAACCGATCATGGAGGTGGGCCGTGGTTTGGGCATCCCGGAAAAGGATATGATTCCCTATGGCCACACCAAGGCCAAGGTGCATCTCGACTATATCGATACGCTGGCCAAGAAGAAGGACGGCAAGCTCATTCTGGTCACCGCCATCAACCCCACACCGGCAGGCGAAGGCAAGACGACGACGACGGTGGGGCTCGGAGATGGTCTCAACCGTATCGGCAAACGCGCGATGATCGCACTGCGCGAGCCCTCGCTTGGGCCGTGCTTTGGCATGAAGGGCGGTGCGGCTGGCGGCGGTTATGCCCAGGTCGTGCCGATGGAAGACATCAACCTGCATTTCACCGGCGACTTCCACGCCATCACCTCGGCGCACAATCTTTTGTCGGCGATGATCGACAATCACATCTATTGGGGCAATGAGCTGGGCATCGACACCCGCCGCGTCACCTGGCGCCGGGTGATGGACATGAACGACCGGGCGCTGCGCGAAATCGTCTGCTCATTGGGCGGGGTGGCCAATGGCTATCCCCGTGAAGCCGGTTTCGACATCACGGTGGCTTCCGAGATCATGGCGATCCTTTGTCTTTCCACATCGATTGCCGATCTCGAGCGCCGCATGGGCCAGATCGTGGTCGCCGCCAAGCGCGACAAGGG
>JANLWG010000078.1:0-2335 GCA_031364405.1 Hyphomicrobiales bacterium
CCCATGGCGGCACGGGCCGCGGCGGGGATAACCACGCGGCCATTGGGCGCCACTTTCAGGCGCCACCAGTTCTGTTCCCCAGCGGACGCTTCCAACTTTCCGGTCGCACCTTCAGCAAAACCATTGTCAGTCATGATAATAATGCCACTTCTTGATTCTCTGTCATTATCTTTATTTATGGCAATTTTCCAAGAATTGCAACATCTGTCCATTGCCCAATAATGCGGCTAACTGCACAAATCTTCGGCAGCAACTCGGCATTAACTTTTGGCATTCTCCGCCAAGCCATTGAAATTATTCACACACTATTCTGGCACGGCCCGTGCAATCGCGGGAATACATTAACGCGAGGCAGAAATCGGACATGAAAAAGATCGAAGCCATCATCAAGCCGTTCAAGCTTGATGAAGTGAAAGAGGCGCTCCAGGAAGTGGGCTTGCAAGGCATCACCGTTACCGAGGCCAAGGGCTTCGGGCGGCAGAAGGGCCACACCGAGCTTTATCGCGGCGCTGAATATGTCGTCGACTTCCTGCCCAAGGTGAAAATCGAAGTGGTGCTGGCCGATGAATTCGTCGACCGGGCGATCGAGGCCATCCAGAACGCGGCGCGTACGGGGCGCATCGGCGACGGCAAGATTTTCATTTCCAACGTCGAGCAAGCCATCCGCATCCGTACCGGGGAATCCGGTCCGGACGCGCTCTAAACACAAATCCCAATCAAAGAGGACAACAACCATGACCAAGCCGTTGGACGCCGCAGGCGTGATGAAGATGATGAAGGACAAGGAGGTCAAATACGTCGACCTGCGCTTCACCGATCCGCGTGGCAAGATGCAGCATCTCACCATGGATGTGTCGCAGATGGGCGAGGATGCCTGGGCCGACGGGCTAATGTTCGACGGCTCGTCGATTTCCGGCTGGAAGGCCATCAATGAATCCGACATGGTGCTGATGCCCGATCCCTCCTCCGCCCACATGGACCCATTCTACGCCCAGACCACCATGGCGGTGTTCTGCGACATTCTTGAGCCCGGTACTGGTGAAGGTTATAACCGCGATCCCCGGATGATCGCCAAGCGCGCCGAGGCCTTCCTCAAGCAGACCAAGGTTGGCGATACGGTGTATGTGGGCCCGGAAGCCGAATTCTTCATCTTCGACGACGTGCGCTTTGCCTCCACCCCCTACAATACCGGCTTCAAGCTCGACTCGATTGAATTCCCCAGCAACTCCGACCGCGAATACGAGACCGGCAACATGGGCCACCGGATGCGCACCAAGGGCGGCTACTTTCCGATGAACCCGATGGATTCAGCCCAGGACATGCGTTCGGAAATGCTGTCGGTGATGGGCGAAATGGGGGTGACGGTTGAAAAACACCACCATGAGGTGGCCTCGGCCCAGCATGAGCTCGGGATGAAATACAACACTCTCGTCCGCACCGCCGACGAGATGCAGATTTACAAATACGTGATCCACAACGTGGCCCACGCCTACGGCAAGACGGCGACCTTCATGCCCAAGCCCATCTTCGGCGACAATGGTTCGGGCATGCATTGCCACTTCTCAATTTGGAAGGATGGCAAGCCGATGATGGCGGGTAATCAGTACGCTGATTTGTCCGAACTCTGCCTCTACTTCATCGGCGGCGTCATCAAGCATGCCAAGGCCTGCAACGCTTTCACCAATCCCTCGACCAACTCCTACAAGCGCCTGGTGCCGGGCTATGAGGCTCCCGTGCTGCTGGCCTATTCGTCGCGCAACCGTTCGGCCTCGTGCCGCATTCCACACACCAGCAATCCCAAGGCCAAGCGCGTCGAGGTGCGTTTCCCCGATCCCGCCGCCAACCCCTATCTGTGCTTTGCCGCCCTTTTGATGGCGGGGCTTGACGGCATCGCCAACAAAATCCATCCGGGCGAGGCGATGGACAAGAACCTCTACGACCTGCCGCCCGCCGAACTGAAACAAGTGCCGACCGTGTGCGGCAGCTTGCAGGAAGCCATCGACAGTCTCAAAGCCGACCACGAGTTCCTGCTCAAGGGCCAGGTGTTCAGCAAGGACCAGATCGACAGCTACCTCGACCTCAAGCAGGAAGAACAGGTCCGCTACCGCATGACCCCGCATCCGGTCGAATTCGATATGTACTACTCCGTCTGATCGGTTTTTTGTTTACTCCCTGGAACTATGCCGGAAGCCCCAAGCTTCCGGCGTTTTTGTCTGATTTAGGATCATAAGTATACAATAGGCTTTTAAATCGAACAGGAGGGTCCGTGGCTGCGTTTCCACCGCAATGTGGTGGGTTGGTAGCCCGCAGGGCCACTTTGCCGCCTACGGGCCTC
>JANLWG010000165.1:0-16901 GCA_031364405.1 Hyphomicrobiales bacterium
TCGCCGCCAATATCGGCAAGAGCGTTGCGGGCGCCCAAATCCGCAAGCATTTCGACGAAGCCTTCGGTGCTGGCGCCGGCCAGCGGTTGAGGATCGCCTGCAAGGATGACGGCAACCGCCGCCTGATCGCGGAAATGACCCTGGGCCTCAAGGGCGATATTTCGCCGAGAACGTCCCTGGCTAAACTTATCGCGGCGTCTTCGCCACCGATCCGGGTTGCAATGCCGGGATAGTAGACCCGGCCGGGTTGCAATAGACGGATCAAATCGACATTCCCTCTGTGAAAAAATAATTCCTGCTGGTTGAATGTCTCTTGCGAGCCTGCTAGGATGACGGGCACAGTATCAAAAGAGGTGGTTGCCCCATGTGCGGTATTGTTGGACTCTATCTCAAGAACCCGAAGCTGCAATCAAAGCTTGGAGCCATGTTCAAGCCGATGATCATCGAGATGACCAACCGCGGTCCAGACTCCGCAGGTGTCGCCATCTTTCGCAATCCAGTAAAGAAAAACCAGGTGAAGTTCTCGCTCGCCCATGATGATGCTTCCTATGATTGGAAGAAAATCGATACAGGCCTCGAGCGCGCCCTGAAATGCGACGCGACAATCAAGAAGATCGCCAATCACTGCATCCTGGTTACCAACGCCAAGGAAGATGCGGTAGTGAAATGGCTGAAGACCCATCATCCGCAAGTGCGGGTGGTGGGCTCGGGCCACACCATCGAGATTTTTAAAGAGACGGGCCTTCCCGCCAATGTCTACGACAAGTTCGATCTCGACCAAGCCAAGGGCACCCACATCATCGGCCACACCCGCATGGCGACCGAGAGCGCGGTGACCACGGCGGGATCGCATCCCTTCGCCACCGGGGCTGATCTCTGTCTGGTGCATAACGGTTCACTATCGAACCACAACCGCCTGCGCGAAAATCTCAGGCGCGAGGGCATGGAATTCCAGACCGAGAACGATACCGAAGTCGCCGCGGCCTACATGACGTGGAAGCTGCGCGGCGGTGCCACGCTGAAGGAAGCCTTGCAGGATGGTCTCAAGGATCTCGATGGCTTCTACACTTTCCTCGTCGGCACGGCGGAAGGCTTTGCCGTGGTGCGCGATCCCATTGCCTGCAAACATGCGGTGATGGCCGAGACCGGCGACTGGGTGGCGATGGCCACCGAATACCGCGCTATCGCGCACTTGCCCGGTGCCGATGACGCCAGAATCTGGGAACCGGAACCGGCAATCATCTACACCTGGGGCGGACACGCATGATTGGCATTCCTCACCCTGAGGTGTCCTCGCAGGGCGGGGGCCTCGAAGGGTCGTTACACGCAAGCAGCACCACACATCATTCTTCGAGGCTCGCGTTGCTCGCACCTCAGGATGAGGGTTGCGGAAAAGGCGGACACGCATGAACGAACTTGATCTCAAGACGGAAGGCGTCACCGGTATCAACCAGCGCCTCTATGCCCTGCCCAAGAACACCAATGAACGCCATTGGGCGATCAAGAATCCGATGGGCCAGCATGCCATCGCCTGCGGCCTTGATGGACCGCTGCACGTGGAAATCCACGGCCACGTGGGTTTCTATTGCGGCGGCATGAACAAGGAAGCCGAACTCATCGTGCACGGCCATGCCGGTGTTGGCGTTGCCGAGAACCTGATGTCGGGCCTTGTATGGATCAAGGGCAATGCGTCTGAATCGGCTGGCGCAACCGGTAACGGCGGGCTCCTCGTCATCGATGGCGATGCTTCTTCGCGCTGTGGCATTTCGATGAAGGGCATCGATATCGTGGTGGGTGGTTCCATCGGCCACATGTCGGCGTTCATGGCGCAGCGTGGCAATCTTGT
The DNA here is from genome assembly GCA_031364405.1 of Hyphomicrobiales bacterium. Classification (GTDB taxonomy): domain Bacteria; phylum Pseudomonadota; class Alphaproteobacteria; order Rhizobiales; family Aestuariivirgaceae; genus Aestuariivirga. The sequence continues at coordinate 1,847 of JANLWG010000165.1, forward strand.
CGTTTGCGGTGATGCTGGCGATGCCTTGGGCGACTCAATTTACGAAGCGCGGCTTTATGTGAAGGGCAAGGTCGCCAGCCTTGGCGCTGATTGCATCGAGAAGGAAATGCGCGAAGAACATCTGGCCGATCTCACGCGGCTTCTCGCCGCGGCCAAGCGCAAGGACAACCCCAAGGATTTCCGCCGCTACGGCTCGGCCCGCAAGCTCTACAATTTCAACGTCGATCACGCCGACGCTTACTGAGGTTTCCCGATGGACATCAACGTTCCACATACACCGCCGCGCAAGTCCGCAACCTTCGACGATTACACGCTGGCGGAAATCCGCCGGGCTGCCACCACCGGCATCTATGACATCCGCGGTGCCGGCACCAAGCGCAAGGTTCCGCATTTCGACGACCTGCTGTTCCTCGGGGCTTCGATCTCGCGGTATCCGCTGGAAGGCTACCGCGAAAAGTGCGGTACCGATGTGGTACTCGGCACGCGCTATGCCAAGAAACCCATTACCCTGAAAATCCCGATCACCATCGCCGGCATGAGTTTCGGTTCGCTCTCGGCCCAGGCCAAGGAGGCGCTCGGCCGTGGCGCCACCATGGCTGGCACCTCGACGACGACGGGTGACGGCGGCATGACGCCGGAAGAGCGTGGCCAGTCGACGCAGTTGGTTTATCAGTATCTCCCCTCGCGCTATGGCATGAACCCCGATGATTTGCGCAAGGCCGATGCCATTGAAATCGTCATCGGCCAGGGTGCCAAGCCCGGCGGCGGCGGCATGCTGCTGGGCCAGAAAATTTCCGACCGCGTGGCGCAGATGCGTTGCCTGCCCAAGGGCATCGACCAGCGTTCGGCCTGCCGCCATCCCGACTGGACCGGGCCTGACGATCTCGAAATCAAAATTCATGAACTGCGTGAGATCACCTCATGGGAAAAACCGATCTATGTGAAGGTCGGCGGGACCAGGCCCTATTATGATGTGGCCCTTGCGGTAAAAGCCGGTGCCGATGTCGTGGTGCTCGACGGCATGCAAGGCGGAACCGCGGCAACACAGGAAGTGTTCATCGAACATGTCGGCATCCCGACGCTCGCCTGTCTCCGGCCGGCGGTAAAGGCGCTGCAGGATCTGGGCATGCATCGCAAGGTGCAGCTCATCATCTCCGGCGGCATCCGCAGCGGTGCCGACGTGGCTAAGGCTTTGGCGCTCGGCGCCGACGCGGTGGCCATTGGTACGGCAGCACTGGTGGCGCTCGGTGACAACGATCCGCATCTCGAAGAGGAATACCGGGCGCTCGGCACCACCGCCGGAGCCTATGACGATTGGCATGAGGGCCGCGATCCGGCGGGCATCACCACGCAGGACCCGGATTTGGCCAAGCGCCTTGATCCGGTGAAGGCCGGACGGCGGCTCTCCAATTATCTGAAGGTCATGACGCTGGAAGCCCAGACCGTGGCACGCGCCTGCGGCAAGAGCCACCTGCATAATCTTGAGCCTGAAGATCTTTGTGCGCTGACGGTGGAAGCCGCCGCCATGGCGCAGGTGCCGCTGGCCGGAACGGACTGGATTCCGGGCCGCGGCGGATATTAATGTAGATCAATAAGAACAGGGCAGGAGACTGAGGACGATGGGCGATCTCGCGAAATACGCCAAAGAGCACAAGATCAAGTTCTTCCTTTTCAACTTCACCGATCTCTTTGGTGTGCAGCGGGCCAAGCTGGTGCCGGCCGAGGCGGTGGGGCGGATGCAGAAGGCAGGTGCTGGCTTTGCCGGATTTGCCACATGGCTCGACCAGACGCCGGCGCATCCCGACATTCTGGTGATGCCGGACGCTGGCTCGGTTATTCCGCTGCCGTGGCGGCCCGACGTCGCCTGGGTCGCCGGTGAGCCGTGGATGAATGGCGAGCCCCTGGCGCAGGCGCCGCGTGTAGTATTGCGCAAGCTCGCCGAGAAGAACTCGAAGAAGAACATGAAACTGATGGCCGGGGTGGAGCCTGAATTTCATCTGATCAACGCCGATGGCTCGGCGGTTTCCGACCACCGCGATACCCAGGATAAGCCGTGCTACGATCAGGCGGCGATCATGCGCCGGATCGATGTGATCGCCGAAATCTGCACCACCATGAATGTGCTTGGCTGGGGGCCCTATCAGAATGATCACGAGGACGCCAATGGCCAGTTCGAGATCAACTGGAACTTCAATGATGCACTGACCACCGCCGACCAGCTCGCCTTCTTCAAATTCATGGTGAAGTCGATTGCCGAAAAACATGGGCTGCGCGCCACTTTCATGCCGAAGCCCTTCATCAATTTGACAGGCAATGGCTGCCACGTGCATCTCTCGGTGTGGGACAATGAGCGCAAGAAGAACCTGTTCCATGACCCCAAGGGCGAACTGGGCCTGTCGCAGATGGGCTATCACTTCCTCGGCGGGTTGATGCAACATGCCGCCGCGATGACGGCGATTACCAATCCCACGGTCAACTCCTACAAACGCATCAACGCGCCGCGCACCGTGTCGGGTGCCACCTGGAGTCCGAGCTCGATTACCTACGGCGGCAATAACCGCACCCACATGGTCCGCATTCCCGACGCGGGCCGGGCCGAATACCGCCTGCCCGACAATGCGGCCAATCCCTACCTGCTGCTTGCCTCGATCCTTGCCGCCGGCATGCACGGCGTTGAAGAAAAGATCGATCCCGGCAAGCGCCTCGACATCGATATGTATGCCGAAGGCCACACGGTGAAGAATGCCAAGAAACTGCCGCTCAACCTGCTCGATGCCCTGCGCAACTTCGAGAAGGACACTTATCTGCGGACGGCGCTTGGCGAGGAAGTCTGCAACGGCTACCTCAAGCTCAAGCACAACGAGTGGAACCAATATTGCCGCCACCTCACTCAGTGGGAACGCGATACGACGCTGGATTGCTAACCAGCGTTCTCCATGGCCGGGCTTGACCCGGCCACCCAGACTGGATCACCGGCGCCAGGCCGGTGATGGAGTGAATTAGGATGGTCATGAAATATTCCGTCTTCTCGCTGCTCAAGAACACCTTCTCCGGCCACAGGAACTGGGTGCCCGCCTGGCGCGAGCCTCAACCGAAAAAAAGTTATGACGTGATTATCGCCGGCGGCGGCGGCCATGGTCTGGCTACGGCATATTATCTCGCCAAGGAGCACGGCATCAGCAATGTGGCGGTGATCGAGAAGGGCTGGCTGGGATCGGGCAACATTGGCCGCAACACCACGATCATCCGCTCCAACTATATGCTGCCCGGCAATAATCCGTTCTACGAATTCTCGATGAAGCTGTGGGAAGGCCTTGAGCAGGACTTCAATTTCAACGCCATGGTGTCGCAGCGCGGCGTGCTCAACCTGTGCCACACCGATGCCCAGCGCGATGCCTTTGCCAGGCGCGGTAATGCCATGCGCATCGATGGCGTCGATGCCGAGCTGCTCGACCGTGACGACGTGCGCGCGCTGTACCCTTATTTCGATTACGGCAACGCGCGGTTTCCGATCAAGGGCGGACTGCTGCAGCGGCGCGGCGGCACGGTACGCCATGATGCGGTGGCCTGGGGTTATGGGCGCGGCGCTGACCAACGCGGTGTCGACATCATCCAGAATTGCGAAGTGACCGGCATCAAAATCGAAAATGGCCAGGTGCGCGGGGTTGAAACTTCGCGCGGCTTCATCGGCTGCGGCAAGCTCGGCCTGGCGGCGGCCGGCAATTCATCGGAAGTGGCCGCCATGGCGGGCCTCAAACTTCCCATCGAAAGCCATGTGCTGCAGGCCTTCGTGTCGGAGGGTTTGAAACCCTATATCGATGGTGTCGTCACCTTTGGTGCCGGTCACTTCTATGTGTCGCAGTCGGACAAGGGCGGCCTGGTGTTTGGCGGCGACCTCGACGGCTACAATTCCTATGCCAGGCGCGGCAATCTGCCGATGGTCGAGCATGTGATCGAGGCCGGTGTCGCAATGATCCCCGGCCTGGCGCGCGTGCGGGTATTGCGCTCATGGGGCGGCATCATGGATATGTCGATGGATGGCTCGCCGATCATCGACAGGACTGCCATCGACGGACTCTATATCAATGCCGGCTGGTGCTATGGCGGCTTCAAGGCCACACCCGCGTCGGGCTGGTGCTTTGCCCACACCATCGCCCGCAACCAGGCCCACAAGCTTAACGAAGCCTATCGCCTCGACCGCTTCCGCCGTGGTTACATGCTCGACGAAAAAGGCCAGGGCGCCACGCCCAATTTGCACTGAGGGATATTCAGTATGCTGATCAAATGCCCCCATTGTGGCGCCAGACCAGTCGAGGAATTCACCTTCCTCGGCGATGCGAGCATTACCCGGCCCGCATCCAATGATCCCGCGACCATGGAGCAATGGTTCGACTATGTTTATCTGCGTGACAACCCCAAGGGCCGCTTTGCCGAATACGCCCATCATTCCGGCGGCTGCCGGGCCTGGCTGGTGGTGAGCCGCGATACCCAGACCCATGAGGTATACGCCACAGTGACGGCGCGCGATTGGGCGAAGAAGCAAAAGGGATCCCGCGCATGACTTCCTTCCGGCTGGCGGCTGGCGGCCTCATCGACCGCAATATCTCACTGGGATTTACTTTCGATGGCAAAGCCTTCAGCGGCCACCCCGGCGATACGCTGGCCTCGGCACTCATTGCCAGTGGCGTGCATCTCATGGGCCGCTCGTTCAAATATCACCGGCCGCGCGGGGTGATTTCCGCTGGTGCCTCCGAACCCAATGCGCTGGTTGAACTGCGTGAAGGCGGGCGCCGCGAAGCCAATACGCGCGCCACCATGATCGAGCTGTATGACGGGCTCGTAGCCAGGAGCCAGAACCGCTGGCCATCGCTCAATTTCGATGTGAACGCCATCAACGGGCTGGCGTCTTCGTTTCTTGTGGCGGGTTTTTACTACAAGACCTTCATGTGGCCGAAGAGCTTCTGGGAGAAAATCTACGAACCGATCATCCGCCGTGCGGCTGGATTGGGTACTGCAACGAAGGAAATCGATCCCGACAAATACGAAAAATCCTATGCCCATTGCGATCTCCTGGTAATCGGCTCGGGCCCCACCGGATTGATGGCGGCGCTGACGGCGGCTCGCAGCGGCGGGCGCGTCATCCTTGCCGATGAAAGTTCAGCGCTTGGTGGTTCGCTGCTCAATGAGAACGAAGAGATCGGCGGCATGTCCGGTTTCGACTGGGCGCAGGGGGTAATCGCTGAACTCACTTCGATGCCGAACGTAACATGCATGCCGCGCAGCACGGTGTTTGGCTGGTATGACGGTAATATCTTCGGTGCGGTGGAGCGGGTAAACGATCATGTTCTCGAGCCCAGCCCTTACGAACCGCGGCAGCGCTATTGGCGCATCATTGCCAAGCGTGCCGTGCTGGCAGCGGGTGCGGAAGAACGGCCAATCGTATTTGGCGGCAATGATGTTCCGGGTGTGATGCTGGCTTCGGCGATGCGGAGCTATGCCAACCGTTATGCCGCGGCATCGGGTCAATCCGTAGCGGTGTTCACCAATAATGATTCAGGCTACCGCACGGCGCGCGACATGAAATCGCATGGCGTTCATGTGGAAGTCATCATCGACAGCCGGGCGGATTCGAAAGCGGATGCGGGCGGCGTGCCGGTGATCCGTGGCCGGACCATCGCCAAGGTGAGTGGCGGCAAGGTTGTGATGGGCATCGAGCTGACCGATCATTCGCGGATCAGTTGCGATACGCTTGCCATGTCCGGGGGGTGGAGTCCGATTGTCAATCTCGCCTGCCACCTCGGTGCCAAGCCACGCTGGGACGGCGATATCGGTGGTTTCGTTCCGCCCGAAATGACTGGCGCGTTCGTGGTAGCGGGGTCGGCGGCGGGCAAGATGCTGCTGTCGCAATGTCTGGCCGGCGGCGCGGCGGCGGGCACGCTCAAGGGCAAGGCCCTGGCGGTACCCGCGTGCCGCGACGAAGCGTTTGCCATCACCCCGCTGTGGTGGGTAAAGGGTTCGATCGGCAAGGCCTTCGTCGATTACCAGAATGATGTTACGCCCAAGGATCTGCCGCTCGCCGCCCAGGAGGGCTACAGCGATATTGAACTGGCCAAGCGCTATACCACCACCGGCATGGCCACCGACCAGGGCAAGCTTGGCAACGTCAACGCCATTGCCATCCTCGCCGAAGCGACGGGAAAGTCGATCGAGCAGGTCGGCACCACGACATTCCGGCCCTTCTACACACCGGTTTCCTTCGGCGCCTTCACCGGTCCATTTGTCGGGCATCACTTCCAGCCGGTACGCAAGACGCCGTTGCATGATTGGGCCGATGAGCTTGGTGCTGTCTTCGTCGAAACCGGATTGTGGATGCGTTCGTCGTGGTTTCCGCATGAGGGCGAGGACTGGCTGGCGAGTGCCTCGCGCGAGGTTTTGACAGCACGCGAGCGGGTGGCGATCTGCGATGTGTCAACGCTTGGCAAGATCGACGTGCAGGGCAAGGATGCGGGCGAGTTTCTCAACCGGCTCTATTGCAATACATTCTCGACCCTCGATGCGGGCAAGGCGCGCTATGGTCTGATGCTGCGTGAGGATGGAATCGTATTTGACGACGGCACTACGTCGCGTCTCGCCAGCGATCACTATTTGATGACGACGACAACGGCCAATGCGGCGCGGGTCATGTCGCACATGGAGTTCTGCCATCAGGCGTTGTGGCCGGAGCTTGATGTCAGTTATGTTTCGGTGACCGAGCAATGGGCGCAGATGGCGGTGGCGGGGCCGAAAGCGCGCGCCACGCTGCAGAAGATCGTCGATGGCATTGAGCTCAATGACACGAGTTTTCCCTACATGGCGGCAAGGGAATTGACCGTGCTTGGCGGCATTCCGGCGCGGCTGTTCCGTATTTCATTCTCGGGCGAGCGTGCCTATGAGCTGGCGGTCGGGGCCGACTTCGGCAACATGATGGCGCGCGCCCTCATGCAGGCGGGTGCGGAGTTCGGCATCGCACCCTATGGCGTCGAAGCGCTCTCCATCATGCGCATCGAGAAGGGCCATGTGGCAGGCGGCGAGTTGAACGGCACCACCACGGCGGGGGATTTGGGGCTGGGCCGGATGATGTCGACGAAGAAGGACTATATCGGGCGCATGATGGCTGGCCGCGAAGGTCTGGTTGATATGAACCGCCAGTGCGTTGTCGGCATTCGACCCGCCAACAAGGCGGACAAGTTGCGCTCGGGCGCGCATCTGCTCAAGAAAGATGATCCGCCCTCAATGGCCAATGATCAGGGTTATATTTCCTCGGTCGCCTGGTCGCCGATGCTGAATATGTGGATTGGTCTGGCACTGCTCGGCAATGGCCGGGCCCGCCACGGCGAGATCGTGAAGATATTCGACGGCATCCGCAACATCCACAGCTATGGTGAGATTTGTGATCCCGTGCATTTCGACAAGGAGAACAGGAAGCTCCATGGCTGAGATCATTCGACGCATTTCGCCGCTCGCCGATATAGCGATGCAGGGCCGTTTCGGGGCCGGCAAGGGGGCACCCGGCGTTGAACTCTCCGTGCGCCATCCCTGTTCCATCGTCGCCATCATCGCGCGCAAGGGCAAGGCCAATGGACTGGCCAAGGCGCTCGCCGAGCTTAAGAACTGCACGGTACAGTGGGCGGGTGCTGATCAGTACTACGTGGTGTCTGAACGGCATGGCGAAGCGGCACTCTATGCCGAATTAAAATCGGAACTTGCCGGGCTTGCCTCGGTCTCCGACCAGAGCCACGGCCGCCTCATTATCCGCATCGGCGGACCCCGGTCACGCAATGTGCTGGCCAAGGGCACGCCGGTTGATCTGCATCGGCAAGAATTTCCCATTGGCAAGAGTGCCGTCACCCAGATGGCCCATGTGGGAGTCCATCTCACCCGCACCGGCGAAAATAGTTTCGAGTTGTCTGTCTTCCGTGGCTTTGCCGAAAGTTTCTGGGAATGGCTCACCGAACAGTCTGAAGAGTTTGGCTATCAGGTGATATAGCGCTTCTCTTCATGCTGAGGTGGACGCGAAGCGGCCCTCGAAGCATTGCCCCATGCGCACCCTTCGAGGCCCGCGCTGCGCGCGAGCGCCTCAGGGTGAGGACGTGAGGGACTCGGCCAAAGCGACAATCCGCTTGCAGGCTTCCTTGATCTGGTTTTCATCCACGGTCAGCGCCACGCGTAAATGCCCGGCACCGCCTGCACCAAAGCTTTCGCCCGGCATGGTGACGACGTTTTCCTCGGCCAGCAGGCGGCGCCCGAAATCTTCGCCCGATAGTCCGGTCTTGCGCACGTCGACCATCACAAACATGCCGCCTTCGGGCATTCTCGCCGAGACGGTCCTGGCGTGTTTTAATCCGGCGACGAGGGCGCGGGCGCGGCATTCGTAATTTTGTTTCATGGCGTCGACCTCGGGAAAATGATTATCGAGAGCGAAGGCGGTGGCATCCTCGAGAAAAGGTTGCGAACCAAACAGCATGGTTTCAGTGGCGGGAACGGCTCGTTCGCAGAATTCTTCCGACGCGGCGATCCAGCCACAGCGAAAGCCCGGCATGGCGTGCGACTTCGATACCGACGAGACGACGACGGTGCGTTTTTCCAGTTCCGCCACATCGAAGGGCGAAGCAAACACCGTGTTGCCATAGGTGAGGCTGGCGTAGACTTCGTCGGAGATAATCCACAGATCGTGCTTCGCGCAGACCGCCCCAATGCGCGCGATCTCGTCGCGGGTGAAAACAGCACCGGTAGGGTTGCTCGGCGTGTTGAGCAGCAGCACGCGCGATCTGGGTGTAATGGCTTTTTCGAGATCGGCGGCCTTGAGATGAAAGCCGTGATCGGGATCGACCCTCACCGGAACGGTGAGGCCGCCCGCCGCCGCGATGACGCCTTCATAGGTGGCGTAATAGGGATCGGCCATCAGCACTTCGTCGCCGACATCGACGAGTGCCGTCATCGCTGCATAAAGAGCCGTCTGGGTGCCGGGGAGGAAAATAAACTGGTTGGTGGAAATCGTGCGGCCGGTGCGCCCGGTATAAAGCCGCGACAGGGCATTGAGTACGGCGGGCTCGCCGCGGCTGCTGGAATAGCGGGTGCGGCCGGCCCGCATCTGCTTTTCCGCCACATCCATGATGGCGGCGGGAGGAGGTGCATCGGGCTCGCCGATCGACAGGAAAATCAACGGTTCGCCCAATGCCGCCCGGCGTTTTCCCTCGATATGAATAGCCCATTTTTCGGAACCGAGGCCTGCTAGCCTGCCGGGCATTTTGGCATAACGCATTAAGGTGAAGTCCTGTCGTTGCTGGCGGCGCCTGTTACACGGTTTGCGGCCAGATTGCACCATCGGCGGCGATGCGTAATCTTGCCGCCCCGCACAGGGCTGTATATTCGGTGGCGCTGACGATCAGCACCGGGCAGATTTTACCATAGAGGGTTTCCGCCACTTGCGCGCCGATGGCGAGATTGACATCGGGCGTTACCAGCACGATGGCGGCAGGTGCCGTGCCGAGCCTGATCGCCTCGGCAATGGCGCCGGGGGAGGAGCCTGATCCCCGGCTTTCACGCATCAGCAAAACAACACCGGCGAGGCAGACTCCCCGCTGGGGATGATGGGCGTCGATGATGATGCCGGTGCGCGGCTCGAAGGCACCCCAGAAACTCAAGGGTTCATCAAGCGCCAGAACCGGACCTTCAGCTTCGCCGCCGTTAAGAATGGTAGCGCTGATCATCGGGTTATCCATGAATTTGGATCGCGCCAGACATCACCCCGGACCGCGCTCTCGATACATTCGCGCAGGCTGCCGAAGGCCACCTCGACGCCCAGCATGCCCGGCGCGTAATAGGCCCACTTGGCGGCGTTGGTCATGACCCGTCCCTTGAGCTTACGGATGCGTGGCGAGTAATAAGTGCAGACATCGACGGGCACCTGCACGCCGGCCGCTTCCAGTACTGCAAGCCAGCCCTTGGCGGCGATCAGCTGGCGCACCGCGCGGCTGGTTGAAATCAAAACCGGCAGGCCGGATTTTATTTCGCGGCCATCGAGCAGCCTGATCACCTCGGCAAATTCGGTGAAGGAAAAATGCGGCGTGCCGAGCGCTACCGCATCAAGCGGACCATCGCGCGCGGTTGAAAGTTCCTGGTGGGCGCGGCGCATATCGTCAGCTGTCACGGCGAGAGTTTCGCCACCCGCAAATACGCTGGCAAGTGCCGGTGCTTCCGGGGTCACGCCCACACCATGCCAAAGTTCGACGCCGCCCGATGCCGCGGCTGCGGCGCTGATCGCCTTCAACGCGTCGTTCCGTGTCGTTCCCGGCAATCCCGAAATCACCGGGATACGGCGGCCGGCAATGGTCCCCGCATGATGGCCAAGCAGATGCGGAAACAGGTCTTCGCCCCGCCAGTTTTCCGGCAGCGATGACGCGTCGAAATGCAGTTGCGCCTGGCGTCCCTCATCGGTGTGAAGGCCAGCAAACGGCACTTTGCCGGTCAACGCGCAGGCGACGTCGAGATAGTCGCCGTATTTATTGGTGCGCGCACCCAGGGCAGAATTATAGTAGGCGACGGCATTCGATTCACCGACAGCGATGTGGTCGCCGAATTTGGGGCCGCCGGGCAATTGATAGGGAGCACAGGTCCAGGTCGGCGTACAGCCCAATTGCGCATAGAGGTGCATCAGCTCACGGGCGCCAGTCACCATTTCCGGATCATCGGCTTCGGGCCGGAGAGCTGGATCAGCCAGACTTACGACGCCATTGTTGGTCCAGGCAGTGACCGCCAGCCTGGCGCCATGGTCGAGGAGAAAGCGCACGAAATCCACATGGGCGCGGCCGGTATAAAAGCAGGCGTCGATGTGGGCAAAACTAATCGGAATGAGATAGGGTGCTGCCATGATCTCCGCCGCCTGCACGAGAAGCCGCATGGCAAACCGCATGGCTTTGCCGTTGCGGCCGGCGAGGCTGGCACGATCATCATCGCCGAGAGTGAGGCTCACGCTTTAACCTGCTCAAGGGCGAGCCGGCTGATCGCTACATAGTCGGTTTTGCCGGAGCCCAGCAAAGGCATTTCCTTGAGCTTGATCACCGTGCGGGGAATCATCAGTTCGCTGGCGCCTGCCGCTTTGATGCCGTCGCTGACGCGTTTGCGGTCAAGCGTTTCATCGGTGGTGAAGAGCACCAGCTGTTCGCCTTTCTTGGGGTCGGGAACGGCGACGATGGCGTGCAGGTGATCGGGAAATGCCGTGTGCAATTTGCCTTCAACGGCCGAGAACGAAACCATTTCTCCGGCGATCTTGGCAAAGCGCTTGGCGCGGCCGAGGATGGTGATGTAGCCCATGTCATCGATTTTGACGATATCGCCGGTATCATACCAGCCTTCGGGCGGTGCTTCGATCACGCCGGGATTGTCGGCGCGCAGATAGCCCAGCATGATGTTGGGGCCTTTGACAAACAGGCGGCCACCCTCCTCGATGCCGGGCACTGGCTCCAGCCGGTAGTCGATGTGACCGAGCAGGCGGCCCACGGTGCCGGTCTTGAAATGCATGGGCGTATTGACCGCGAGCACTGGTGAACATTCGGTGGCGCCATAGCCCTCGAGAATGCGAAGGCCGAATTTCTCGATCCAGATTTCGCGGGTTTCGGGCTTCACCCGCTCGGCCCCCGCCACCACCATTCTGGTGTTGAAGAAATCATAGGGATGAGCATTGCGGGCATAGCCCATGAGAAAAGTATCGGTGCCAAACACGATGGTGGCGTTGGTGTCGTAGCAGAGTTCCGGCACGATCTTGTAATGCAGTGGCGAGGGATAAAGAAAGCTGCGCACACCAGCGAGCACCGGCAGCAGCGCCCCTCCCGTCAAGCCGAATGAATGAAACATCGGCAGCGCGTTGAACACGATGTCCTGCGCGGTGAAGGCGATACGGGCGCCGACCTGATGGCGATTGGCATGGAGGTTGCGGTGCGAAAGCACGACGCCCTTCGGCATGCCCTCCGAACCGGAAGTAAAAAGAATGACGGCCGGTGAATTGGCATCGCGTCCGGCTCCCGCATGGTTCAACGTCCACTTCGGAAAAGTCTTGGCAAGAAGTCCATAGAGTTTGTCAAATATACCAACGGTGGCGCGCACGTCCTCGAGGTAAATGATCTTCCGTCCGCGGCCGAGGAGCTCGAGATCCCGCTCCATGTTGCCGGCCTCGATGAAACGGCGGGACGTGACGATAGTCGAGACTTGTGCGGCCGTGCAGGCAGCCACCATGTTCATGGCGCCGGTTGAAAAATTCAGCATCGCCGGCACCCGGCCAAAGGCATGAAGTCCGAAAATGGTGATCAGGCAGCCGATGGCATTGGGCAGCAGCACGCCCACGTTGGTTTCGCCCGCGGTAATATTCGCCATCTTGCGGCCCAGCACGAAACTTCCAGCCACCAGCCGGTCGTAACTGATCGGGCTGCGCTGAATATCTTCGACGATCAAATGCCTGCCGCCATGAGTGGCGCGGGCATCGAGCAAGGCCTGAAACAGGGTCTGGTCGATGTTCGACGTGCGGAACACCATGTCGGTCATCACATCGTAGAGCTTGTCGGCCTGATGCTCGCGGAGTGCCGCGCCGCGCAGTTCGGCTGGTGAATCGAATTTCACCGGCGGCAGGAACGTCAGCGTGATCTTGGGAAACCAGCGCAACCGGAGTTTACCGCGCATGCGCGAAAACATCGAGTATTGCGCGCCCTCGATCTTCACCGGCAAAACTTTCGCACCGGCCATCTGGGCAATGGCGCCGGGGCCTTCATAGACTTTCATCAGCGCGCCGGTGACAGTCAGGCGGCCTTCCGGAAAGATGACGATCTTGCGGCCCTTCTTTACTTCTTCGACGAGGGTGCGCAGCGCCATCGGGTTGGTGGGATCAATGGGGATCATGTCAAAGAGATTGAAGCTCGGCTTCACCCACCATTTCTGCGCCATATGGGTATTGATGGCGAAGCCGCAGCGCTCGGGCAGAAAGGCTGACAGCAGGGGGCCATCGAGTAGCGATGTATGATTGGCGATGATCACCGCCTTCCTTCCGGCGGCGGCAAAATGTTCAAGTCCGCGCACGTCGACCCGGTGGAAGAAGCGGAACACCTGGCGCGACAGGTAAGCCACGAATTCCTGCGGCAGGATGCGGCAGATCAATATGGCGGCAACCGCATTGGCCAGGCCAAGGCAGAGGAACAGGCCGCGCGGCGTCATCACCCGCAGAAGCAGCCACGCGGCAATGGTGGCGGTGATCATGAAGAGGGCGTTCATCACATTGTTGGCGGCTATGACGCGTGATCTTCTGGCGGGAGCAGCGCGATTTTGCATGATGGCGTTGAGCGGTACGGCATAGATGCCGCCGAAGAAGGCAATCATGAAAAGATCAAAGCCCACCCGCCAGCTGGAGAAATGTGAAAAGAAGGCGGCGGAATTATTGAGGCTGGTTCCGGCGAAACGGGTGTTGATGATGCCCGAGGCATAATAGAGATCGACCATGAACACCGTCATCATGACGGCGGCGATCGGCACGTATTTGGCCGAGACTTCACCCTTTAAAAGCGTGTTGGTGAGCATCGAGCCAGCCCCGATGCCGATGGTGAAAGTGGCGATGAAAATATTGGCGACGACATCGTCGGCGAGCAAGACGTCCTTGGTAAAAATCGGAAACTGGGAAAGAATGACCACGCCCAGAGCCCAGAACCACGATGCGCCCAATACCGCCAGAAAAACGTCACGGCGCTCGCGGGCATGGCCGATGATCTTGCCGGTCTGGCGCAGGATGTTCCAGTCGAAGGTCAATTCCGGCGAGGGTGGCGGTGCGGCGGGCATCTTCACCGCCGCGAGCCAGGCTATGGCTGCAAGTCCCACCAGGGTGGTGGACAGCACATTCCTGCCCCACGGCTCGAGCACGAGAAAGCCGCCAAACATGGTGCCAAGCAGGATGGTGACGAAGGTGCCGAGTTCAATCAGGGCATTGCCGCCGATCAGTTCCTCGCGTTTCAGATATTGCGGCAGAATTCCGTATTTGATCGGGCCGAAGAAGGCGGCGAGGGTGCCGGCAAAAAACAGCACGGCGAGATTGGCGTAGGGGTTTTCGAGATAGAGACTGACGCCACCAAATGCCATCGCGGCGATTTCGGCGATCTTGATCCGCCGGGCCAAAACCGCCTTGTCGTACTTGTCGGCAAGCTGACCGGCGATCGCTGAAAACAGAAAATAAGGCAGGATGAAAAGTGCGGTTCCCGTCTGCACAAAGAGCGAGGCGTCCCAGCCCTTGTTCACCGCGAGATCGTAAGTGATCAGGATGATGATGGCATTGCGCAAGCCATTGTCGTTGAAGGCGCCGATCGCCTGGGTGAGAAACAGCGGCAGGAAATTCCTGGTTTTCAGTAGATGAAGCTGGTTGTGGCCGGCCATGGCGAAGTTTGAGTCCCAATTCAGGTTGGGACTATGTCAGACCTGCGGGGGCAAATCCACGGGGGCCCTTAGCCGTTTACCATGCGCGGCGTCATTTCGATGAGGGTGGGGCCATCGGCGGCAAGGGCAGTCTTGATGGCGGCAGCCAGCGCTTTCAAGGAGGCCGGTTTTTCCGCATGGCAGTTGTAAGCCCTCGCCAGCATCTGGAAGTCGGGGTTCTTCAGGGTGACGGCGTTGGGCTGGATGCCCTTGCTCACCATGTCGTCATGGATGGCGCCGAGGCGCTCATTGTTCCACATGAGGATGACGAGGGGCAGCTTGTGCTCAGCCGCGGTACCCAGCTCGTTGATGGTATACTGAATGCCATAGTCGCCGATCATCACGGCGACGGGGGTTTGGCCCACGCCGAACTTGGCGCCGATGCCGGCGGGCAAGGCAAAGCCCAGGGTGCCGAAACCCACCGGATGCAGCCAGGTGCGTGGGCGCTGCACCGGGAAAATCTCGTTGGCGGCATAGGCGATCTGGGTCATGTCGGAGGTGATGACGGTTTCCTCCGGCAGGGCCTCGCGAATGACGGCCAAGACCTTTGTCAGCATGGCGCGGAGCGCGTCGG
>JANLWG010000193.1:0-4520 GCA_031364405.1 Hyphomicrobiales bacterium
GCCGCAAGTGAGTCGCGCACGATGCCGAGGTGGATCACTTCAGCACCCAGATGCCGCGCCATGATGAGGAGCGCATGGCTGTTGGAGGATACGATCTGGTCGGCGCGCGGCGTCGCACCAGGTTCGACCAATTCATCGCCAGTGGCAAACACCGCAACGCGCGGTCTTCTGCGCACCCGGACGAATGGCACATTGGCGGCGGCGGCCAAACCGATATCACGGGCATTGAGACCTATGCCGGCCGGCAACAGAATATCGCCACGGGCAAAATCGAGACCCAGGCCGCGCACATTCTGGCCCGACCGCGCGGTCTCGATAACGGTCACGGAGGAGGGGGTGGCATCGCGGGTGTTCTCCTGAATGACCACCGTGTCGGCCCCCTTGGGCAGTGGCGCGCCGGTGAATATGCGGGCAGCTTCACCCGGCCTCACCTTGCCGGAAAATCCATGTCCGGCCGCCGCCATGCCGATCACCTTGAGCCTCACCGGTGCGGCGGCAACGTCTTCTCCGCGCACCGCATAGCCATCCATGGCGGAGGCCTCGAACGGCGGTTGATCGCGCTTGGCTTTCACCGCCACGGCGAGCACCCGGCCCAGGGCATCCGCCAACTTCACCGGTTCTGCGCCCGCAGGTTTCACCCCGGCCAGAATACGCGCGCGAGCCTCGGCAACCGGGAGCAGGGCCATCATCTATCCCCTTGCTTCCCCCCTCGCGGGGGAAGGTGGCGCGTGCGATCTTTCGCGCGTGACGGATGAGGGGGCTGGTGTAGCCACCCCCTCATCCGGCGTTTCACGCCACCTTCTCCCGCGAGGGGAGAAGGACGCGGCGATTGTTGTGATGTCTGCATTTTCATTCTGCCTGAAACAGTCCGGACTTACCGCCGGATTTCTCGATCAACCGGAGATCGGTGATCCTGATGGCGCGGTCCACCGCTTTCACCATGTCGTACAGGGTGAGGCAGGCCACCGCGCAGGCGGTGAGCGCCTCCATCTCGACCCCGGTCTTGCCCTCGACTTTCACCGTCGCGGTCACCTCGATGCAGGATTGATCTGTATACGGATCAAATTCCACTGACACTTTCGAAATCAGCAGGGGATGGCACAGCGGGATCAGCTCGTGGGTTTTCTTCGCCGCTATGATACCGGCAATGCGGGCGGTGGCCAGCACGTCGCCTTTTTTTGCGCTACCTTCGATAATAATCGCTAACGTTTCCGGCCGCATCACCACGCGCGCCCGTGCAGTGGCGCTGCGCGTGGTCACATGTTTTTCCGACACATCCACCATATGGGCGTTGCCGGTTGCATCAAGATGAGTAAGCTTGCTCATGGCTTCGCCAGAATAGCACGGGTCGCCGCTTCCACATCAACCGTCCGCATCAGGCTTTCGCCAATCAGGAACGCGTTGACGTTAAACTTGGCCAGTCGCGCCAGGTCGGCTGGCGCAAACAATCCGCTTTCGCTCACCACCATGCGTTCGGGCGGCACCAATGGCGCCAGCCGTTCGGTGGTTGCCAGCGCCGTTTCAAAGCTATGGAGGTTGCGGTTGTTGATGCCGATAAGCCGGGTCGAAAGTCTTAGCGCGCGCTCAAGTTCAGCTTCATCATGAACTTCCGCCAGCACATCGAGACCCCAATCCCTGGCCGCGGCTTCCAGCTCATGGGCCAGGCCATCATCCACCATTGCCATGATGATCAAAATGCAATCGGCCCCCCAGGCGCGCGCCTCCGCCACCTGATAGGTATCGAGCATGAAGTCCTTGCGCAGCGCCGGGAGCTTCGTTGCACCCCGCGCCGCTGTCAGGAATTCCGGCGCACCCTGAAACGACGGCGTATCGGTCAGCACCGAAAGGCAGGCCGCACCGCCCGCCTCATAGGCTTTTGCCAATGCCGGCGGATCGAAATCCGGCCGGATCAATCCCTTGGAGGGGCTCGCCTTCTTGATCTCGGCAATCAGCGCCCATTGGCCCTTGGCGATCTTGTGTTCAAGTGCTCGCGCAAACCCCCGCACCGGCAGCGCTGCCCGCGCCCCGGCCTCAATCTCGCTGCGTGAAACCTTCTGCTTTGCAGCAGCCACTTCTTCACGCTTATAAGCGGCGATGGTATCGAGAATGGTTGCCATCACGATGCGCCGCTCTTTAAATTGTCATTGCCGGATTTATTCCGGCAACCCATGGTTCGTCCGGATACGGAGCTTGTCGTTGCGACGGGTCGCCGGAATAAATCCGGCGATGACAAATTGGGTGTGCTACCCATTCGACACCTTCACCAATGTCTCCAGCGCCTTGAATGCAGCACCTGAATCGATTGCCGTTTGTGCCTGCATCACGCCGCAGCGCAAATCGGCAACTTTTCCGGCGACAAGCAGGGCCGCGCCCGCTGTCATCACGCTGGCATCGCGGAAAGCACCGGGCTCTCCCATCAGCACGCTGCGCAGGGCCTCGGCATTGTGCACGGCATCGCCGCCTTTCAGGTCAGCCGCATCCGAGCGCTTCAGGCCAACGCTTTCGGGCGTCACTTCGAAACTGCTGATCGCACCATTCTTCAGTTCCGAAATCCAGGTGACGCCAGTCGGCACGATTTCATCGAAACCGCCCTCACCATGGCAGATCCAGCAGGCCTCGCAGCCGAGGTTCTTCAAAACTTGCGCCAGAGGCTCAACCCACGCCCGCGAAAACACGCCCGTCACCTGCCGCGCCACACCGGCGGGATTGGACAGGGGCCCGAGCAAGTTGAATATCGTCCGGGTCCCTAATTCCACCCGCGACGGCCCCACATGCTTCATCGATGAATGGTGGGCTGGCGCAAACATGAAACCGAGGCCCGCGGCACCGATGCACATGGTGATCTGGTCTGGAGCCAGATCGATCTTCACCCCCAGCGCGGTCAACACATCAGCCGCCCCCGAGCGCGATGACAGGGCGCGGTTGCCATGCTTTGCCACCTTCAGTCCCGCACCCGCCGCAACGAAAGCCGCGCACGTCGAGATGTTGAAAGACCCCGAGGCGTCGCCCCCGGTGCCGACAATGTCGATGGCACCTGCGGGCGCTACCACCCGCAGCATCTTTTCGCGCATCACTTCCACCGCGCCGGTGATTTCATCTACCGTCTCGCCGCGCAC
This sequence comes from Hyphomicrobiales bacterium, assembly GCA_031364405.1. Lineage (GTDB taxonomy): Bacteria > Pseudomonadota > Alphaproteobacteria > Rhizobiales > Aestuariivirgaceae > Aestuariivirga. The sequence goes on from JANLWG010000193.1 coordinate 3,117, forward strand.
CCGCAATGCCATGAGAAAGCCGCCGATCTGCGTGGGCGTTGCCTCACCCGACATCATGATATCGAATGCACTGCGCGCTTCCTCGCGCGAAAGGGCCGCACCATTGGCCACCTTGGCGATGATCGCTTTGAGATCGGACATCAGACAACCCCTGCGAGATCAAGGAAATTTTTCAAGATCAAGTGCCCGTGTTCCGAAGCGATGCTCTCGGGATGAAACTGCACGCCATGGACGTTTTTGGTTTTGTGCCTCAATCCCATGATCAGCCCATCGGCCTCGGCGGTTATTTCGAGACTGCCGGGCAGGCTGCCCCGTTCGACGATCAGTGAATGATAGCGCGTCGCGGTGAAATCTTGCGGCACGTCCGTGAATACGCCTTCTCCATTGTGATGGATGCTCGACACCTTGCCGTGCATCAGCTTGGGGGCGCGCGCCACCTTGCCGCCAAACGCCTGTCCCATCGCTTGCAGGCCCAGGCAAACCCCGAAAATCGGAATGCTATCCGCTGCCTTTGCGATCAGTTCCAGACAGATGCCCGCTTCATTGGGCGTTGCTGGTCCCGGCGAAATAACAATGGCGTTGGGCTTCGACGAGATTACCTGGCCCACACTGATCTTGTCATTGCGGTGCACCACCGTTTCCGCCCCCAGGTCGCCAAGCAAGTGATAGAGGTTCCAGGTGAAGCTGTCGTAATTGTCGATGAGGACGATCATTGGATGATCTCCATAGGCGTGTCCGCGCCGAAGCGGCCCCTCATCCGCCCCTTCGGGGCACCTTCTCCCGCACGGGGAGAAGGAATTGAACAATCGCGTTTCCCTTCCCCCCTCGCGGGGGAAGGTGGCGCGCAGCGCCGGATGAGGGGCCGGTTCGGCGTGGCAAGTTTCATTGCCCCCTCCCGGCGCGGCCGGCAAAGCGCACGGCTTCCTCGGCGGCGCGGAACAGGGCCTTGGCCTTGTTGATGCACTCCTGATGCTCGCTCTCGGGCTCGCTGTCGGCGACCACGCCGGCACCCGCCTGCACATACATTCGGCCATCCTTGACGATGGCGGTGCGCAACACGATGCAAGTATCCATTTCGCCATCGGCGGAAAAATAGCCAACGCAGCCGCCATAAACCCCGCGCTTGTCATGTTCGAGCTCGTCGATGATTTCCATCGCCCGCACTTTTGGCGCCCCCGAAACCGTGCCCGCCGGAAAGCCCGCCACCAGCGCATCGATCACATCATATTTATCCGAGAGCCTGCCCTCGACATTGGAAACGATGTGCATCACCTGGCTGTAATATTCGAGGATGTACTGGTCGGTCACCTTGATCGAGCCAATGTCGCAGACCCGCCCCGCATCATTGCGGCCAAGATCGAGCAGCATCAGATGTTCGGCGCGCTCCTTGGGGTCGGCCAGAAG
>JANLWG010000205.1:0-4151 GCA_031364405.1 Hyphomicrobiales bacterium
CTATGCCCTGTTGCAGGGCATCACCAACCGGATCATTCTCTCCTTCGGCGATTTCGCCACCTACGGTTCCTTCGCCGCCGTCTATGCGGCGCTCTGGGCGCTCCTCGACGGCCAAGAAGGCTTCGCGGTAATGGCGGTGGCGTTGGTAGCCGGTATGGCGGCGGCGGCGGCCCTTGGCAGCGCCAGCCACGCCTTGGTGTTCGCGCCCATCATGCGCGCCCCCAGCCAGGCCGTGATGATCGCTTCCATCGGATTGTCCATCGTCCTCCAGGAGGTCATGCGCCTGCAATCGGACGCGCGCGACCAGTGGCTGCCGCCGCTGTTCGACAATTCATTCAGCCTCGCCGCCGGCGGTTTTTCGGTGCATGTGGGCGTCACGCAAGTCCTCGTGGTTGCCACGGCCGCCGCCACCCTGGTCATCGTGCTGGCGGTCATGGGCCATACGGCGGCGGGACGGTTATGGCGGGCAACCGCGCAGAACGTGGTGCTGGCGCAATTGTCGGGAGTTGATACGCGAGCGGTCTACATGTGGTCTTTCGTGGCAGCCAGCGGGCTCGCCAGTATTTCCGGGTGGATTGTCGCTGTGTCCTATGGCGGGGTGAGCTTCGCCATGGGGCTGGTACTCGGCTTCAAGGCGATGTTTGCCGCCATCGTCGGCGGTTTTGGCACAATCGGCGGGGCGATTGCCGGCGGCATATTTTTGGCCGCGTTCGAAACCGCGTGGACCGCGGCGATGCCCATGGCCTACCGCGATGTCGCAACTTTTGGTATCATCATCCTGATCCTTATCCTCAAGCCCGAAGGGCTTCTGGGCAGTCCATACCGGCGCGGGAGTGAAACATGAAAGTGGCGGCAGGCTATCTTGGATTGGTTCTGCTGCTGGGGATTCAGCTCCAGCTATCGGGCTGCGGAGAGGACAGCGCCAAACCCTATGTCGAATTTGCCGGCGGCGGATTCGTTTTCAATTACCGCACCGCCAATCATTATTATGGCTTCGTGGTGCGCCAGAAAAAACCTCTGCCCGCGGGCAGCAAGCTCGAGGCCCGCTTTGAAGTCCCCAATGGCCCAGAGCAGGTCTTTGAACAGCCCGCCCGCGAGGGCCAGCTGCAATATGTATTCCAGACCGGCGATCTCGACGGTATCGTCAAGGATCATCCCTACAAGGCTGTCCTCAGAATCATCGATGGTGCCACCGGAGCGGAAATCGCCAGATACCACAAGACCTTCAAGACCGCTGTCGACCAGTCAACACTGCCGCACGATCCCTTGGTGGTGGGGCCTGCCTACCAGCAGCCCTGATTACCCGGCTGCTTGCCGCACGCTGTCGCTCGCCAGATCGGCAAAACTCGGTTCGGCGGCATGGGCACTGGGTGCACGGAACGAGCGATCAAGTGCGGCGATGGCCTGGCGCAGCTTGGACAGCTCATTGGGGAGATCCGCTTCGAATGCACCGACCGGATCGTCCGTGGACAGATTATCTATCGAAGCCGCCGCTTCCGGCGTCGATGGTTCGAGCGCCGGGGCTGGCGCATCGGCAGTGATGATTTCGCCGGTCATGAAATTTATCGAGTCGGGCGCGGCCTGCCAGGGCGCCTCAAGAGTTGCCGCGCCGAACAGGTTGCCCTGCAGAAAATCGGCCTGCCATTGGCGCAACAGGCCAGCATCTTCCTCGTTCTCGACCCACTCGGCGACGATCTGGATGTCGAAGGCGTGGGCAAGTTCGATCATCGAGCGGACGAAATACTGGTTGTCGGCATTGTTCGCGAGATTTTGGCAGAACGATCCGTCGATTTTCAGAATGTCGGCGGTCAGGCCGCGAAGATGGCGGAAGGAGGTGAAGCCCGCGCCAAAATCGTCAACGGCGATGGAGCAGCCAAGACCGCGCAGCGCTTCGACGAAACATTGGGTTTGCTTGATGTCGCTCAATGTCACGGTCTCGGTAATTTCGATGATGAGCCGGTTGGTGACGCCGCGATTGTTCGCCAGAATACTGGTGATCTGCGGATACCAGCGGGGATCGGTGGCGGTGGTGCCGGAAATATTGATGGCGAGGCGGGCGTCGGGATATTTGTGCAAAGCCGTGATTGCCATCTGCACCACGGCGCGGTCGATGAGGCGCACCAGGCCAAGCTGTTCGGCAATCGGAATGAGGTGGGCGGCGGCGATCACCTCACCGGCGGTGTCGGTCATGCGCAGCAGCGCCTCGTGGAAAACCGGCAATCCGGTGGTGGCTGAGACAATCGGCTGGAAGGCCAGTCTGAACCGGTCTTCCTTGAGACAGCGGACGATTTCGGTGGCGCTATGGGCATTGAGTTTGCGCCGGGCCGTCCGTTGCGCCGACGGGCGATAGATCACATGCCCGTCGGAAGGCAAGCGGCGCGCCTCGCTCAAGGCCTCCTCGGCCAAAGCCATCGCCGTGCTGGCGTCGGTGGCGTGTTTGGGCAACGCCAGTCCGCCAATCGACAATTGCGCCCACACCGGCCCGTGGGCTGTTTCAATGACACTCTCGCGGGCCAATTCAAGGAAGCGCTCGACTGCGATCTCCAATTCCTTGTCGCCGCACTGGTTGAGGATCATGCCGAACTTGGCGCCGGAATAGCGGGCGATGGCGTCGCCGCCGCGGACCACCTCGCGCAAGCGCCGCCCCATGCTGACGATCACCTCATCGGCGACTTCGAAGCCATAGGCTTCGTTGACCACCGCCAGATTGTTGATGGCGGCAATCACGAAGGCGCAGGAATTGCCATCACGGCCGGCCACCGTCATCGCCTCGCCGAGGGCTTCCGCCATGCGGCCGCGGTTCATCATGCCGGTCAAGGGATCGCAGTTACCGAGGAAACTCAAATGCTGGTCGCGCTTGTGGCGGTCATCGATGCGGCGCACCGTGCCCAGGACTTCGGCTGGCCGTCCGTCGGGTCCGGCGAACCACTTGCCATGATCCTCAAGCCATACGCTTAACCGGCCGGTGCGGCTCTCGGGGCGGAACAGATATTCGATCTGGAAGGGAACCCCATGGCCCTGGTCGATCTGCGGCGTGCGCATCACGGTATCGTAGCGGCTGGTGAAATTGTCGCCATCGAGCAGGGCGGCGAAGCAACGCCCGTTGGCGATCGCCGAGGGATCGCATCCCAGCACATCGCCAACATTGCCGGACCAGGAGATTTCATCACTTTCGATGTGCCAGTGATAGGCGGTTTCGCCCGCTGCCTCGATGGCGCGCCGGAGCCGGCCGGGCGCATCATTGGGTTGAACGACAACACCAGCGGTGATCGAATGGGATCCGGCTGGTGCGGTCTGGTCCGCGTCGAATTGAAAGGCTGACGCTGATTGGTGCTCGCTCAAGTCGTGGCCTCCGGACTGCAAATTCTCAATGCCCCCCATCATCGAATCGGGGGTCATGCCTGTGCTACGCTGGCAAGCTTAACGAATACCGAAAAATCTTTCCTTAACCGGCGGCAAAATCAATATCCCAGCGCCAAGCCATCCTTGCGCGGGTCCGAGCCGCCAATCAGCATGCCAAGGTTGCGGTCGATGACAATCGCCTGGCCACCGCCCAGGGGTTCGGCTACGGGGGTAATCCGGTGGCCCTTGGCCGCCAGCGCCGCCCGGACGGTGGGCGGCACGCCGTCTTCCACCTGCACCTCACCCGCCTTGGGAAAATAGCGCGGCCAGTCGAGCGCCTCCTGCGGGTCCATGCCATAGATGTAGCGGTTCACCGCCACCGTCACATGGCCCATGGGCTGGTAGTCGCCGGCCATCACCCCATAACTCATGTCGACCTTGCCGTCTTTTCGCACCATGGCGGGAATGATCGTATGCAGCGGGCGCTTGCCCGGCCCGATACAGTTGGGGTGGTTGGGATCGGTGACGAAACCGGCGCCACGGTTTTGCAGGGCGATGCTGGTTTTCGGCGTCACAATCGACGAGCCAAAACCATAATACACCGAGTTGATGAAGGACACCGCCAGGCGCTTCTTGTCGACGACGCTCAAATAAATCGTATCCGATTGCGGGAGGGCTATTTTCACATCGAGGGCGCTGTCCATGTCAATGAGGCCCGCAAGTTTCGCCGAGGTCCTGGCATCGAGCAGTTCGGCTACCGGCACAGCGGCGAAATCCGGATCGGCGATGTGGCGGTTGCGCAATTCCCA
>JANLWG010000213.1:0-6000 GCA_031364405.1 Hyphomicrobiales bacterium
CCGAAACTCAAAGTCATCAGCGTCAGCGCGGCGGCGAGCGGTGCGCCGGTCTTGATCTGACGCAGGGCGCCCGACATCGAGCCATAGAACTTCTGCTGTTGTTCACGGGCCCACAAAACCGGATCCTCCCAGAACGGCACCATCTTCAAGGTGCCATCGGCATTGCGCGGCTGCACCAGGAGTTTTTTCTTGTCGATCGAAACTTGCGCTGGCGCTTCGTTCGTTGTCTGGGCGATCACTGGCGAGAGCAATATCCCAAACAGGATGAAGACGGCCAACAGGTTGCGGAGCAATGGTCTCACGGCGCGCACACGATGGCCACGGGCTGGGCGAACATGGCGCCGAAGTCCTCGGCGACCTCCGGCTTCCAGTCCTTGCCCTTGGTGGCGAGCATGGCGCGGGTCTGTTCCAGATCGGCATCGGTAGGGACCGGCCTCACGTCGAGCTTGCAGCCGGCTGGAATGGCGCCGAAGACCGAGACGGGATCATCAGCCACATAATCCAGGGCAATGAAGAAATCAGGATCGTAGACCTTCACCATGAATTCGCCCTTGCGCGGATCGACGGGCGTCTTGAGCGGCACATGGAAATACAATGAAAGTTTTTCGTTGCTCCATATCTGGCCGTATTCGGTCACCTCGCCGATCGGCTGCTTCTCGCCATTGCTGCGCATCACGGTGAAGAACTCGTAATCCTTGAGCGAGGCGATGTTCTCCCTGGTCAGCGGGGCCAGCTCATCCTGGCTGTAGACGCTGTCACCATTGGTATCCAATCCATCGAGCGCCATCTGGGTATAGCCATCGTCGAAAGACCATTCGAGATTGACGCCCTTGATCAGGCCGGCATCGTTGAACACCACATCGGAGCGCATGGTGACCCAGACGTGCGGATGCGCCAAAGCGGGAAGCGCTCCAGCCCAGCACAATAAAACTACCGACAACAATTCCCTGCGGCGGTGGACCGCCATATCCCATTCTCTCCGACTCGATAATTGGGATGATGGGTCATTGCGGCAGAAAAGTGAAGTCAGGGATCAGCCATTGAGGCAGGACTTGAGACCGGTGGCGAGGTTGCGGAGTAATTCAACATAGGCGGCGGGGCCGGGCTCAAGCTCGGTTCCGATGGGATCGAGAACGCCTGTTCCCGCAGCGCTGCCTTCGATCACGGTGTCGACAAATTTGGTATCGAACTGCGGTTCGCGGAACACGCAGACGGCTTTCGTCTGGGCCAATCGGTCACGGATTTCCTTCAGGCGCTGAGCCGAGGGTGATGCCGCCGATACATCGGAGATCGAGCCTACGGCGTTCAGGCTAAAATATTTTTCGAAGTACTGGTAAGCATCATGGAAGACAATGAAGGGCTTGTCCTTGATGGGCGCAAGACTGCGGGCGATGCTGGCAGCGGTTGCATCGATGGTGGTTGCGAAGTTCCTGGCATTGGTTTCGTAGGCGGCGGCATTGGCGGGATCTGCCTTGGCCAGTTCGCCTGCTACGGCAGTGGCCATGGCCTTGGCGTTTTCAGGATCGAGCCAGACATGGGGATCGAAGGCGAGCACGCCTTCGGCGGAAGCGACCTCGGCATCTTCATGGGCGTCGGTCTCCCAACTACCGCCCTCACGAATGGCATGGGGTTTGACGCCCGGCGCTTCGGACAGGGCGATGAAATTCTTGCCGCCGACCGCTTCACTGCCACTGATCTGGGCGAGCTTGAACTCCAGCCCGTGGCCGATGATGAACACGAGATCGGCTTGACCCAACGCCGATAATTGCGCCGCCGAGAAGCTCGACGTGTGTTCGGACAGCCTGCCGGGCAGCAACAATTCAGGCGTTCCGGTTTCTCCCATGACCGCCGCAACAATGCTGTGGATCGGCATGATCGAGGCGATGACCCTGGGACCAGCCATGGCGGGGGTGGCCGCCAGCAGGGTTGCGAGCAAACTGACAATCAGGCGCATTGGTTTCTCCGGATGTAATGTTATAATATAACATACAGACATTCCGGTCTGCGTCAACAATGCCGGAGACGTGACAGGCTGCGGCCAATGGTTGAATTGCCGCGGGGCCGCGGTCCTGTCAGTGAGAGGGGATGAATCTCGAAGTTTCCATCGGCGCGGCATTTCTGGCCGGCGTCATCAGCTTTCTCAGTCCGTGTGTCTTGCCGCTGGTGCCGCCCTACCTGTGCTTCATCACCGGCACATCGCTGGAGGAGCTATCCCGGTCAGGCGACAAGGTTAGCGTTCAGTGGCGCCGTACCATGCTGGCGGCTGTACTGTTCGTCATGGGTTTTTCCACGGTGTTTGTGGCGATGGGGGCAAGCGCCTCGGTTATCGGCCAACTGCTGCAAACCCACATGATCCTGTTGGCCCGGATCGCCGGGGTTTTCATCATCCTCATGGGGCTGAATTTTCTCGGCGTGTTCAAACTGGGCTTCCTCAACCACGAGGCGCGCTACCACAGCCAATCGCGGCCTGTGGGGCTGCTCGGTTCCTATGCCATTGGGCTGGCCTTCGCCTTCGGCTGGACGCCGTGCATTGGTCCGGTATTGGCGACCATCCTGACGATTGCGGCGAGCGAGCAGGATGTGGCCAAGGGTGCGGGATTGCTCGGCGTCTATTCGCTGGGCCTGGGCATTCCGTTCCTGTTGGCGGCAGCCGGGGTTGGATCGTTCCTCGGCTTTCAACGGCACTTCCGCAAGCACCTGCTGACGGTCGAGCGCATCATGGGTGTGTTGCTGGTGCTTACCGGCATCATGTTTCTAACTGGCTCCATGCAGGAATTCTCCTACTGGCTGATCGAGCAGTTTCCGTGGCTGCTCAACTTTGGCTGAGTTCGATGGGCAGGCCATGCGGCGTGGCCCTGGCCGCCCGGTCCCAGTCGGCGGCGCGGCGCTTCAATTCGGCCGGGGTCAACAGGCCTTTGCGCTCGACGAGATCTTCAAGGGCGGCGAGCCAGCACTCGTAATAGGATTGATCCGGGTGCTGAGCAATTTTGCGGCCCAGTGTTTCGGCCCATTCGCTCCAGGTGAACCGGCCCGCCTCGTTAAGCTTCACCGCCATGGCGAAGGCCTGGGCCTGCCATGGTTCGGCGAAGACGGGTTCCTGCTCAAGCGGGTTCAAGATAGGGCTCCCACAGATCAATGTGAATGTGATCGGGTGTAGCGCTGCCCCAGAGCTCTTTCGCCGAAAACCGCACGGTGTAAAGCCAATGCGGATCATCGCCCCGTCCGTGGGCGGATGAATCCGGGAAAACATGGGTGCCGTGCAATGTGATGATCTCGCCCACCCTGCCACGAACATAACGCGGCAGGCGGGTGTGGCCGGTTGGATTGATGTTGCGGGCACGGACGCGAGTGCCAATCGGGAAACCGGGCAACGAATCGGAGGGGCGGCTGGCAGGTCCGCCCTGGGCCAGCACGGCCGGAACGATATCGGCGGTCAGCACCCGCTTTAGCGGCCTGGGTGAAAGCCGCATGTGACCATTGGCGATTTCATCGGCGGTCACCAGACCGCGTTCGATCATCAGTTTGGTCAGGCCGGCCAGCCAGATTTCATAGTAGCTCGACGACCAGTAGGTGAGGGCCGGCAAAGATTCGCGGGCATGGCGCAAGGTGTCTATGTTGCATGAGCCCGTAGCGCCCATGGCGAGGTTCAACGCCAGCACGCGGCGTTCCCACTCGGCGTGGAAGGTGGGTTCGTTGGCTTCCGGCATAACCGGGCCGAAACCCGTCTGGCCGCCCATGTCGTGGGGGCCATTCATGCCGACACCGTCGCCAATCCGGTGCCGATCATCGAATTGCGGGTAACAAGACCGGCCAGGCACTCGGCATTCCAACCCTCGGTGCCAGGTGGCCGCATGGGGATTACCAAATAGCGCACTTCGGCGGTCGAATCCCAGACGCGGACTTCCACATCATCAGCCATGCGCACGCCGAAATCAGCCAGCACGCCACGCGGATCGATGACGGTGCGCGAGCGGTAGGGCATGGATTTATACCATACCGGCGGCAGGCCCAGCACCGGCCACGGGTAGCACGAACACAAAGTGCAGACGACCATGTTGTGGACTTTGGGTGTGTTGAACAGGGCCACCATGTGTTCGCCCTGACGGCCCTCATAGCCAAGCGAAATGATGGCCGCCGTTGCATCGCGTTTGAGCCATTCGGCGAAGGCGGGATCGGTCCACGCCCTGGCCACCACGCGGGCGCCATTGCGCGGGCCGACTTTGGTTTCATAGGTGTCGATCAGCACGTCCAGTGCGGCGGGATCGACATAGCCTTTTTCCACCAGCAGAGATTCGAGCGCCTTGACGCGCAGCGCCATGGGTGAAAGTTGCGAACCACCGGTGTCATGGTCGTGGCCATCGTGGGGCATATTGTATTTCCCTCATTTCCAGCTAGCATAAGCGTTTCGAGGCACAAGGAAAAGCGGGACAGCATGGCCAAACTCGAAGGGGTGAGAGCGTGTGTGTTCGATGCCTACGGCACGTTGTTCGATATCCATGGCCCGATGCGCAAGCTGACAGCGGAAATCGGCCCCAAGGCCGACGACATCTCGGTGCTGTGGCGCGCGAAGCAGCTTGAATACACCTGGCTCAGGAGCCTGATGGGGGTTCATGCCGATTTCTGGCACGTGACTGGCGATGCGCTCGATTATGCGCTGGAAACCCACGGGGTGTCCGAGCCCGGACTCAAGGATGAGATTATGGCGCTCTATCTCAAACTGGAGATTTATCCCGATGTGAGAGAGACGCTACAGGCAGTGAAGGCAAGAAGCCAGCGCACCGCCATTTTGTCCAACGGCAGTCCCTCGATGCTCGATACGGCGGTGCGCTCGGCCGGACTGGAAAAGCTGCTCGACCTCATTCTCTCGGTTGAGGATGTCGGCATCTACAAGCCGAGCCGGCGGGTCTACCGGCACGCCATGCACAAGCTGCAGTTCCACGATGCAGCTTCGATTTGCTTTGTCTCCGCCCACACGTGGGATGTGCAGGCGGCGGCGCAATTCGGATTTCAGGCGGTGCGCGTCAACCGCTTTGGGCTAATCAACGACCGCATTCCCGGCACGCCAAGCACGGTGATCGAGAGCTTGTCTGAGTTGCCGGCGCTGATCTGATCAGGCACTGCGGCGGGCGGGAGCGTCTCGGGCCGTGGCATAGTTTCTCACGGCATTGCCAAATGCGGTAAAGAGCTTCACCGAATCGGAATTGTCTTGTGCCTTGTATTCGGGGTGCCACTGGGTGCCGAAGGCGAAGGACTTGGCGCCCTTGACCGACACCGCCTCGATAATACCATCGGGCGCTGTGGCTTCGGCAGTGAGGCCGGGGGCAAGCTTTTTGACGCCCTGACGGTGGATCGAGTTAATCATGGTCTGGCGTTTGCCGAGCATCTGCTCGAGTTGGCCGCCTGGCGTTATGGCAATGGCATGACGGGGACTGTAGCGCACGTCAGTATCTTCGGATTTGGGCGAGCGGTGATCGAGGCGGCCTTGGCCCTTCTGCAATTCGGTTTCGAGACTGCCGCCCATGACGACGTTCAATTCCTGAAAACCCCGGCAGATGCAGAACAGCGGAATACCGCGCTCGATGACGCGCCTGATCAGTTTCAGGGTGATCGCATCGCGGGCGTGGTCATAGGGCTCATGTTCGGTGGAGGGTTCCTCGCCATAATGCGGCGGATGGACGTTGGAGGCAGCACCAGTCATCAGAATGCCGTCGAAATGATCGAGCAATTGATCGAGGTGGAGTGCGTCGATCATCGAAGGGATCATTACCGGCGTGCATTGCGAAACTTCGGCAACCGCGCGCACATATTTGTCGCCGAGTGAATGAAAAAGAAAGCCGTGATTTTCATAGGTGTCGGCGGGGAGGCCAACGAGGGGCGAATAGGCGGTCATGGTTAGAGCCTTGTGATGGGCATGAATTGGCGTCTAGATAGCGCAAACAGTATGCGAAAGTCCAACCCATGAGTCCTGTCGTGCAAGCAGCCCAGCTATTCGATCTTACC
>JANLWG010000293.1:0-2340 GCA_031364405.1 Hyphomicrobiales bacterium
GCTGCGGCGCGCGCCGCGCTTGTCATAGGTCGAGGCAAGGCAGATGAAGGACTTGCCACCCTTCGAGGCGTAGGCACCGCGCACGAATTGCAATTGCCCGCCGGTGCCGCTGATGTGGCGGTGGCCGTCGGATTCCGAGGCGGCCTGGCCCTGGAGATCGATCTGGGTGGTATTGTTGATCGACACAGTGTGGTCATTCCGCATGATGATGTGCGGCAGGTTGGTGTAGTCGACGGGATAACACTGGAAATCAGGATTGCGGTTTGTGGCCTGATAGAGCCCGGCCGAGCCCAGGGCAAAAGTGAAAACAATCTTGCCGGGATTGATGGTCTTTTTGGCACCGGTGATGCGGCCGGCCTTGTAAAGATCGGCAATGCCGTCGGTCAGCATTTCGGTGTGGACGCCAAGATTACCCACTCCGCTTTCGAGAAGCAGCGTGCACACCGCATTGGGCATGCCGCCGATGCCGATCTGCAGGCAGGCGCCATCCTCGATCTCGGCGGTGATCTGGCGGGCCACGGCGCGGTCCACCTCGCTAGGTGCCGGGTTGGGCAATTCAGCGGCGGGCTGGTTATCGCCATCGATGATGTAATCGACTTCGCTCACATGCACGCCATTGTCTTCGCCGAGCACGTATGGCAGGCCCCCGGTGACCTCGACGATCACCAGTTTGGCGCGTTCGATGACCGCCCGGTGCCACAGATTGGCGGCGCTGAAATTGAAAAAACCATTCTCGTCCATCGGACATGTCTTGATGATGATGATGTCAACCGGCTCGATAAAACGGCGGTAATAATCCGGCACCTCGCCAAGATTGAGCGGCAGGTAATTGCACCGCCCGGCATCGTGCTTTTTGCGGTCATAGCCCGAGAAATGCCAGCTGAACCAATGAAAGTGCGAGCCTTGAGGGTCAGCCTCAAGCACGGCGCGCGGCCTGACCGACAGGCAGGAACGGATTTTCACATTGTGGAGTTCGGCCTTGCGCGCCGCCAGCGCCTTGTCGAACACATCCGGCTGGCACAGCGACACGCCATAGTCGAGCCACATGCCGGATTTGACAAAGCCCGCCGCGGCCTCCGCCGAAATCTTGCGCGCCGCGGCGCTGGCAACCCGCGTGATCATGCGTTACTCCTCATCGGCATTCCTGCATTCAACAGCGACATGGTAACCAAGGGTGCCGGGCGTGGCAATAAGTGCAAAGACCGGCCATCTCCCCCTTGCACTTCCCGACCGTATCCGCCATAAGCCGCCTGCCTATTGGCACCCGGCTGGTGGCTGAACGGAAGGACTGTGCGAGCAGTCAGGGGCTTGACCCCGTCTTCCCGTGTCTCCGCTCTTTCGTTTGACCGGTCTTTCGAGCCTTTTTACCAGGTTCGAAAGAGGCTCTGCGCCGGATGTTGAAGGTTTGTGACGTGAAAGAAAGGCAAATCAGATATGGCTCTGTATGAGCACGTTTTCCTGACCCGCCAGGATGCCCCGGCCACCCAGGTCGATGCCCTCGTGGAACAGTACAAAGGCATCATTGCCGCTGGTGGCGGCAAGGTTGGCAAGGTTGAATATTGGGGCGTGAAGTCGGTTTCCTTCCGCATCAAGAAGAACCGCAAGGCCCATTATTCGCTGCTGAACATCGATGCACCGCCCGCGGCCGTGGCCGAAATGGAGCGCCAGATGTCGCTGAGCGAGGATGTCATCCGCTATATGACCATCAAGGTCGAAGCGCTTGAGGAAGGTCCCTCCGCCCAGATGCGCCGCCGTGATGACCGTGAAGAACGCCCGGGCTTTGGCGATGACCGTGGCTTTGGCTTTGGTGGTGGCGGCGGACGCGGCTTCGGCGGCGACCGCGCTGGCGGTGGCGGCAGAAGCTTCGGCGGCGACCGCGCCGGTGGCGGCGGTGGCCGTCCGCGTCGTGACGAAATTGCCGAAGCTCCGATTGTGGAGGCCAACTGATGTCGACCGAACAAGCCGCACGCCGCCCGTTTTTCCGCCGGCGCAAGAGCTGCCCCTTCACCGGCGACGCAGCCCCCAAGATCGACTACAAGGATGTCCGCCTCCTGCAACGCTATATTTCCGAGCGCGGCAAGATCGTACCGAGCCGCATTACCGCTGTTTGTGCCAAGAAACAGCGCGAACTGGCCAAGGCCATCAAGCGCTCGCGCTTCCTGGGCCTTCTCCCCTATGTGTTGAAGTAAGGAGACCGCGACATGGAAGTTATTCTTATGGAGCGCGTACCCAAGCTTGGTGCGATGGGTGAAGTGGTCAAGGTAAAGGACGGCTATGCCCGTAATTTCCTGCTCCGCAGGGGCAAGGCACTGCGCGCCACCGAGGCCAACAAATCGAAGT
>JANLWG010000317.1:0-5464 GCA_031364405.1 Hyphomicrobiales bacterium
GACCGGCCGCGACGGCATTCACGGCGCCACCATGGCGTCGGCGGAATTTGCCGGTGACGCCGATGAAAAACGCCCGACCGTGCAGGTGGGCGATCCGTTCACCGAGAAATGCCTGCTCGAAGCCTGTCTCGAATTGATGGCGTCGGGTGCGGTTATCGCCATTCAGGATATGGGGGCGGCAGGCCTCACCTCGTCGGCTGTCGAAATGGGCGCCAAGGGCGGTCTCGGCATCGAGCTTGATCTCGACAACGTGCCGTGCCGCGAAAGCCACATGACGGCCTATGAGATGATGCTGTCGGAATCGCAAGAGCGCATGCTGATGGTGCTGCGTCCCGAGCAGGAAAAGCAAGCCGAAGCCATCTTCCACAAATGGGGCCTCGACTTCGCCATCGTCGGTGTGACCACCGATACGTTGCGCTTCGTGATCAGGCATGAGGGCGAAGTGAAAGCCGACCTGCCGATCAAGCAGATGGGCGATGAGGCGCCGGAGTATGACCGGCCGTGGGTCGAGCCGAAGAAGCTCGCTGTACTGACCAATGTGCCGGCCCCCAATGATCTCAAGGCGGCGATCCTCACGATCATTGGTTCCCCCGACATGTGCTCAAGGCGCTGGGTGTGGGAGCAATACGATCACCTGATCCAGTCCAACACGGCGCAAATCCCCGGTGGCGATGCGGGCGTCATCCGCATCAGGGGCAACAAGGCCATCGCGGTTTCGACCGATGTCACACCGCGTTATGTCGAGGCCGACCCTTACGAGGGGGCTAAGCAGGCGGTGGCCGAATGCTGGCGCAATCTGACTTGCGTTGGCGCCTTGCCGCTTGCCATCACCGACAATCTGAATTTCGGCAACCCCGAGCGCCCGGAGATCATGGGCCAGCTGGTGATGGCTATCAAAGGCATCGGCGAAGCAGCCCGCGTGCTGGAGTTCCCGGTCGTCTCCGGCAATGTCTCGCTCTACAACGAGACCAACGGCCAGGGCATCCTGCCGACGCCAGCCATCGGCGGCATCGGCCTGTTGCCCGATCTCGCCAAAATGACCACCCTGGGTTTCAAGCAGGCCGGCGACGTTATCCTGCTGACCGGCGGCCACGGCAGCCATCTTGGCCAGTCGATCTATCTCCGCGAAGTTCTGGGCCGTGAGGAAGGCGCACCGCCACCGGTTGATCTGGCTCTCGAAAAGCGCCATGGCGACTTCGTGCGGAACCTTATAAATAACGCCCAAGTCACTGCCGTGCATGATATTTCCGATGGTGGACTGATCATCGCCGTCATTGAAATGGCACTCGCCAGCAGCCTGGGCGCGGACCTCGTGGCGATGGACCATGCGCAACTCTTCGGCGAGGACCAGGCCCGCTACCTCATCACCAGCGGCGAGCCGCATGCCGCGGAACTCATCGCCGCGGGCAGCGCCCAGGGCATTGAGCTGATCCACATCGGCACAGTGACGCCCACTCCCACATTGATTGTCGGGGATACCGCCGCTATATCTCTGGGCGAACTCCGCAACGCCCATGAAGGCTGGTTCCCGGCCTATATGGCGGGCGAGATATAGGAAAACCCCATGGCCATGAGCGCTGCGGACATCGAACGCTTCATCAAGGAAGCCCTGCCAGGTGCTGTGGTGGAAATCCGCGACCTCGCCGGTGATGGTGACCACTATGCCGCCAATGTGATTGCCGTAGCCTTCAAAGGTAAATCCCGCGTCCAGCAGCACCAGATGGTCTACGGCGCGCTCAAGGGCCGCATGGGCGGCGAACTTCATGCGCTTGCTCTCCAAACCAGCATTCCAGAGGAATAAACCATGACCGACATCACCAAGTGGATCGACAACGAAGTGAAGACCAACGACGTCGTGCTGTTCATGAAGGGCACGCCGGAAATGCCGATGTGCGGCTTTTCGGGCAAGGCGACGCAGATCCTCAATCACCTCGCGGTGCCGTTCAAGGGCGTCAACGTGCTCGACTCGAACGAGCTGCGTCAGGGCATCAAGGATTACACCAACTGGCCGACCATCCCGCAGCTTTACGTCAAAGGCGAATTTGTCGGCGGCAGCGACATTGTGATGGAGATGTTCCAGTCGGGCGAACTGAAGCAACTGCTGACCGAGAAGGGCATCGCCTGAACGATTTCGCATGAGGGGCCCGCTTCAGATGCTGGTTGACCCCGGAGGTCAGGCCGGGCATCGATGTTGCCCGCATGACTGGCAAGAACGGAGACATGGATACCCGCGCCCTCTTGGCTCTCTTATTCACCGTGGTGGTGTGGGGTTTGGGTCCGGTTTTCATCCGCTCGCTCTCGGTTGATCTGGGTCCCGCCGATCATCTTGCCATTCGTTATACCCTGGTGAGTATCGTCTATCTCGCGGCGCTGGCCAGCATCGGCGGCTGGCGCATCGAGTGGCGTGACTGGCCCCGGCTGCTGGTGATCTCGCTCATCGGCATGGTCGGTTACAATCTTGGTTCCGCCTTCGGTTTCGAGCGCGTCTCGGCCGGCATCGGCAGCCTGATCATCGGCACCCAGCCCCTGCTCATCGCTTTCCTCGGCACCATAATTGGCCGCGAAAAACTGACCGCCGCCAGCATCGTTGGCCTTTCCGTGGCGTTTTCCGGGACCGCACTTCTGGTGTGGAACGATCTCAACCTTGCCAGCGACAGCGCGGGTTTTCTGATCGGCTGTGCCATGTTGTTCCTCAGCGGGGCCGCATGGGCCGTCTATGTGGTGGCGAGCAAGCCGCTGATCCAGAAGTATGGCGCCTTCAGCATCACCGCCATGTCGATCTCGATTGCCTCTGCCGTAATGCTGATACTGATGGCGCGGCCTTCGACCATTGCGACCGTCGAGGCGATGTCGCTGCGCAACTGGCTCGACATGGCCTATATCGTCGTCCCCTCGACGCTCATTTCCGCCATCACCTGGAACTACGGTGCTTCGCGGCTGCCGGCCGCGGCGTCTGGTGCTTTCATTTATCTGGTGCCGATCATCGGCGTGTTTTCCGGGGCGGCGATGCTCAATGAAACCATCACCACGGGAATGTTGACCGGCGGCGGCTTGATTCTGCTCGGCGTCGCCATTGCCCAGTTTGGCCCACGCATGCGGTCCAAGCGATTGCAGCAGGTTGCGGACTGACACAGTAGCAATCGCCCATTGCTGCTGCCAGTGCCGCATTAATCATCCGTTCACGGACTGGCCGCACACTCCACCGGTACACCATCCTGGAGGGTAGCCTGGTTCTAAGGAGCGACGGAAATGATCGACAAGGATTTTGAGTATCAGTTACGCGGCTGGAGTCTGACCACCGCGGAAATCATGTACCGCATGCCGGATTACCGCGACATCCTGCAAACCTTTGTCTGGCAGGAATACGACAGCGCTCCGAAGTTTCCCCGGCTGATGAAATTCCTCGATTTCTGGTCACACAATCTCGATGGCCCGCTGGCCGCCGTCAGGGTGGCACACGCCGGCGTTCTGCGGCCTCTGGAGATGCGCCACGTCGGCCACGAGTGGCGGCTGCACTGAAAATGCAGACCGGCAGGGTTTCCCCCGCCGCTGGCAAATCCAAAATCAACGACTTTTAGCGCGAATAGTATTCGACGACGAAGTGCGGTTCCATCTGAACCGGGAACGGCACATCGGCAAGGGCTGGCACCCGCACCAGTTTGGCCGTCATCGCCGAGTGACTCACCTCGACATAATCGGGAACATCACGCTCGGAGAGCTGGGTTGCTTCGAGCACGATGGCGAGATCCTTGGCCTTCGGGGAAAGTTCGAGCTGATCGCCAACCTTGATGCGCATCGAGGCAATCGTCGAGCGGCGGCCGTTGACCTTGACGTGGCCATGACTGACGAACTGGCGGGCCGCGAAAATGGTGGGCACGAACTTGGCGCGGTAGACGATCACGTCGAGACGGCGCTCCAAGAGGCCAATGAGGTTCTCCGACGAGTCGCCCTTCATGCGCGAGGCTTCTTCGTAGACGGCGCGGAACTGGCGCTCGGAAATATTGGCGTAATAACCCTTGAGCTTCTGCTTGGCCTTGAGCTGGATACCGAAGTCCGAGGGCTTGCTTTTGCGGCGTTGGCCGTGCTGGCCGGGGCCATATTCACGCTTGTTGACCGGGCTCTTGGGGCGGCCCCAGATGTTTTCGCCCATGCGGCGGTCGATTTTATGTTTGGCGGTCAGACGCTTTGTCATTTACGGTCTCCAAATAACGATGTTGGACCCACCCTCCTCGGCGCCGGTTTCCCGGCCGACAGAACCCTAGGGTTCACGGGCAAGCAAACACGGGGCGCGATGGCCCCGTGAGTGCGGCTGCATATAGGGCAAGGCCCCACCCCTGTCAAACCGGCATATCAAGAATCTCATGGAGCGGAAAACCCATGCCGGCATAGGCCGCGAGGGGTTCTGGCGCCTGGTCGCGGGCCGATGTGAGAATGACCGTACCGTGGCGTGGCGTCGAAGCCAATGTCTCGTGCAACGGCGTCTCATCGAGGACATCCGCCACCCGCCGGGCAATCGCCGGTGCGGGATCGATATAGGTGACGGGCCAGGGCGCTACCTTCTCAATGTCCTCGATCAGCAACGGATAATGGGTACAGCCGAGCACCACCACATCGGTGCGCTTGCCGTTGCGCTGGCGGAATGCGGGCTCCACTTCCAGGCGCAATTCCTCGAGATCAATGCCGTAGCCTTTCAACTTGCCCTCGGCCATTTCGGCGAGCCGCCTCGCCCCATGCAGAAACACCTTGCAGTGAAACGCATATGTGTGAATGAGCGCGTGGGTATATTCGCGCGACACCGTGCCCGGTGTGGCCAACACGCCGATGATGCCGGATTTTGTCTGCGCCGCCGCTGGCTTGATCGCCGGAACCGTGCCAACAAACGGCAACTTGTAGGCTTCGCGCAAGGCGGCGAGCGCAATGGTGGAAGCGGTGTTGCAGGCAATGACCACGAGGTGCGGATCGCTGCGCGCTATCAACACGCCAATCACTACAACGATGCGGCGCACCAGTGCTTCTTCTTTCCACGCGCCATAAGGAAATCCCGCATTGTCGGCGGCATAGACCAGATGAGCATGGGGCAACTGCACTGCCACGGCGCGAGCGACGGTCAGGCCCCCCATGCCGGAGTCAAACAGCAGAACCCGCGGCGTGATCACGGCTTCATTTCCCTGCGCCTGAGATGAACCCGCGTCAGCGAAGACACCATGCCACGCAATGATCGCACCTCCTGCTCGGTGAGATTAGCCCGCGAATAAATATTACGAATATTGCGCAACATGCCGGGCTTCATCGCATCGTTCTTTAAGAATCCCGCCTCATCAAGATAACGCCAGAACTGGGAAACCCTTGCCGCCCATGTATTTTGTCTGGCTCTTGCTATACGGGCATTTCTCAACGTCTCCGAATTCTCCGCAATGGCCCGGTCTATCAATATCATAAACGCATCGTCATCATAAGCAATATA
>JANLWG010000145.1:0-33764 GCA_031364405.1 Hyphomicrobiales bacterium
CCCGCGGCCGCCCCTATTATTGGCTCGGTTTCAAGCGCGAACGTGGCAATCCCGCAGTTGGAACTGATCTGTGGGCTGCCTTCAACAAGCGCATCTCGGTGACACCATTGCACATGAATCTCACTCAAGTTGAAGCCATGGAGGCGATGCGCCAAGTGCTCGACGCCAAGTGACAACCGATCACCGCAAGATCCAACTTCTCATGGCGCTGCGCAACCAGGGGGTGCGCGACATGCGGGTGCTGGAGGCGATCGAGAAAGTGCCGCGCGAGATTTTTGTCGAACCAAGTTTCGCCGATCAGACTTATGCGGATCAGGCCCTGCCCATCGCCTGCGGCCAGACCATCAGCCAGCCGTTTATCGTTGGCTTCATGACCGACCGTCTCAAGGTCACCGGCCGCCACAAGGTTTTGGAAATCGGCACAGGTTCAGGTTATCAGGCGGCGATCCTCAGCCAGTTGTGCCGCAGGGTTTATACGATTGAACGCTACCGGACCCTGGCAAAGTCTGCCGAGGCCCGCTTCAAGGTAATGAAACTCAACAACATTACGCAGCTCGTTGCCGACGGCGCCAAGGGCTGGCCGAGCCAGGCGCCGTTCGACCGCATCATTGTTACGGCGGCGGCCAAGGACATACCGAAAGCCCTGATCGAGCAATTGGCCGAGGGTGGCATCATGATTATCCCGCTTGAACAAAAGCCCGGCAAGCAGGACCTCTACCGTATCATCCGCACCAAGGATGGCTATGATAGCGAGCACCTGCTGCCGGTGCGGTTCGTGCCGCTGGTGGAAGGTGTTGCACGGGGATCGTAAGCCTTATTGTAATGACAGGAGTCAAGCGTGGGCAAGAACCGGCTCGAAGCATTCAGCGATGGCGTGATTGCGATCATCATCACTATCATGGTGCTGGAATTGAAGGTACCCCAAAGTACGGACCTCGTAGCGCTGGGTGAATTGTGGCCGGTTTTCCTGAGTTATGTCTTGAGCTTTGTTTATGTCGGCATCTACTGGAACAATCATCACCATCTACTGCATACGGTCAAGCTTGCGACGGGTCCGATCATGTGGGCCAACATGAATTTGTTGTTCTGGCTTTCGCTGTTTCCATTCACCACGGGGTGGATGGGGGAGAACCACTTTGCCACCATGCCGGTCGCGATCTATGGTGTTGTGCTGTTACTGGCCGCGACAGCTTATACAATTCTGGTGCGAATGATCATTGCAGGGCATGGAGCAGACAGCACCCTCGCCAAAGCAACGGGCTCAGATTTCAAGGGCAAAATTTCCATCGTCGCCTATGCTGCCGGTATACTGCTTGCATTTCTAAATCCGTGGATATCGTGCGGACTTTATGTGGCGGTTGCGGCGATGTGGTTCATCCCCGATCGCCGCATAGAAAGAACGCTCGCCAGTTAAGGCTGCTCGAAATCGCGTGGGGGTGGAATATTGAGGGCGCGTTCACGGATGGAAATATAGATGGCGCAGGCGATCAGGATGCCGACACCGACGAAGGTCCATCGATCGGGAAAATCACCAAAGAACCACCAGCTGACCGCCACCGCCATGATCATTTCGCTATAGGCAAGTGGTGCCAGCAGCGAGGCCTCGGAGTAATCATAGGCGCGGACGATCAGATAGTGGCCGAAGCCGGCAATGAAGGCCAGCAGCACAAACAGCGCCCATTGTGAAAGCAGAGGCGTTTGCCAGACGAAGGGCGCGGCGAGGCTGGTCAGGATCATGCCGGCCAGGCTGGTGTGGAAAGTTGTCACCATGGCGTGGGCCGAACCTGAAATCTTGCGTGTCATCAGCATATAGATGGCGAGCGAAGTTCCCGCCGCCAGCGCCATCAAAACTCCGGGGTTGAAGGCCTGAAAGCCCGGCCGGATAATGATCAGGGTGCCGATGAAACCAATGACAACGGCGGTCCAGCGCCGCACCCCTACTTTTTCTCCCAGCACCACCGGCGACAGCAGGGTGACGACGAGGGGTTGCACGAAGAAAATTGACAGCGTGTCGGCAATGGACTGGTAATGCAACGCCCAAAAAAACATTCCGGTGGCGCCGATAAGGAAGCCGGCACGGAAGGTATGAAGCATCGGGTTGGCGGGCAAGAGGGCGCTGGTGCCGCCGACGCGCCAGGCGAAGGGCAGCGTCATCAGGCAACCGAAGGTCATCCGGGCCCAGACGATCTGTATAACCGGAATACCCTGCTGGCCCAGTATCTTGGCAACGACGTCGAGCAGGGGAAGTATCACCATCGCGGCCAGCATCAGGGCGATGCCGGGGAGGGAGCGGGGTTCGAGATGTTTGGCTGCTGGCGGCATGGGGTGTTGGCACTCCGTAGTGCATCGGCCGCCTGTTCGCAATTTGTTTACACATCGAGCATATTTTCAAACCGCGTGCTTAATCGGAGTTATCTATGAACGGCTTTGTCGAAATAGCTGCTCCGGGACCCGCCTCCTCTTAGGAGGTTGAAAAACCTCCAGCGGCGCCCCGGATGGCGAGACTGGAGGATTTATGTGCAAGTGCCGATTCCATATAGCGAGTCTGTTGGTGGCTGCGACGGCAATGGCTGGTGCCTCATTGGCCCACGCTGACACGTTCTGCGGCGACCGTGGCAAACTCATTGAAACGCTGGCGCAGAAGTATGACGAAGTGCCGTCGGCTTTTGGCATTATCGGACAAAAGAACCTGATCGAACTTTTCGTTTCGAAATCAGGTTCGTGGACCATGTTGATGACCCAATCGAGCGGCGCCACCTGCATCATGGCGGCCGGCCAGTCATGGGAACAATTCCCGGCTAACGTCAAAATGACGGGTCTCTAAGCCTTTAGTCTGGCATTGTTGGCATCCCATATGGATTCGGGAATGATGCGGGCGGCGCGGCGTTCATTGAAGATCAGCACTTCGAACGCGGTTCCCACCGCCGTCAGCTTAGGGTCGACATAGGCAAAGGCCAATGACTTGCCGGCCGCATGACCGTAACCACCCGAGGTGGTGAGGCCGACGATCTTGTCACCATGATAGATGGGTTCGTTGCCGGCGCAGTCGCTGTCGGTATTGTCGACTTCCATGTAGACGAGTTTGATGCGGGGGCCGCGCTGCTGCATCGACAGGCTCGCGGCCCGGCCGATGAAATCGGATTTGTCGAGGCGGATGAAGCGTTCCATCGAAGCCTCCTGCATGCCGATTTCACTGGTGAGTTCGGAGCCCCAGCCGCGATAGGCTTTCTCCATGCGCAGGCTGTTCATCGCATAGGTACCGAATAACCGCAGCCCATGCGGCTTGCCGGCGGCCATCAGCGCGTCAAAGACCTTGGGCATGCGGGCCATCGGCACATGCAATTCCCAGCCAAGTTCACCGACATAATTGACCCGCAGCAGGCGAACACCTTTCACCCCGGCAACAATGGCTTCCTTGCCGGTCAGCCAGCGGAAGCTGGCGTTGGAGAGATCAGTCGCGGTGCACGCCGCCAGCACATCGCGGGCTTGCGGCCCCGCCAGCACCAGCACGCCATAATCGCCGGTCACATCGGTGATGGTCACCTGCTCTCTATCAAACTTGCGCCACACCAGTTGATCCTTGTCATGCAATTGGGCGGCGGCAGCGGAGAGCAGGTAAAAATGATCGGCGGAGAGTCTCGTGACAGTTATCTCCGACTCGATGAAGCCATTGGCGTTGAGCAGATGGCCGAGAATGATGGCGCCGTCCTTTGCAGGAATCCTGTTGGCACAGATGCGTTCGAGGAAGGTATAAGCGTCTTTACCCGTCACTTCGTATTTGGAAAAAGTTGACAGGTCCATGAGGCCAACGCGCTGGCGCACGGCGAGAGCTTCCTCGCGCACCGCGTTCCACCAATTCGAACGGCGGAATGAATATTCCTCGCCTTCACCCGACTTGTCGTACCAGCGCGGCCGTTCCCAACCGAAGATCTGGGCGAACTGCGCGCCTTCGGCCTTGAGCCGGTCATAGAGCGAGGACTTGCGGAGGCCACGGCCAACCGCATGCTGCTCGCCGGGCTTGTAGCAATAATACATGTGATGATAGTCGGCGACGGAGACTTCGGCGGTGTAGTCCTTCGTCGCCCAATTGCCGAAACGGCGCGGATCGAATTCCCGCATGTTGATTTCGGCCTGGCCGTGCACCATCCATTGGGCCAGAAATTTGCCGGCACCACCACTCTGGCAGATGCCGATCGAAGCGCCGCAATGCATCCAATAGTTTTTGGGGCCCGGTGCCGGGCCAGAGAGATAGGTGCCATCAGGCGTGTGGGTGATGGCGCCGGAAACAATCGACTTGATGCCGGCGTTGCCGAAAATCGGCATGCGTTCGGTGGCGCGTTCAAGCCATGGCACGAGGCGGTCCAGTTCGGGCGCAATCAGCTCGCTTTCGAAATCCCAGGCGGGTGGATTGCCATCCCAGCACACATGGGCTGTCGCCGTTTCATAAGGGCCGACCAGAACGCCGTTAGTTTCCTCGCGAATATAGGCATGGGCATAGGGGTCGCGCACGACCGGGAGCTCGGGTGCGAAATCGATCAACTCCTGCAAGGGCTCGGTAATCATGTAATGGTGCAGCATATTGGCGATCGGCACGTTATGGCCGGTCCATGAACCAACGACATCGCAATAGGAACCTGCTGAATTCACCACGTGCTGGCAAATGATGTTGCCCTCGTCGGTGATGACCTGCCATTCACCGGTTGGCAGCAACTGGATGCCGGTCACCCTGGTGCGGCGATAGATTTCAGCACCCAATTGGCGGGCACCCGCCGCCATTGCGTTGGTAATGTCGGCAGGCGCCACGTGGCCATCGTGCACAGTGCGGAAGGCGGCCTTCACACCGAAGGTTGCGAGGAAGGGATGATACCGCTTGATTTCCGAAGGCCCGATGATCTCGCACTCATAACCGGCAAGACGCGACACGCCGTAAACATACTTGAACCAGTTTAGTTCTTCCGTGGTGGTCGCCAGACGCAAGCCTCCGCAGCCGTGCCAGGAAACCGCCTGCCCGGTCAGAGCTTCCAGTTTCGGATAAAGTTCAGTGCCATATTTGTGCACCTTGCTCATGTTGAGCGAGCCGTTGAAATGCGGGCATTGGCCCGCCGCATGCCAGGTGGAACCCGATGTCAGCTCACCCTTTTCCACAAGGACGACGTCGCTCCAGCCCTCCAGCGCCAGATGGTAAAGCAGCCCCACGCCCATGACGCCACCACCGACCACCACCACGCGCGCATGCGACTTCATGGAGTTCTCCCAATTTCATTCCGGGGTTCGTTTTAGCATTTGCGGCTGAAAAACAAGACGCAAAATCCGTGGGGACGAGGTGAGGCAGATTGACCGATGCTGTTATTTGCAGATATTTTTCAAGGCCTGCCATTGGGCGGCACTCAACACCGGGCGCGCTGCAATATCAGTGGGCAGAGGGCGGATGGAATTAATGCGTTCTTCCATGCCAGGATGAGTGGAAAAAATTTCTTCGATCTTGCCGGCAGTGCCTTTTGAGCCAGCACCTTCCTCCCGCAGCATGCGTTCGAAAAAACGTTTGAGACTCACGGGATCAATGGCGGAATTCTCCAGGGCCCTGAGCGCAAAGGCATCAGCCTCGGCCTCCGCCTCGCGCGAATATTTCAGGATCGCGGTAACGCTCGCCAGCGAGGACATTGTGTCGCCGTTGCCGGCGTTGATCAAGCTGGCGAGAAGCTGGAGACCCGTGGCGCGAATAATCTGGGCTTCGGAATGGCGGAAGAAAGTGTGGCCAAGTTCGTGGGCCAGTACACCGGCCACTTCCTCTGGCGCATCGGCCTTGGCGATCAGCGACCTCGTAATGACAATACGGCCGCCGGGCATGGCCCATGCATTGGTGAGGGCCATGTCGTAGACGTTGATCTGCGCCGGCTGCAATGGTGGATTGCCTTCGGCAATGCGCGCGACCATGGCGGAGAGGGCGCTGCGGGCATCGGCTGCGGCGCAAAGTTTGGCGCCGCCGGCCAGGGAGGCTTCGACGCGAGCGCCGATGCGGTCGCGCCAACTCCCGGGTATCACGAAGGCGAGCGGCTGCGGGGCAAGTTGCAGCACGATATAAACCGCCAGGGAGATAGCCGCGAAACCGCCGGCAAACCATTGAAAGGGAGCTCGCGAGCGGCGGGTAATGAAGCTGCCGCGAAGTCGCGGAACCTTATGCAGAAGTGCAGCAACAAGCACTTCATCGTTGAGCGCAAGTTGACAGCCGGGATAGCGAATATGGGTAAGGCGGAAGGGTTTTCCGGGGCGGCATGGGCCAGTGACGGAGAGTTCACCGCTACGCCAGACCTGCGGCTCCATGTTGGGACCAGTAAAGACCAAGCCGTCTGCTTCAATTCCAACTGCCACCGGATATTCACCGGCGGCTCGGCTATCGATGAATGTGCCATTTACCGGCATCGGATGCCGGATGCTGGAAGCCGAACGCGGAGTTGATCAATGGCTTTTCCGATCATCGGACAAGTCTAGATGCGGTTAGGTGAATTCCACATGAACCGGAATTAATGTTTTGAAACATGCTGTTGTATTTGCGCAACATCATCATGATTTGTGTTTGTGGCCCCATTCGGCCCCATATTGAACCTTTCATCCGCCTGAATTGGCCCATACCGTCGGCGGCTTCAAGAGCGGTGAAGGCCGCGTTCAGGGGCCGGAAGTGTTTCAGACAAGCCAGCGAAATCGTTTGCCGTTGCCGGAACGGGCGTGATGCACCCGGGAGGATCGTAAGAGGTTGTTGTTAGTGCCGACATCGAGGACCAGCGTAAGAAGCGCCGTATTGGCGCTTTTGGGACTGATCTGCATTGCTGTGCAGCGGCCGGCGTACGCCGAAGAAGGTGGGCTGATGGCAGATTTTTATTCGTATCTGCCGGCGGCCCCCGATCTCAAATTGCCGGATATCAGTATACCATTCTGGACCGACGACCTCAGGAAAGCCAAGAAGGCTTATCAGGCCGGCAATTATGATCGCGCCTTGAAATACTTCCGGCGCGCTTCGGAAGACGGCAATATCGTGGCTGACTGGTATCTCGGCCACATGTACCGCATGAGCCGTGGGGTGCCGCGCGACGATGCTACCGCCTATTCCTACTATTCGCGGGTGGCGGAACAGTACGAGCCCGATGAATCCGATCAGAACCGTCTGCGCATAACGGTTGATGCCATGGTTCGCATTGCCGATTATCAACGCACTGGCGTTGCCGCGGCCGGTATCAAGGCAGAGCCTGCCGCTGCCGCCCGCAGTTACCTGAAGATCGCCACGACCTATGGCCACCCGGCCGCGCAATATGCGTTGGGAGTGATGAACATCAAGGGGCAGGGGATGAAGCAAAGCCCGCAGCAGGGGCTCAAATGGCTGATCGCCGCGGCGCGCAAGCGGTATCCGCAGGCCGAGGCCTATCTGGGTGAACTTTATTGGGAAGGAAAGCTGGTGCGCTCAGATCGTACCCGGGCGGTCATGTGGTATCTGCTCGCGGTTCAGTCGGCGCGCGAGGAAGAGACGCCCGAAATTTTCGACCGCCTGCACAAGCTTGAAGCCCGGGTGACCGAGGATGAGCGATTGGAGGCGGCGGCCCGGGCTCGGGTTTGGGACGAGCAATATCCGGCCGGCCGCAAGGTTAACGCTTCAGCCGAACAGTAACTTCCGTTGTTGGTCAACCCGGACGCTGGCTGGGCCGGGTGGTGATGTACACCAATACCGTCGCAAGGGTGGCCGCCGCGAGCAGTACCAGCCATCCTGGAGCGTTGCTGCCAAAATGCAGGTAGGCCAGCATCGCCGCCATCATGGTGACCGCCAGGAATTTGGCCTTGCGGGGAATCACGCCGGCATCCTGCCAATCGCGGATGAAGGGTCCGGCAGTGGGATGGTTGCGGATTTTTTGGGCCAGATCGGGGGACGATTTCGAGAACGCCCAGACCGCCACCAACAGGAAAGGTGTGGTTGGAAACAGTGGCATGATGATCCCGATGATTCCCAATCCGACGCTCAGCCAGCCCAGTCCCAGAAACAATGGTCTGCCAATTATTTTGAATGTCATTCCCAACCCAGTG
Organism: Hyphomicrobiales bacterium; assembly: GCA_031364405.1. Lineage (GTDB taxonomy): Bacteria > Pseudomonadota > Alphaproteobacteria > Rhizobiales > Aestuariivirgaceae > Aestuariivirga. The sequence continues at coordinate 8,068 of JANLWG010000145.1, forward strand.
AGTCTTGCTAAACGCCGGGTGTTCATGCAATCAACGTGGTGAAATGACAAGCCCGGATCCCAATAAGCCTATCAAGTCGGTCGATGTCGAAATCAAGGCGCAGACTTCTTTCTTCAGCAAGCTGCGGGCTTATTTCTTTACTGGCCTCGTCATCACCGCGCCGATCGCGATCACCGTGTGGGCCACCGTCTGGTTCGTGACTTTTTTCGACGCGTGGGTGAAGCCGCTCATTCCCGCCGGTTACAGTCCCGACACCTATCTGCCATTCAAGGTGCCAGGCTTCGGTTTGGTGTTTGCACTGGTGGCGATTACGCTCATCGGCGCGCTGGCAGCAAATCTGGTGGGCCGCACGCTGCTCAGCATTTGGGATAATCTGCTGAACCGCACGCCCATCGTGCGTTCGATTTACAAGGGTTCAAAGCAGATCTTCGAGACGATCTTTGCGCAGAAGGGCAATTCGTTCCGCTATGTTTGCCTGGTCGAATGGCCGCGCAAGGGTACGTGGTCGATGGCGTTCGTGTCGCGTCAGGTGGATGGTGGGCAGGTTGGCCTCGAGGCGGGGCGCGCCATGTATGCGATTTATGTCTCGACCACGCCCAATCCAACATCCGGCTATGTGTTTTTTGTCGATGTGGGTGAAGTCAAAATTCTCGACATGAGTGTCGAGGACGGTCTCAAGCTGGTGATCTCCATGGGCCTGGTATTTCCGGACCGGCCGCTGCAACCGGCACTGGAAACGGTTGTGGCCAAGGGCCATAAGAAAAAACCTAGCCGGCGGAAATCAGCCTGACCGCTTCGTCGCGCTCGAACAGATAGAGCAGCACGCGCAAGGCCTCACCGCGCGGGCTGGCGAGATTTGCATCGCGCGCCAGCACGAGACTTGCATCATCGCGCGCCGCCGCCAGAAGATCGCCGTCAGTGGCAAGGTCAGCCATGCGGAACAGCGGCACGCCGGCCTGCTGGGTTCCAAGCAATTCGCCAGCACCGCGCAGCCGCAAATCTTCCTCGGCGATGCGAAAACCATCTTCGGTCTCGCGCATGATGGTGAGCCTCGCCTTGGCGGTTTCACCAAGGGGATATTGATAGAGCAGCAGGCAGGCCGATTTCGCCGTGCCCCGGCCCACCCGCCCGCGCAACTGATGCAATTGCGCCAGGCCAAAACGCTCGGCATTCTCGATCACCATGGCGGTGGCCTCCGGCACATCGACGCCCAATTCAATCACCGTGGTCGAGACCAGCAACGCCAGCGCACCGGATTTGAAATCCGCCATCACCTTGTCTTTGTCAGCCCCTTTCATGCGGCCATGGACGAGACCCGCCTGGCCGGGAAAGCGTGCTGCCAGTGCCTTGTAGCGATCCTCCGCCGCTGCCAAATCGACGGCTTCGCTTACCTCCACCAGCGGGCAAACCCAATAGGCGCGATGGCCCTGCGCCATGCCGCGGCCAAGCCCTTCGACCACCTCGTCAAGGCGGGCTAAAGGCAACACGCGGGTATCGATGGGAAGGCGGCCGGCTGGCTTTTCGGTGAGCTTTGACACATCCATGTCGCCATAGACGGTGAGCGCCAGGGTGCGCGGAATGGGCGTTGCCGTCATCACCAGAAGATCGGTGCTGGTCCCAGCCTTGGCCTGCAGCGCCAAGCGCTGATGCACGCCAAAGCGGTGTTGCTCATCGATGACCGCGAGACCCAGATCGCTGAACTGGACGCCTTCCTGAAACAGCGCGTGAGTGCCGATCAGCAGGTCGATGTCACCGCTGGCCAGCCGCGCCAGTATTTCGTCGCGCGCTTTGCCTTTCTCGCGGCCGGTCAGCAGCGCCACGGAAATGCCGGCGGCTTCGCACCAGCCTGACAGCGTTGCCATATGCTGGCGCGCCAGAATTTCGGTTGGCACCATGAAGGCGCCTTGAGCGCCGCTCTCGATGGCCGTCGCCAATGCCAGCAGCGCCACCACCGTCTTGCCTGAACCCACATCACCCTGCAGCAAGCGCAGCATGCGGTCAGGTGCCGCCATGTCGCGTAGAATTTCGCCAATGGCGCCGGTTTGCGCCGCGGTCAGACTGTAGGGCAGGGCGGCGATAACTTTCGCCCGCATGGTGCCGGTGCCTTTGAGGCTTCGCCCGGCGGCGCGTTTCATATGCCGGCGCACCAGCGCCAGCGCCAGTTGATTGGCCAGCAGTTCATCATAGGCCAGGCGTTTGCGGGCTGGTGCATCGGGGCCCAAGGCTGCTGGTGTTTCGGGGTGATGGAGGGCCTGCAAGGCGGTGGCGAAATCCGGCCATTGGTGGCGTTGCCGGTAAGCTTCGTCCTGCCACTCCGGCAGGGCCGGAATTTTTGCCAGTGCCGCAGCAATGGCGCGCGCCAGGATCTTGCCGGACAATCCGGCGGTAAGCGGATAAATCGGCTCGATCAGCGGCAGCTTGGCGAATTCCTCCGCCGGCACGATATGATCGGGATGGGCAATCTGCGGCTCGCCGCCATACCAATCGATGCCGCCGGAAATAAACCGCCGCTCGCCCTCCGGCAGCATGCGTTTCAGGCTGTCAACAAAAGCATGGAAAAACACCAGCGTGAGGCCGCCGGTCTCATCGAAAACCTCAACCCGGTAGGGCACGCGTTTGTTGTTGGGTGGCGGTGGCTTGTGGCGGGCGACCGTCACCTCGATGGTAACGATACCGTCGCGTGGCAAGTCAGCGATGCGGGGCCGGAAGCGGCGATCGACCAATCCCGATGGCAGGTGGAACAGCAGGTCGACAATGCGGGCGGAATCCGTGGGTCCCGATTGCGACGGCCGCAAGAAGGCCGCAAGGGTCTTGTCGAGCTTCTGGCCGATGCCCTTGATGCCGGCCACCCCGGCGAAAAGCGGATTGAGGATCGCTGGACGCATGGCCCTGATTACGCCATGGGCGTGGTCTGGCAATCACAAAAATCGCGCGGTGGGCTCATGCTGTGCGGTGGCAATGGCGTTGGCCTCCTGGAAAGTGAAAGCCCCGCCGAACAGGGCGCGGCTGGTTATCACACCGGCGATATCGGGCAGATACGACAAGGTTGAGATATCATCGAGGGTTTTCACCACGCCACTGGCGATGACTGGCACGCGCACTTTGGCGGCGAGCCCGGTGGTGTGCGCCATGGTGCTTTCGGGATGATCCTCATCGCGGTCGATGTCGGTATAGATGATGGCGGCGAGGCCCACATTGTCGAACTGGCGGGCGAACTCGATGGGTGTAAACGTGGTGGTCTCGGTCCAGCCTTCGATGACGACGCGGCCGCCACGGGCATCGACGCTGACCACGACCGAATCCGGATAGGCGGTCGCGGCGGCCTTGACCAGATGCGGATATTTGACGGCCGCCGTGGCGATGACGACGCGGCCCGCACCCGCTTCCATCCAGCTGTGGACTTTTTCCATCGAGCGAATGGCGCCGCCAACCTGCACCGGACAACTGGTCGTGCGGATGATTTCCTTGATGATGGCGGTATTGTCGCCATCGTTGAACACCGCATCGAGATCGACCACATGCAGCCACTGGGCGCCCTGTGCTACGAGATCGTGGGCGGCCTCAATGGGATCGAGATCATAGATGATCGGGCTGTCAATCCGGTTGCGGACCAGGTTGACGAGGCGGCCTTTGCGCAGCTCCAGATCGGGATAAATGATCACTTCAGGCCCTCCGAAATCTTATCGCGGCGGTTAGTCTGCGCTAAAATCCAGGCGATGAAAAGCGGCGGAGCGGAGCTGCTTTCAACTTCGTTGCAGGCGATAACGGTTCCGTCTATGGAGACGCCCGATGACTGCCGCTGAAAACTCCGACACCCGCCGCAAAAGGATTCTCTGGCGCGCCACCCATCGTGGCATCAAGGAGATGGATTTGATTGTCGGTGGTTTTGCCCAGGCCCGCCTGACGGGGATGAACGAGGCCGAACTTGCGGCACTCGAAGCCATCATCGAATTGCCGGACCAGGAACTGCTGGCGTGGGCCACCAGGCTTGAGCCCATTCCCCGCGAACATGCATCAGCTGTGCTCTTAGAAATGCTCGACTTCCAGCCATGATCGATCTCGCCCGCCTCAAGCCACGGCTTGCCACGTCAGGCCGGGTGCAGCTTTCCGGCGTTCCCCATGGGCTCGACGCAATGCTCTTGCCGAGAATCGCGGCGTTGCTCGGACCCCAACCACTGGTGCATGTGGCGCTCGATGATCAGCGGCTTTCGGTGTTCGCCGATCAACTCGCATTCTTTGCACCCGGCCTTGAAGTCATCCGGTTTCCGGCGTGGGATTGCCTGCCCTATGACCGGGTATCGCCATCAGCGGAAATCGTCGCGCGGCGCCTGGCGACGCTGGCGCGGCTGACGCGGGCAATTATCAAACCACTCATCGTGCTCACCACTGTCAATGCGGTGTTGCAACGGGTGGTTCCAAAAAACCTGATCGAACAAGCAACTTTCACGGCAGCACCGAGCGAGTTGGTGAATAGCGGAAAGCTTCTGGCGTTTCTTGCCCAGAACGGCTTCTCGCGCTCGGGCACGGTGGTCGATCCCGGTGACTTCGCGGTGCGTGGCGGTATCATCGATATTTTTCCGCCGGGTTTGGACATGCCGGTGCGTCTCGATTTTTTTGGTGATACGCTGGAGTCAGTCCGGAGTTTCGATCCGCAGTCGCAACGTTCGGCTGCCAGCTTGAAACGCTTCACGCTCAATCCCGCCAATGAAGTCTTGTTGACGCCCGAGGCGATCAGCCGGTTTCGCAAAGGTTATGCCGAAGCCTTTGGCGGGCTCGATATCGCCGATCCGCTCTATGACAGCGTGACCAACGGCCGGCGTTATCAGGGCCAGGAACACTGGATGCCGCTGTTCCATGATCATCTCGAAACCCTGTTTCACTATATGCCGCAGGCCGTCATCAGTCTTGACCATGAGGCCGATCAGGCGGTTGCCGCAAGGCTTGAGCAGATCGATGAATTTTACAATGCGCGGCGCGAGGCGCTCGACAAGCAGAGTTTTGGCGCGGCTCCCTACAAACCACTGAAACCTGAAACGCTCTATCTTGACCAGCAACAGTGGACCGAGACGATGGCGGACCATTGCACGCTGGCGCTCTCGCCATTCGAAAGCCCGGACACTTCGGCGATTTCTTTCGGTGGCAAGCGCAGCCGCAGCTTTGCGGCGGAACGCGCTGAACCCGGCGGCAATGTCTATGAGGCGGTGAAAACCCACACGGAAACCCAGCGCAAGGCCGGCAAGCGGGTGTCGATCGCCACCTGGACGGAGGGTTCGCGCGAACGGCTCGAGGCAATTCTCAAGGACCACGAAGTAGCACCGCTTGCTGCCACCAATAGCTGGATCGATTTTCAGAAGTGGGATCCGTCGATCGTCAGCCTCACGGTGCTGGGGCTTGAGGAAGGTTTCGAAACCAGTGATTTCGCCGTCATCTCCGAACAGGACATTCTCGGCGACCGGCTGGTGCGCAAGGCCCGCAAGCATCGCAAAGCGTCGGACTTTCTGTCCGAACTGTCGGCTCTTTCTCCGGGCGATCTCGTGGTCCATGTCGATCATGGCATTGGCCGCTTCGAGGGATTGAAAACCATCGAGGTGCAGGGCGCGCCGCATGACTGCCTGTTCATCATGTATGCCGGCAACGACCGGTTGTTTCTGCCGGTCGAAAACATCGAACTGCTGACGCGTTATGGCTCTGACGAACAGGGTATCGGGCTCGACAAGTTGGGTGGCGGCGCCTGGCAGGCGAAGAAAGCCAAGCTCAAAGAGCGCATCCGCGAAATGGCCGGGCAGTTGATCAAAACGGCGGCAGCACGAGAGTTGAAGCCCGGCGAAATTCTCGCACTCCCCGAAGGCGCCTATGACGAATTCTGCGCGCGCTTTCCATATGAGGAAACCGAAGACCAACTCACCACCATCGATGCGGTGCTTGAGGACTTGCAGAAGGGCCGGCCGATGGACCGTCTGGTGTGCGGTGACGTCGGGTTTGGCAAGACCGAAGTGGCACTGCGCTCGGCTTTCGTTGCCGCCATGAACGGCAAGCAGGTGGCCGTGGTGGTGCCAACCACGCTGTTATCGCGCCAGCATTTCGCCACCTTCACTGAGCGCTTCAAGGGCTTGCCGCTCAATATTGCCCAAGCCTCCCGCCTGGTGCCGCGCAAGGAACTGGAAGCGGCGAAGGACGGCCTGGCCAAGGGTGACGTTGATATCATCGTTGGCACCCACGCGTTGCTGGCCGAGAGCACGAAGTTCCGCGATCTGGGTCTTCTGATCATCGATGAAGAACAGCACTTCGGCGTCAAACACAAAGAGCGCCTCAAGGAAATGCGCGCCAACGTTCATGTGCTGACCCTTACCGCCACACCGATTCCGCGCACGCTGCAATTGGCGCTGTCGGGTGTTCGCGAATTATCGCTGATCACCACGCCACCGCTCGACCGGCTGGCGGTGCGCACATACATTTCGCCATTCGATCCGGTGATCATCCGCGAGATGCTGTTGCGTGAGCATTTCCGTGGCGGCCAGAGTTTCTACGTGTGCCCGCGCATTAGCGATCTCGACGAGATTGCCGCGTTCTTGCGCGCAACCATCCCGGAAATAAAATTTCGGGCCGCCCATGGCCGCATGCCGCCCACCGAACTTGAAGACATCATGTCGGGTTTCTACGACCGCCAGTTCGACGTGCTGCTGTCGACCACCATTGTCGAATCCGGCCTTGATATCCCCACCGCCAATACGCTGATCGTCCACCGCGCCGACATGTTCGGGCTGGCGCAACTTTATCAGTTGCGCGGGCGGGTGGGCCGTTCGAAGCAACGGGCCTATGCGCTGTTTACCACCCCCGCCAACCGCACGATGACGGCAACCGCGGAGAAGCGCCTCAAGGTATTGCAGTCGCTGGACTCGCTGGGTGCGGGCTTCACGCTGGCAAGCCACGATCTCGATCTGCGCGGTTCGGGCAATCTTCTGGGCGAAGAGCAGTCGGGCAATATCAAGGAAGTGGGATATGAGCTATACCAGACGATGCTGGAGGAGGCGGTGGCCCAGCTCCGCACCGGCGAGGAAACGCTGGAGGCCGAAGGCACATGGTCGCCGCAGATCAATATCGGCACATCGGTGCTGATCCCCGAAACCTATGTGGAAGACTTGCAGGTGCGCCTTGGCCTCTATCGCCGCCTGGCCGATCTGCATGATCAATCCGCCGTCGACGGTTTTGCCGCCGAACTGCACGACCGCTTTGGCCGGGTGCCCGATGAAGTTCATCACCTGCTCGAAGTCGTTTCGATCAAACTCCTGTGCCGCGCCGCCAATGTGGCAAGTGTCGATGCCGGCCCCAAGGGCGTGGTCATCGGATTCCGCAATGATATTTTCGCCAATCCGCCAGCGCTGGTGCAATGGATCACCGGGCAGGGCTCTTTGGCGAAGTTGCGCGGCGCCGACATGAAACTCGTCATCATGCGCAGCTGGGCCAGGCCGGAAGACCGGCTGAAAGGTACCCGCCAGTTGATGCAGATGCTGGTGAAACTGGCAGTTTAAGCAGGGGCCATGTCTCTTTGGGCTTCTGATACCTTTTGTGCCTTCACCCTTGCTCAGCGCACGAACCTCATGGTCCGATAGGCCTTGCGGAAGGTGATTACATCGTTACGGACTTTCGCCGGGTCTTCCTTGCTGATTATCACGCGGGCGATGAAGTTGGCGATTTCGGCCATGGCGCCTTCGTCCATGCCAAAGCGTGTCACCTCCTGGGTGCCGATGCGGATGCCGTTGAGATCGCCGGTGACAGGGGCGATGGGAAGGCCGATGCCGCACAGCATGATGTTGGCGCGAGCGAGATGCTTGGCCGCCGTCTGACCGCCGCCGAAGGGTGCGGCATGAAGTGCGAGATGATGGCTTTCGGTATATGGGCGGCCGGCAACGCCGTGCACCGGCAGACCGGCGGAGGCGAGGGCGTTGCCCAGGGCCTGCGCGTTGCCGATACACTGATCGGCATAGGCCACGCCATGCTCCACAAGATCGAGCGCTGAAAGGGCCAGTGCTGCCGACTTGCCGAGATCAAAATTCGCAGTGAGGCCGGGATAGGCGATGCGGTCGAGGCGCTCGGCCAGCTCTTTTTCAGTGGTGAGAACCAACCCCGAGGGCGGGCCGCCGAAGGCCTTGTAGGTCGACATGGTCATCAGATGCGCACCTTCCGCCAGGGGCTGCTGGAAGCGCTTGCCGGCTATCATGCCCGCCATGTGGGCCGCATCGTAGAGAACATAGGCCCCCACCTCGTCGGCAATGGCGCGTACTTCGCGCACCGGATAGGGATAGAGGCAGAGCGAACCGGCGACGGTGATAAGCTTGGGTTGCAGGCGCTTTGCCGCGCGCCGCAGGGCATCGAGATCAATGGTCATCCGCGCACCGTCATGGGGCACGGGATGGATGTCGAGGCCGTAAAGTCCCGCTGCACCAGCCTCATGGTGGGTGACATGGCCGCCCATGTCGCCGGTGAAGGCCATAATGCGGTCGCCGGGTTTCGCCGTCGCCATGAAGCAATAGAGATTGGCGAGCGCGCCGCTGCCCACGCGGATTTCGGCATAGGGCGCATTGAACAGCCGCTTCACCAGAGTTTCGGCGATCACCTCGATTTCGGCGGCATATTCCATGCCCATTTCATACTTGTCACCGGGATAGCCGAGGCTCGGCCGGTTGCCGAGAGAGCGCGAGAGCAGGGCTGCGGCGCGCGGGTTCATCACATTGGTGCCGGCGTTGAGGCCGAGCGACTCGAGGTCGAGATGGCGCTCGTGGCTGTCCACGAGCCCCATGAGTTGGGCCTCGATGGCATCGAGATCGTTGGCCGCCGAAAGCTGGCGCTCGACATTGGCGGTCACCGCCGCGCATTCGGCCGGAAGCCACGGCTTTGCCATGCCGGTCAAGGAATGCGCCAGAGCGTCGTTGCCTCGAAGCCGGGCAGTGGCTGCTTTTCCGGACGGCCAATATAATTCCAGCGTGCCACCCACTGGCCGCCCGCATCATAGAACGGCACGATGTAGAAGCCCGCTACCAGCAGGCGGTCCTCGGCGCGGGCAGCGGCAACGAAATCCTCGCGCGAAGTGGCGGTCAGCAATGCGGCGATGGCCCGGTCGACGGCAGGATCGGCGATACCGGGATAGTTGCGCGTACCTTCGGTGGTTCTGCCGTCCGAACCGAAGTAAGTTTTCTGCTCATTGCCGGGCGACAGCGAATTGAACCAGGTGGCCGGGATCAAGTCGTAGTCGTAGGTGTTCTGGAGTGCCGAAAATTGTGCCGGGTCAACCACCCGCACATCGGCCTTGATGCCGATTTGCTGCAGCGTGCGCTGGTAGTGCAGGGCAATTTTCTCCTGGTCTTTGCTTTGCACTGAAATCGTAAACCTGAACACTTCGCCAGCTTCATTTACGAGGCCCGCATCCTTTACGGTCCAGCCCGCCTCGGCGAGAAGACCAACGGCCTTGCGGAGCATCTTGCGGTCGCGGCCCGAGCCATCGCTCACCGGTAAAGCATAATTGCCATCGAGCATGCCGGGACGAAGCTGTGCCGCGGCATCGCCGATGATGGCCTCTTCTTTATCATTAGCGGGCACACCCTGTGACGAGAGTTCGGAACCCGCATAATAGCCATAGGTGCGTTTGTAAGCGCCCGAGAAAAGATTGGCATTGGCCCATTCGAAATCGAAGGCCATGACCAGCGCCTCGCGCACCCGCACATCTTCGAAGATATTGCGCCGTGTGTTGAAGGCAAAACCCGCCGCCGCCGCTGGCGAGCGCTGAATGACTTTCTCCAACGTGATCTTGCCATCCGTCACCGCCGGGAAGTCATAACCAGTGGCCCAGCGGCCGGGATCGTTCTCGATGCGAACATCGGCCAGGCCCGTCTTGAATGCCTCGAAGGTGGCGTTGGCATCCCGGTAATAATCGAATTTCACTTCGTCGAAATTCCACAGACCCTTGGCCAGGCTCAAGTCCTTGCCCCAGTAATCCTTGTTCTTCTTGTAGGTAATGGATTCGCCCGGTTTCACGGCGGCGATCACATAGGGGCCCGAACCGACAATCGGATCGAGCGTTGTTGCGTCGAAGGTTTTGCCCGCCCAGAAATTCCTGGAAAGAATGGGCATGAGGCCGAGGATCAACGGCAATTCGCGATCACCCGCCTCTTGATGGAAAGTAACGGTGTAATTATCAGGCGTTTCGACATTTGTTACCTTGGAATAGGAGTTCTTGAAATTTGGCCGCCCCTTGTCGCGCAGGGTCTCCATGGAAAAAACGATATCGGCTGCGGTCACCGGGGTGCCATCGGAGAAGTTTGCTTCGGGCCGCAACTTGAAGGAAAACGTCTGGCGGTCATCGGAGACGTCGATTGATTGCGCCAACAGACCATAGAGCGAAAACGGCTCGTCCCAGTTCCGCCCCATCAGGCTTTCGAACACATAAGTGCGCACCCCATAGGCGGATGTTCCTTTGACGATAAACGGCACCACGCTGTCAAAACTGCCGGTGATGGCCTGACGTAACTGGCCGCCCTGTGGCGCATCGGGATTGGCATAGGGCAGATTTTTGAAATCCGCGGGAAGCGCTGGCTCGCCCTGCATGGCGATGGCGTGCTTAGGTTGGGCGAAAGCCGCCGTGGTAGCGAAAACGAGGCCAACCACCACGGCGATCAGAATGCGAATCAGTTTCATGGTGTACATTTTATTCCACCTTGCCAAATTCTCTCCATGGCAGGGCTTGACCCTGCCACCCAGACGGGGTTCACCGGCTCAGGGCCGGTGATGGAGAGATAAACAGTTTTACCGCACCACGATATTGGCGAACTGCCAGGGATCGCGGCGATCGAGTTTTTCCGCGAACAGTTTGCCGCGTCCATCAAGCGGCGTCCAGCCGGTGTAAAAGCCGCCGACGGTCCCGAGATAAGGGCGCTGGATTTCCATGCAGCGGCGGAAATCCATCTCCTCGGATTCAACAATACCGGCGTTGGAATTTTCCATGGCCCAGATTAAGCCGGCCAGCACCGAAGATGTAACCTGCAGGCCGGTGGCATTCTGCTGCGGCGCCAGTTTGCGCGCTTCGCCGATGGTCAGGTTCGAACCATACCAGTAGGCGTTTTTCTTGTGGCCATAGAGCAGCACGCCGAGCTCATCACCGCCTTCGGCGATCTCGTGTTCCTCAAGAATGTGCGACTTGGATTGGCGCTTGCCTCCGGCGCCGAACATTTCGAGCAGCGACAGCACGGCATCGTTCGAGGGGTGATAGGCGTAATGGCAGGTGGGGCGGTAGACCGTCTTGCCGGCGCTCCTCACGGTGAAATAATCGGAAATCGAGATGGCCTCGTTATGAGTAACGAGAAAACCGAATTGGGGGCCGACGCCAGGCACCCACGAGCGCACCCGTGTATCGGCACCGGGCCTGGTCAGATAGATGGCGGCTCCCGAACCCGACTTGTGGCGCTTGCCGTCGGGGGGCAATTTTTTCTCGTGGCTGCCCCAGCCTAGTTCGGCCGGTTGCAGGCCCTCGGAGATAAATCCGTCCACGGACCAGGTATTGACGAAGCAATCAATGGGCTTGAAAGTCTTGCCGCGCTGGGTGTCGCGCTCGGCCACATGGATACCCTTAACGCCGACGCGCTGCATGAACTTGGCCCAGCCTTCGCGGCTTGCGGGTTCGGCGATTTTCAGTTTCATGTCAGCCGCGAGATTAAGCAGAGCCTGCTTGACGAACCACGACACCATACCGGGATTGGCGCCGCAGCAGGAGACCGCGGTGGGGCCTGCTCCCAGTTGGCGCTTCAACTTCACCAGCCTTTCGCGCAATGCGTAATTGGTACGGCTGGCGTTATCGAGCTTGGCATTGTCGTAGAAACCGGGCCACGGCTCGTTCACCGTGTCGATGCACAGTGCGCCGGTTTCCCGGGCGAGCCTGAAAATATCGTGGCTATCCACATCGACTGCGAGGTTGACGATGAAGGCGGGGCCGGGCCCTGCAGTCAGCAAGGGCTTCAGCACGGTCTTGTAGTTTTTCCGCGTCAGGCTTTGCTTGACGAAAGTAACGCCCTCCTTTTCAGCCAGTTGGCTCCATGACGCATCCGGATCGATGACCGTGATCTTTGATCTGTCACATGCGATGTGGCGCAGGATCAGCGGCAGCGAGCCCCGGCCGATCGAACCAAAGCCGATCATCACAATGGGGCCATTCCAGGTGGCGTGCACGGGCCAGTTAGCCATTCATCAGAACTCCTGCGGTTGTTGTCAAACAGCCGAGCGCTATTAGAGGAAATGTCAGCTACTTGGTAGAAGAATCTTGCGGGTGTTCTTCCGAATATTTCCATTTCTCCCAGCGTATGCGCGCAGTCTTGTAGGCATCGATAACCGACAGTCCATAGATAAAAAGTCCACCAATGTGACGCCCCAGAAAACTGGAATCTTCCGGCATCAGATGAGGGCTCGCCCAACCCAGAATCACCGTGAAAAAGAGAAACATCAGGCCACGCTGGGCGAGGCCCAGCAACACATGGCCCGAACCCGGCAGCACCAGGGCGGCGGCGAGCACGCCATAGGGATTGCGCGGGGTGGGGTTCATTGGGTTTTCTTGCACCATTCCAATAAGTCGGCGCGTAAGGCTATCAGCCGGTCGAGAATATCGCGCAGCTGGGCTTTATCAAGCGCCACATCGCCGAATTCCGCCTGGCGGAAGACGCCATACCTGGCGCGGTCTCCCTCACTCAGTTGGAACACCATCCGCACCCCCTTGGGGCTGATCAGAAGTTCCTTGCCGCGCGTTTCCTTGAAGGCGCCAAGATGAGGTGCGATCACATGTGCTGGCGCGACGTGATCGGGATCGTCAGTCCGGACCACGGCAGTGTCGGGAAAATCCGGGTGGTGTTCGACGGTCACCGGCAGATTGTCGAAGTTGGAAAAGGTCGAAGGCCCTGATGGCCGCATCATCAGGTCGAAGGTTGCCGCCAAGGGCAGCGGTTCGGGTACGGTCACCATTAGCCAGAGGCTCGGCAGTTTGCGGACGTTGAGCGTATCAACGATGGTTTGCACCTGCACCGGCAGATCCCGGTAGCGGCCAATCAACTTGTGCGCGCCAAAGCTTGCCCCGGGTTCGATGCGTGGTCCTTGCAGAAGGTCCATCACCGAGCCGAACAGGATCGCGGGCGCTGCCTTCTGGCGCGCCATAACCGTCAAGACATGGCGCACGAGAAGGGCTGCTAGTCCGAGCGCCAGGATACTACCGAAGATTGATTGCCACATGATCTCACACAAACTTATGGCCCGCCACCAGGGCGGGCCATAGCAATATCTTGGGCCGTCCTTAGTAACCCTTGGGCTTGGGCCACGGCATGGTGAACTGGTCGCCACGCCGCACATACTGGTACCGATAGAAGTGGAACCAAAGTGACATGATAACGTAGAATACGACCATTGCCGTCAACTGGGCGCCATAACCCAGGAAGATGGCGAAGAACGTTACCACGCAGAGCGCAAACAGCACGATGGCGGGCAGCGGATGGAACGGATGGGTGTATCCGCGCCGGATCGTCCCCAGCGGCCATTTGTTGCGGAACATGATGATGTTGACGCTCATGAAGGTGTAGTGCAACACGCCCGAAAGGATCGAGAATGTGATGGCCTGGCCAAGATTCGCAATGAAGGCGAAGGCCAGCCCAATCGGCACCAGGAACACGATTGAGCGGTAGGGCGTCCGGTATTTCGGATGCACCGCCGAAAACCATGTCGGCAGATAGCGGTCGCGGCCCAACGAGAACCAGGCTCGCGCCGCATCGTTGATGCAGCCGTTAGCCGAGGCCACTGCAGCCAAGATTGTGGCAGCGAACATCATCGTTTCCAAAGTCTTGCTGCCGGTCAATTTGCCGGCATCAAGAAGTGGATAATAGGTGAAGCCCAAGTACTGCCACGGCATCAGCGAGGCGCAGATATACCACGTCAGCGAGGCACCGATCAGAAGTGTGATCATGCCCGCCATCGTTCCGTAGGGTAGCGAACGCGACGGCGAGCGCACTTCTTCCGCGGCCTGTGTCGTGCCTTCGATGCCGAGGTAATACCAGATACCCCAATGGAAGGCGGCGACGACGCCAATCCAGCCATAGGGCAGGGCGTTTTCCGGTGTCACCATGTCACCCAGCTTCAACACCGCACCCTGGCTCCACGGCTGCACCGAGAAGAACAGGATGATGATGGCGAGATAGGCCACGGCGGTGATGACGAAGTTGACGTTGAGCGTCATCAGCACGCCGCGATAGTTCAATGCCGCGAGAACGACAATGACCGTGGCGATGATGCCCTTGTAATGCCATGGCGTGAACGCGTCGCCGGCATAGGACTTGATGGTGTCGGCGATGAGTATGGCGTTGGAAACTTCAAGCATGGTGTAGGCGAAGACCAGGTAGAGGGCGACATTGAAGGCCATGAGGGGGCCGACGATGTGCTTGGCCTGGGCATACTGGCCGCCGGCGGCGGCCACCGTCGACGTCACTTCCGAGTCGATCATGGCGACGGAGGTGTAGAGGAGGCCGACCACCCAGCAAATGATCAGGGCGGCAAGGGTTCCGCCCTTGTCGGCGGCGAAGTTCCAGCCGGTATATTCGCCGACCAGCACGATGCCCACGCCCAATGCCCACACGTGGGCAGGGCCGAGCACACGCAGCAGCGATACTTGTTGGGGAGCCGAACCGGCTGTTGCAGATTTTGCCATGTTTGCCTCCTCAGACCTTGTGCTTTTCTTGAATGGCTTCGATCTCGCCTTCGCGCGAGGACGTCAGTGTTTCTTCGGAGTATGACGTGTCGGTCTTGAACCAGTCATAGAGCATCCAAGCTACGAGGGCCGCCGAAATTGCCCAGCCGATGTTGGCGAGAGTCATCCACATGTTTGTCTCTCCCTACTTGCCATTGAACTTTTCGTCGATCACTTCGCGGTACTCCTTGTCGGAGGCTTTGAAGAGAAAGACGAAGTAACCGATGAGGACGGCAGCCATGATGAGGAGCTGTAGCCAGTCGATAGTGTAGTCAAACTTGTTCTGGATGATGTCATGGGCGGCGGCGGCATCGGCATAACCGAGCTTTACCCATTGCTCGACCTGGGCAGGTGTCTGCTTCAAGGCCTCCCAAGTGGGGTTTTCAATTTTTTCTATGTTCCTCGCCACGCCAGCCCACCCCATGTAGAGCGGGTACCAGAGGGCCAGAAAGATCGCGCCAACCAGGCAAATGATGTCAAAGACCTGCATTGCCTTCGGTTGTTCAGGTGGTGTGTATTTTGCCATGTCCGCCCCCTATTCGATTTTCTTCGCAGCATCGAGATGCTGGATGTCGAGGCCATAGATAAATTCCTTGTCCTCGGCGTAGTGACTGAGCATGGCGGTGATCGATGCGGTGTTGAAGATCAGCACTGCCGCTGCAGCAATGAGTACGATGATTTTCACGCCGGCGTCCGGGATGTAAGGCCAGGACATGAACAGCACGAACAGGATAACAATCCACAAGAGAATAACCAGAAGCCATGCACCACGCTTGTCGCCTTGGTACATCGCCTCAATGCGTTGATTGAGGTCGGACATTTGTTCCCTCCCGCAGGCCCGCAAGAAATCCCCGCCACGTGCGCGCCCGCCCCATTTTCGACTCATTCGCTACGGGGCAACTTTATTGTCTCACAGGAAACATTGGAGTTGGATGATTGTCAAGGTGCAATAACGGCACTAGCAGATGAACAGCCGATGAAGGTGGTGCTCAGGGGCCATGCAGGTTGGGCGGCGTAGGGTGAGCCCCAAGTTCAACCGCTTGCCCCCTTAGGAAACGTCTAATGTCCCGCCCACTCAACCAGATCCGCTCGCTCCGCTTAGTCCTCGGTGTTACTATCGCCGTAGGACTTGGGGCGGCGCGGACGGAGAAAATCTGGGCGGAAGCACTTGGTGATCTTCACAATGGCGGTGCCGCCATATCCCAGCCCCGTGAGGGCCACGAGCCGTTCGATCCGCGCCGGGTGCCCCAATCGGGTGGCATGGCGAGCCGTCTGTTGGCTGGAATTATCGTCAAGCACGCCTGATTTGTGGTTTGAGGTGCCCGTCGGCATACTGGCCGAAACGATTCGGGAACAAGACGCTTATGGCCAAAGCCGCCAAGACCCAAGACCTGTTCGACAATCTGCGAGCGGCAGCAAAGCCCGCATCCCGTGTACCGGCCAAATCGCGCGGCGAGGAAAGCTATACCGCCGCCGACATCGAGGTGCTCGAGGGGCTCGAACCGGTGCGCCGCCGCCCCGGCATGTATATCGGCGGCACTGACGAGAAGGCGCTGCATCACCTGTTCGCCGAAGTGCTCGACAACGCCATGGACGAGGCGGTGGCGGGCCATGCCTCGTGGATCGATGTATCCTATACCGCCGACGGCTATCTTTCGGTCACCGACAACGGCCGCGGCATTCCCGTCGATGCCCACCCCAAGTTCAAGGATAAGTCCGCCCTCGAAGTGATCATGACGACGCTTCATGCCGGCGGCAAGTTCGACAGCGGCGCCTATGAAACCAGCGGCGGCTTGCATGGTGTGGGCGTGTCGGTGGTCAATGCGCTGTCTGATCACGTGGTCGTTGAAGTGGCACGCGGCCAGCAACTCTACCGGCAGGACTATGCGCGCGGCAAGCCCAGCGGCCGCATCGAAAACCTCGGCAAGGTGTCGGGCCGCCGTGGCACCACGGTGCGCTTTCACCCCGATGAGCAGATATTCGGCAAGGGTAACACCGCCTTTTCGCCGGCCCGGCTTTACAAGATGGCGCGTTCCAAATCCTATCTCTTTGGCGGCGTGGAAATCCGCTGGAGCTGCGACGCCTCACTCATCAAGGACAAGGATACGCCGGAAAAAGCCGTGTTCCATTTCCCCGGCGGATTGAAGGACTTTCTGGTTGAGCGCCTTGAGGGCTTGACCCGCGTCGTCGATGAAATATTCGCGGGCAAGGTCGAGAAGGAGGGCGGCCACGGCTCGGTTGAATGGGCGGTGGCGTGGTTTGCCGGCGATGACGGCTTTGCGTCGTCCTACTGCAATACAATCCCCACCGCCGACGGCGGCACCCATGAGCAGGGTTTTCGCACCGCCTTGACGCGCTCGCTCCGCACCTATGGCGAACTGGCCAGCAACAAGCGTGCCGGCGTTATCACCGCCGATGATGTGATGACGTCGTCGGGCGCTTTGCTCTCGGTCTTCATCAGGGATCCCGAATTTCAGGGCCAGACCAAGGACAAGCTCGCCACCGCGGAAGCCGCCCGCATCGTCGAGACCGCGGTGCGCGATCACTTCGACCATTGGCTCACCGGCCATCCGGCCCAGGCCGACCGCTTGCTCAACTGGATCATCGACCGTGCCGAGGACCGCATCAAGCGCCGCGCCGAAAAGGAAGTGGGCCGCAAGACCGCCGTGCGCAAATTGCGCCTGCCCGGCAAACTCGCCGATTGCGCAGCCACCCAAACCGAGGGCTCGGAACTTTTTGTTGTCGAAGGCGACTCGGCCGGCGGCTCGGCCAAGCAGGCGAGGAACCGCGCCACCCAGGCCGTGCTGCCGTTGCGCGGCAAGATTCTCAACGTGGCGAGTGCGACGAAGGATAAGCTTTCGGCAAATCAGCAGATCGGTGATTTGATCCAGGCGCTGGGGGCCGGTACGGGTTTATCCTACCGCGAGGAGGATTTGCGTTACGAGAAAGTCATCATCATGACCGATGCCGACGTGGACGGCGCCCACATCGCCAGCCTGCTGATCACCTTCTTTTACCGCCAGATGCCGCTGCTGATCGACCAGGGCCACCTTTATCTGGCGGTGCCGCCACTTTACAAACTGGCGCAAGGCCCAAAAGTCGCCTACGCCAGAAATGATCAGCACAAAGAGGAATTGTTGAAAGGCGAACTGAGTGGCCGCGGCAAAGTCGAAGTCAGCCGCTTCAAAGGCCTCGGCGAGATGATGCCGGCGCAGTTGAAGGAAACCACCATGGACCCCGCCAAACGCCTGCTGCTGCGCGTGAGTTTGGCTGACGCGGAGCGGGGATCAACCGCGAAGATCGTCGAGCAGCTGATGGGCAATAAACCGGAGGAACGGTTTAATTTTATTTCGGAACGGGCGGAGTTTGTGAATGAGGAGGGGCTGGATATATGAAGCCATTCGCGAGGCCTGGCTGATAACGAGCGGGGCTCCGTGGAGAAAACTCATGCGATGAAAGCCGGCGCCCTTCGATATGATTGCAAAACGTCATCGCGCGCATAGTCCCAAAAATGGCAATGATCAGCAGTGTGAGAAAATGCCGCGATGCTAGCGCGGGCGCACGGCGACTATCGGGCGGTAGCTATCGCCGTCCGGTCCCGCCCACAAAGGGTTGCGCAAATAGGATAGTTGTTCCCTTGGCTCCGCTGCCGGGAGATTGTTAGATGAGTCTTCGTTCCGCCACACTGATCCCTGCAGCCGCGCACCGGTTTCGATGGCAATGGTGTTGCTGACAATATCACCTTCTACATCCGCGCCCGCGTGCAAATGCGCATGGATCGCCCGCAACGGGCCAACGATGCGCCCCTTCACAATGATCTCGTCGGCCAGAACTTCACCCTCGACGACACCGGTTGCTTCGATGATGCAGATCTGCGCCCGAATCGAGCCGCGCACCGATCCATCGATGCGGATTTCGCCGTTGGTTGAAATGTTGCCTTCCAATACGGTGTCGCGCGCGATCGTCGACGGTCCCGCCGGCGGCGAAAGCGCAGAGTTGTCGTTCGAAGTCTGCTTCGGGCGTTTGAAAAACATTTCCAGTTCAGCCTCAAAAAAGCAATCGCGCGCGAGATTCGCGCCAATATAAACTCTTGGCATGATGGTGTCATAGCGAATTCTGGCGATTGCCGGCTATCATGACTGTTGCAAGTCACAGCAGTCCGGTCAGCATTGGCCGAAGGAGGTCTGCCGCTTGGGGCAAAGCGAACAAGCTGGGGCTGGCGGTGTCTGATTTTGGCCACTGTTTGGCCCATTTTTGATGGCCAATGGCTAGTTTGTGCCGTGGCGCCTAGAAGGTGTTCCGTGGGGTTGGCGTAAGATCACAGATGCGAAGTTGATCGGGAAGGGCGGGACAAGGATTTCGTGCGGCGAAAGATGCTGAAAATAACCGCGTACAGTGGGCTGTCGGTGCTTATTGCTGGGCTCGTTGTCGCCGCGGCGTTCTATGTGCGTCTGTCGCAGGGGCCAGTGTCGCTGAATTTCATGACCGCCACGATTCAGGCCCAGATCAACAAGAATCTCACTGGCATGTCGGTCGAAATCGAAGGCGCCCTGATTGAACGCGCCGCCGGCAGCGGTGTGCCGCACTTCCGCTTGCGCAATATCACGCTGCGCGATAGCGCCAACAACATGATTGCCCGTGCACCGCGAGCCGCAATCGGGGTGGCTGAGGGTGCCCTGCTAATTGGCAATGTGGTGCCAACTTCGCTCGAATTGATCGGGCCGCACATCTTCATGAAGCGCACGCTTGAAGGCGGCATGGAACTTGGTTTTGGCAATCCGGCGGCCGGCGCCGCCGAAGCGATTTCGATTGAGGGCGAACCTTCCGGACGAAACGCCGTTGACGGAGAGTCCGATCAGGAAGCCACCGCGGCAGATGGCACGAGCGGTGTTTCAGGCCAATCTCTCATCGCTATTCTCGCTGGTGACGGTTCAACCAGCGCCATCAGTTCGCTTGCCGACATTCGCATCACCGAAGCTGTAATAATCTTGCGCGACGAAGCCAACGATGCGGTGTGGAATGTGCCCCGGGCCGAGCTGGCCTTTCGCCGCATGCCCTACGGATTTATCGTGGTTACCAATGCGCAGGGCGCCAACGGCAGTGAAGGAGGCACCTGGCATGCGGAAGTTTCCGCCAGTTATCGCCGCGAAAGCAAGTCGTTTTCCATCAGTGCACGGATCAACGACCTGATTCCCGCCAATATCTCCGATGAGATATTTGCATTGGCGCAACTCGCCCGGGTGAAGGTTCCGCTGTCTGGCCAAGCTGAGCTCGAGATGAGTGATACCGGCGTGATCACCAAGGCGTCGGCGGAGCTTGCCGCGGCCGCAGGCGAGGTTGGCCTGCCCGACTATTTGGCAAACCCGATCATTGTCGATGAGGGTTCGCTGCGCGCCAACTATGTGCCGGCTACCGGCGGTGTTGTCATCACCGATTCAATGCTGCTGGTCGGCGGCTCGCGGGCCGAGCTTTCCGGCAGTGTATTGCCGGTGCGCAACTCCGAGGGCCGTCTGACCGCAATCGACATCGACATCAAGGCCCATAACGTCGCCATTGATGCCCAGGGAACCATCAAATCCCCGGTTGCCGTCGACCGTATCGATTTCGCCGGCACGGCGGCCATCGACGAAGCGCGGCTCGACATCAAGGACCTGGTGATCATGTCGAAAAATTCCGGCATTCGGCTGCGCGGCAGCATTACCGGCGGCGGCGAGTCGGCTGGCATCCTGTTGTCGGGCCGCATTCGCGATCTCTCGGCCTCGCTGGTGAAACGGCTGTGGCCACCCATCATGGCACCCAAGACACGGGAATGGGTGAACCGGAATATTCGCGCTGGCCGCATCGCCGAAGGTGAATTCATGGTTAATCTGGCTGTCGATGCCATGGCCAGAGCGCGACGCGAGCACCGGCTGCCGGCCAAGTCGATTGACTTCAGTTTCCGCCTGGCAGATGTCACCACGGGGTATTTCAAAAATCTGCCGCCGCTGCAGAACGCCGACGGCGAGGCTCGTCTAAGAGACAATGATTTCATTGTAACGGTAGCCAGCGCGGATCTGACTTTGCCCTCCGGCGAACCGGTCAAACTCCAGCTTGGCAAGATGGAGACGACGGACATTTTGACGCCTGAAACTCCCGCCATATTCACTCTTCAGGCGAGCGCCAGTGCCCAAGGGCTCCTTGAGTATCTCGATCTGCCCGACCTTTCGCTGATCAGCAACGCCGGGGTGGATAGTTCCAAGCTTCGCGGCAACGCCGAGATCGCGGTCACCCTCAAGCTGCCGCTCATCAAAAACGTCCCACGCGAGCGCGTTTTGGTTACGGCCACGGCGAAGCTGGCGGACGCATCGCTGCGTGGCGCGTTGCCGAAAATTGATATAACCGCGGGTCAATTTGATCTGACACTTGCCAACGGCGCGGTTAATGCCGCAGGCCCCGCAAAAATCAATGGAGTGGATGCCAAGATCTCCTGGCACCGCGAAGCCGGCGCGAACGCCAAGCAGTCCGCCACTATCGAGACTACGCTCGACGATGATGAACGCAAGAAAATCGGGGCCGACCTCAGTGATTTTCTTAGCGGTGCAGTGGAAGTGAAGGCGGTGATTGATGATGTGTCCGACCCTTCGGGTAAGATCGTTATCGAAGCCAATCTGGCGAAGGCGGCGATGCACATCGATGCGATCAACTGGCAGCGGCCGGCAATGGCGAAAACCTTTGCCAAGTTCATCTACCACGGCAAGGGCGACAAGGGCCGGTGGATCGAGAATCTTGAGATATCCGGACCAGGCATCGTCATCAAGGGCGATGTCGGATTGACGGCAACGGGCGCACTTCGTGAAGCAAAACTTCCCGATGTGCGCTTGAGTGATGAAAACCGCTTTGCCCTTGGCATCAAGAATACCGGCGAAGGAACTTCCGTCGAAATCTCCGGCGACAGCTTCGATGCGCGGCCCCTGATCAAGTCAATGTTCAGTGCAAAACCCAAGTCCGGCAATGGAGGTGCCGATGTTGCAGTCAGAAAAGTGTTGCTGATCTCCGCCAAAGTTGACCGGGTCTATGCCCATCGCGGAGAAATCATCACGGGAGTCGTGGCTCAGGCGCGGTCGCGCGGCGATCTCGTCGAGTCCGCCGAAATGGCAGGCACGTTCCTGTCAAGCCAGCCGATCACCCTGCGGATCATTCCCGTGAGTGGCGGCCGCGAATTGCGCATCGCCGGGCGCGACGGCGGTGCTGCTCTGCGGGCGGCCAATCTATATTCGAAAGTTGCCGGCGGGCAGATCGAATTTTATGCGCTGCTGGCCAATGACGCCAATTCCTCGGTGCGCAAAGGGCGACTGGTGCTTCGTGATTTCGATGTGAGGAATGAAGCCGCGCTGGCCCAACTTGACAACAAGGGAAAACCCAAAAAATCGGGGCCACGAAAGGAGGGGCGGACATTTAGAAAGCTTTCACTGCCATTTACGACCGATGCAAAATTCGTTCGTATCGGAGACAGCTTGATTAAGGGGGATGAATTGGGTGCCACCGCCGAAGGGCTGATCCGCAAGGCTGATGGCGCCATTGACATCACCGGGACCATCATTCCGGCCTATGGCGCCAATGCCGCATTGGGAAAGATCCCGCTGTTTGGCGACATTCTGACGGGTGGCGGCGGTGAAGGAATTTTCGGCATCACTTACGCGCTCGGCGGCAGCATCGATAAACCGCGGTTCCAGATGAACCCGGTCTCGGCCATTGCGCCAGGAATTTTCCGCAAGCTGTTCGACTACGGCAACACTGGCGAATCACCGAAGCCGACAAGCCGGAACGACGACAAGAGCGGCGGCTGATGCGGCCTATTGCGGCCTGATCAACACGTGCTTTTTCTTGCCCATGGACAGCTTGATGACACCATCTGAGTTAAGATGGCCGAGCGTGAGAACCATCTTGTCGTCTGAAATTGCGACATCATTCACCCGAATGGCGCCGCCCTGAACCGAGCGCCGTGCTTCGCCATTGGAAGTGGAAAAACCCGCGGCAACGCAAGCTTGCAGCAGACCCACACTGGACTTTAGATCAAGCGCCACTGTCGGAAGCCCTTCAGCTTTTGCTCCGCCTTCAAATGTCCATGCCGATGTAGCCGCAGCTCTGATTGCGGCATTGTGGCCATGCAGCATGGCGGTCGCTTCGTTGGCGAGAATCTTCTTCGCTTCATTGATTTCAGCGCCGCCCAAATTCACCAGCCGTTCGATTTCGGCCAGCGGCATCTCGGTGTAGAGCTTGAGGAAACGCCCCACGTCGGCATCCTCGGCATTGCGCCAGAACTGCCAGTAATCGTAGGGGCTCAGCATGTCGGCGTTGAGCCATACAGCACCCGCCGCCGTCTTTCCCATCTTGGCACCCGACGAGGTGGTCAGCAGCGGCGTGGTGAGTGCGTGCAACTGTTTGCCATCAACCCTGCGGCCCAACTCCATGCCGTTGATGATGTTGCCCCACTGGTCCGAGCCACCCATCTGCAAAACGCAGGCGTGGCGGCGCGACAACTCGAGAAAATCATAGGCCTGCAGGATCATGTAGTTGAATTCGAGAAAAGTCAGCGGCTGTTCACGCTCGAGCCGGAGCTTCACTGAATCAAAGGCCATCATGCGGTTGATGGTGAAATGCACCCCATAGTCGCGCAGGAAGTCGATGTAGTTGAGGTGATCGAGCCAGTCGGCATTGTTGACCATCACCGCGTCACCGGCACCTGAACCAAAGTTCAGGAACTTGGTGAACACGTGTCTGATGCCATCGATATTTGCCGCGATATCACCAGCGTTGAGCATCTTTCGCGATTCGTCCTTGCCGGTGGGATCGCCGATCTTGGTGGTTCCGCCACCGATCAGGGCAATCGGCTTGTGGCCGGTCTTCTGCAACCAGCGCAACATCATGATTTGCACCAATGAACCTGCATGCAGACTGGTGGCCGTCGCATCAAATCCGATGTAACCGGTGATCGGGCCTGCCACGGCCGCGGCATCTAGAGCCTCGGAATCGGAAATCTGGTGGATGAATCCGCGTTCTGAGAGAGTATTGAGGAATTCGGACTTAAACTTGCTCATCGTCGGCACTCATTGCAAAGGTGGCGGGCTCTTAGCACGGGATATCAAGGTGTCAAAATTGCTCAACGCCATTGGCCTGATGTCGGGAACTTCACTCGATGGGATCGACGTTGCTTTGGTGCGCACCGACGGCGAGGCCATGGTAGAGCGTGGCCCGGCCCGCACCTATCCCTATAGCGAGGCCCAGCGCCGGTTGTTGAAGGACGCGATTGCCGAAGCAAAGACTCTCACCGGCAGAAACGCCCGCTCGGGCTGCCTTGCTCTGGCAGAACGCGAACTGACCGATTGGCACGCCTTGGCAGTTGCATCATTTTTGAAAGACTGCCGCCTAACCTCTAGTGAAATAGACGTTATCGGGTTTCACGGCCAGACCGTTATTCACCGGCCGGAAATCCGCCTGACGGTGCAATTGGGCGATGGACCAGGCTTGGCCCGCCGCCTCGGCCGGCCAGTGGTCTATGACATGCGGGCTGGCGATGTGGCCGCAGGCGGGCAAGGCGCACCTTTGGTGCCAGTCTATCATCAGGCGCTAGCCACATCGCTCAGGTTGCGCCCGGTGGCTTTCGTCAATATTGGCGGCGTGGCCAATGTCACCTGGATCGGCGACGATGACAGCCTTCTTGCCTTCGATACCGGTCCTGGCAATGCCCTGCTCGACGACTGGATGCTGAAACATACCGGCAAGGCCCGCGATGACAATGGTGCTTTGGCCGCCCAGGGCCGGGTCGACCACGGTGTGCTGGCGCAATTTGCGGGTGATTCCTTTTTTGAACAATCACCACCCAAGTCGCTCGACCGCAACAGCTTTGCCGCGATGAACATCGATGTGCTGGCGCCCGCCGACGGGGCCGCCACACTCACCGCCTTCACGGCTCACTCAGTTGCAATGTCGCGGGCTTGGTTTCCGCAGGCGCCAGAGCTTTGGGTGATTTGCGGTGGGGGCCGCCACAACTTAACATTGCTAGGCCAAATTCGATGTTTGCTCGACAATGTATTAACCGCCGAACAGGCAGGCTTCGATGGCAATGCCATGGAGGCGGAAGCCTGGGGCCACCTTGCTGTGAGATCGCTCAAAGGCCTGCCATTGACGTTCCCCGGAACCACCGGGGTGCCGCAGCCATTGACTGGCGGTGTTCTCGCAATCCCGTCAGCCTGAGTCTCTTGCGCGCAACAGGCCCAACACCCGGCCATCAATGATGAGCAGGGAACCGCCGACGATCAGCGCGCCCAAAATTTCGCGCGCGTTGAGCTGTTCGCCCAAGATAGAATATCCGAGCAATATCGCGGTTACCGGAAGCAGCAGCGTTACCAGCAACACGTGGGATGCACCCGACCGCGCGAGAATATTGAAGTAGATTATATAGGCTACGGCGGTAGCAAGGATTGCCAAGCCCATGAGCGCCGCCCAAGTGGAAATGCTTGGCGGCGGCAATTGCCAGGGCCTGTCGGTAACAGCTGCCAGCAGCGCCATGATGACGAAAGAGCAGAGCAGCTGACAAGTCGCCGATGTAAGCGGGGCCACCCCATCGAGCCGCCGCCGCCCCCACAGGCCAGCAGACCCGTAGCTCGCGGCGGCGACGAGACACAGCAACATTCCCACCGTCTGCGCGCCGCCGGTTTCCAGGACCGGTCCGCGCAACAGGGCAACACCGCCAATGCCAGCAGCAATGCCCACAATCTTGCGGGCAATCAGCCTCTCATCACCGAAGCTTGCCATGATGACGGCACCAAACAGTGGTGTGGTGGCATTGAACATCGAAGCCAAGCCGCTGGGGATGAGGGTCTGTCCCGTCACGATCAGCGAAAACGGAATGACGTTGTTGAGCAGCGCCATGACCAGAAACGGCAGCCAGTTGCGC
>JANLWG010000147.1:0-4032 GCA_031364405.1 Hyphomicrobiales bacterium
GCTGTCGCCCACCCAGCGCCCGGGAATTTGCGGGGGAAAACTGCCGGGCTTGTAGCTGTCCATGATGTAATAGCGGTAGTCGGGATCACGCGCGACGCCGGCCGGTTCGTCTTTCAGCCATTGGTCCCACCAGCGTAAGCACTCCTGGAGGAAGCCGATGCGCGGTTCGGGCACGGCGAAATGCGGATATTTGTGGGCCCACGGCCCGATGATGGCTTTCCGGGTGGTGCGCAAACCTTTCATCAAGCGCGGCACCGCATTGGAATAGGCATCGTTCCAGCCGCCGACGATCAAAGCAGGCGTATCAATTGCCGCCCAATCCTCGCACACCGAGCCGTGCTTCCAATAAGCATCGCGGTGCGGATGCTGCAGCCAGGGGATGAGCAGAAACGGCTCGTTCTTCAGCCGCTCCAGCCACATCTTCCGCCACTTGTTGCCGGCGATTTTAGGGTCAGGTGGGCGCGACGAGTAGGCCAGCATGGTGGCGGCCCAGCCCAGATTCTCGTTGATCAGGCAGCCACCCTTGTAGTGAATGTCGTCTTCGTAACGGTCATCGGTCGAACAGATGGTGATAATGGCTTTGAGTGCCGCGGGCTTGCGCGCCGCCACCTGGAGCGCATTGAAGCCACCCCACGAAATACCGAACATGCCGACCTTGCCATTGGACCATTTCTGCCGGGCGATCCAGGCGATCACCTCCAGTGCGTCGTCCTGCTCCTGCCTGGCATACTCATCGTGCATCAACCCGTCCGAGTCGCCGCAGCCTCGCATGTCGACGCGGATTGCCGCATAGCCGTGGCCGGCGAAATAAGGGTGCGTCAGGGCGTCGCGCACAATGGTGCCGTCGCGCTTGCGGTAGGGGAGATATTCGAGCACGGTCGGTACCGGGTTCTTTTCGGCATCCCTGGGCATCCACATGCGCGCCGCCAGCTTCACCCCGTCCGACATGGCAATCCAGAAATTCTCGACCTCCTTTACCTTGTGCGGAAAATCGGTCTTGGTCACGATGGTCATGGCATCCTCGGTGTTGGGCAAGCGGCAAGCCCGCCTTCATAGGCGAGTGAACGGGCGGCGTCGACATTGGCCGGCACATTATTTGGCTACCGCCAGGTTACCAGCCCCCCAAGCCAAGCGAAGATGAACGCCAGCTAAACCGCGGTCTCAGAAATGGTTCAGTACGGTTTCCCTAGAAGCGCATTCATCAACCGAATGCGAGAGGGAAACCAAATGTCCAGGATCTTCAAAACCATCGCCGCCGCCGCGGTTTTCGCCAGCGTGTTCGCCAGCGCTGGCAGTGCCCAGCAATCCACCCAGTTCAACGGCGTGATCATCGTCGCTGCCGCGGCCAGCCCATCGCAGCAGGACGCCGCCACCGCGCAGAAGGACACGGCTTCAGCCCAGTTCAAGCGCGCCACGATCGTCAACTTCGCCAGCACCGCAACGCCCGGCTCCATTCTCATCAACACCAGGGAGCATGCGCTCTATCTGGTTCTGGGCAATGGCCAGGGCGCGAAATACCGTGTCGCCACCGCCAAGAAGGGTTTCGAATGGGCCGGAACCCACAAAATCAGCTTGAAGGCCAAGTGGCCGTCATGGAGCCCGCCAGCGGAAATGCGCCAGCGCCGCCCGGAACTCCCGGCCTTCATGGCCGGCGGCCCCACCAATCCCTTGGGCGCCCGCGCCATCTATCTCGGAAATTCGATCTACCGCATCCACGGCACCAACGAGCCCAAATCGATCGGCAAGTCGGCCTCCTCGGGCTGCATCCGCATGCTGAACGAGGATGTGAGCGAACTCTACCAGTTCGTGAAGCTGGGTGCTTCGGTCACCGTGCTCTGAAATTGGTGCTAGCGGAAATTTGCGGGCCCGGTAACTTGGGCCCGTTTACCTTTGCCGCAACAGGGGAGCACGACATGCAAGAACAGGCGCGCATCGCGTGGCCGGTCAAAGCCCGGGAAATGCACACGCACCACATCAACTCGACAGCGTGGAATGATTTCAGATTCCGCGATGACGATATTATCATTGCCACCTACGGAAAATCCGGCACCACCTGGATGCAACAGATCGTCAGCCAGCTGATCTTTGCCGGCGCCGAGGGAATTAATATTCATCAGCTGTCGCCCTGGGTCGACCTTCGCATCCTGCCGCCGGAAGTGATCGCCGGACTTGAAGGTCAAACCCATCGGCGTTTTTTGAAAACCCATTTGCCCGCTGATGCCCTACGGTTTTCGCCCACGGCCAAATACATCTATATCGGCCGCGACGGCCGGGATGCGGCGTGGAGCTTCTTCAACCATCACTTCAACGCCACCGACGAATATTTCAAGATATATAATGCGGGGATAAGCCCAGGCCTTCCGCGTCTTGAACGCGGATCGGGCGATGTGCGCGAATTCTATGCCAAGTGGTTCGATGGCAACGGCTACCCGGTGTGGCCATTCTGGCACCACATCAGGTCATGGTGGGAAATCCGCCAATTGCCGAATGTCCTGCTCGTCCACTTCAATGACCTGAAGGCCGACCTTGGCGGATCGATCCGCCGCATAGCGGACTTCCTCGCAATCGCCATTGATCCCGCTATCTTGCCGAAAATCGTCGAACATTCTTCCTTTGACTATATGAAAACCCACGCCGCTGAAGTGGCGCCTCGTGGCGGCATCATGTGGCAGGGCGGTGCCGATACCTTCATCAACAAAGGCACCAATGGCCGCTGGCGCGACCTGCTTACGGCTGATCAAATCAAGGCATACGAGGTCAGGGCGGTGACCGAACTTGGAGCCGAATGCGCCGCGTGGCTGGCCGGTGGCCGGGCGTTCAAAAATTATTCCGGCAACATGCCCTCATGAGCCAGATGGCGGATGGCATTGACGATGGCATCAAATCCCGCCATCGCCGGTTGGCTCACATGGCGCGCCCGCATGTAGGAATGCGCCAACTCCGGCTCACGGCGGATCAACGCCGGGATGCCGGCAGCCTTCAGTTTTTCATGGAAGATGATGCCATCGTCGCACAGCGGATCATGTTCGGCCACCGCGATGAAAACGGGCGGCAGCCCTGATAAATTACTGGCGAGATTGGGCACGGCATAGGGCTCGCTCCAGTTGCGCCCGCCGCGCGGCCCCAGAAAACTTTCGAGATAGAACATCATCTCATCACGCGTCAGGCATGGCGCATGGGCGTTGCGCTGGTACGAGCCGGTTTCCGTGTTGGCCCCCAGTACGGGATAGATCAGTACCTGTCCGCGCAATTGCGGCAGGCCACGGTCGCGCAGTGACAGCGCCAGACCGACCGTCATCTGGCCACCCGCACTGTCGCCCGCCGCGATGATGTGGGTGGGGTCGAGCCCCATGGCGCGTCCTGAACTTCGCATCCAGTCGAGCACCCTATGCGAATCCTCAAGTTGGGCGGGGTGGATATGTTCGGGCGCCAACCTGTAATCGACCAGCACCGTCACCACATCGGCCCGGTCGGAGATTTCCGCGCAGATGTCGTCATGCGTCTCGCAACTGCCCAGCACCCAGCCGCCGCCATGGAAATAGATGACACCGGGTTTGGGCGCATTGCCGGGCGGGCGGAATACCCTGACATGCACATCATTCACATTGATATCCTCGACGATCAGCCGGGCGGGGCGCGGCGCCCGGAACAAACCACAGACTTCATCCCAGGCCTGGCGCTGCCGGTCGAGCGGCCAGGCCGCTGATTCAGGCGGCGTGTGGCGCGACAACTCCTTATAGAACGCCAGCATTCCGGCATCGATGGGGACGGATGACATGGTTCTGTATTCCCGGCGGTTAATCTGTCATATGCGAAAGCCAATTCCGCCCGCCTGCGAACGAGCCGTCCATTCATGCCGATGTTGTGGCCTTTCAACAAGACACAATCCACCGTGGCGGAGCCCAAGCGCTCCGATCCCCGGCTTGATGGCGAGCTGATCGCCAGTTTCGTTCGTGCCCTGCCTGATCCTGTCTTGGCTGTTGACCGCCAGGGCCTGGTGATCGCGGCCAACGAGCTGGTGCGCGATGTGCT
>JANLWG010000346.1:0-4199 GCA_031364405.1 Hyphomicrobiales bacterium
CCGCTGATTGCCGCCATGCAGGGCATGGACGAAGCGGCCATGGTGGCCAACGCCGGCGCCATGGTGCAGATGAGCATGATGCAGCTCAACAACCAGGCTTTCACCGACCAGGTTGTGGGGGCGATCAACGGATTTCTGAAAGACCCCAAATCGCTGACCATCACGCTCAAGCCCGCGACACCGGTCAAAGTCATTGACCTCATGACAATGAACCCGGCCAACCCCGGTGAGGCGATCGAAAAACTGGGGGTAAGCGTTACCGCCAACGACTGAGAAAACGGGCCCCGGAAGCGGCCCATTCCGTAGTATGTGGTGACTATGCTTCCGGCAGGTTTAGCCTGATATGCAATTCGCGCAGCTGCTTTGCCGTTACCTCGGAGGGCGCGCCCATCAGCAGGTCTTCGGCCTGCTGGTTCATCGGGAACAGCACGACCTCGCGAATGTTGGGTTCATTGCATAACAGCATGACGATGCGGTCGACACCCGGTGCGATGCCGCCGTGGGGTGGGGCGCCATACTGGAAGGCGCGGTACATGCCGCCGAATTTCTCCAGCAGCACGCTCTCGGGATAACCGGCGATGTCAAAGGCCTTCTTCATGATGTCGGGCCGGTGGTTGCGGATGGCACCCGATGAAAGCTCAACACCATTGCAGACGATGTCATACTGGAAGGCCAGAATATCGAGCAGATTTTTGGTCTCCAACGCTTCAAGGCCGCCCTGCGGCATGGAGAACGGGTTGTGCGAGAAGTCGACCTTCTTCTCCTCCTCGTTCCATTCATACATGGGGAAATCGACGATCCAGCAGAACTCGAAGCATTTCTCGTTGATGAGCTTCAGTTCGTGACCGATTCTCTGGCGCGCTTCGCCGGCGAATTTGTAGAATTTTTCCGGTCGACCCGCGACGAAGAAAATTGCATTGCCTTCCGCTGGTTTCAACTGGTCCATGATTGCAGCGGTGCGATCGGGCCCAATATTCTTGGCAATGGGTCCCGTGCCATGGCCTTCTTTGATGATCATATAGCCCAGACCGGGCTGACCTTGCTGTTGCGCCCAAGAGTTCATCCGATCACAGAAGGCGCGCGACCCGCCGTCTGGTGCCGGAATGGCCCAAACCTCGACCTTCGGATCACTAGCGATCAAGTTGGCGAAAATCATGAATTCCGAACCAGCGAAGTGCTTGGTCACCTCCTCCATTTCTATTGGGTTGCGCAAATCGGGCTTGTCGGTGCCGTACATTCGGATTGAATCGCGAAACGCAATGTGCGGAAATTTCCGGGTGACCGGCAGACCGCCGCCAAATTCCTCGAAGACGCCGCGCAGCACCGGCTCCACCGCGTTGAACACATCCTCCTGGGTGACAAAGCTCATCTCGATATCGAGCTGGTAGAATTCACCGGGGCTGCGGTCGGCGCGGGCATCCTCATCGCGAAAGCACGGGGCGATCTGGAAATAGCGGTCGAAGCCCGACATCATGATCAGCTGCTTGAACTGCTGCGGCGCCTGGGGCAGCGCATAGAACTTGCCGGGATGAATACGGCTCGGCACCAGGTAATCGCGCGCACCTTCAGGAGACGAGGCGGTGAGGATCGGCGTCTGGAATTCAAAGAAGCCACCATCCTTCATCCGGCGGCGGAGGGAATCGATGATGGCGCCACGCTTCATGATGTTCTGGTGGATGCGGTCGCGCCGCAAATCGAGGAAGCGATACTTGAGGCGGATATCTTCGGGGTATTCGGTGTCGCCGAAAACCGGCAGCGGCAGTTCGGCCGCCTGCGAGTGAACCTCGATGCTGGTGGCGAAGATTTCAACGAGACCTGTCGGCAAGTCGTGATTTTCAGTGCCGGGGGGCCGCGGACGCACCTTGCCGTCAACCCGGATTACCCATTCGGAGCGCAGCATCTCGGCCTGCTTGAAAGCCGGCGAATCGGGGTCCGCCACCACCTGCGTCACGCCATAGTGATCGCGGAGATCGATGAACAGCAGCCCGCCATGGTCGCGCACCCGGTGCACCCAGCCCGAAAGCCGGACGTCGTCGCCAGCGTGGTCAAGTCTCAACTGGCCACAGGTGTGGCTGCGATAGGCGTGCATGGGTCCTCACAGGCAAAGGCAGATTTCGGCGCGGAAAAGCGCATGCGGGGGGTGATTTGTCAAGCCGAGGTGGGATGGACGACGCTCTGGCATGATTCAGCACATCAACGCTCTTCACTTGTCTATTTTGCACAGAAGAGCCATATTAGCTAATTGAGCTGGTAGAATCATAGGATCGCCGATGAAAACCATGAGCGCCGCAGATGCAAAGAATTCATTTGGCAAGCTGCTGGATACAACACAGCGCGAGCCGGTGGTGATAACCAAGAATGACCGGCCTGTTGCAGTGACGCTGTCAATGACCGATCTCATGGACATTGCACAGGTCGAGGGCAATGAAAGCGGTGTGGAAGGGTTGGCCCGTCTGCTGGAACGTGCCCGAATACACAAGCGGATCACTGCCGCGCGGCAGGATGTTGCGCAAGACCGCATAGAGTCAATGGATAACCGGTTCTTCGATGAACTAAGGGTGCGCGTGCAGACCAAGCGGAAATAGCCGGTGGCTTATCACGTCAATATCGCGCTTTCGGCAAAAAACGACCTGCTGGATATTCTGGATTACATTGCAGCCGAGAAGCCGGTGCGTGCGCTGAGTTTTGTCGATGAGCTTCAAAAGCGCACGATACTTGCACTCGAATTGTTTCCGGAGTCCGGCCGTGCGTATGAGGAAGCGACCCGGTTTCTGGTCATCGCCAATCACGTTGTGCTGTACGAAATCAGTGAAAGCCTGAAAACAGTCACTGTGCTGCATGTATTCCCGGCTGGGCGAAATTGGCGCGATGCGGACTAGCCGATTTGCGCTTGCCTCCCCGCTCCGCTATGGAGCCCCCATGAACAAGCATGTCCCTAAAGTTGGTCTGGTATCGCTCGGCTGCCCCAAGGCGCTGGTTGATAGCGAACGTATTCTTACCCAGCTGCGGGCTGAAGGTTATTTGATTGCGCCGGGTTATGACAACGCCGACGTGGTCATCGTCAACACTTGCGGATTTCTTGACTCGGCCAAGGAAGAATCTCTCACCGCCATTGGCGAAGCGATGGCTGAGAATGGCCGGGTTATTGTCACCGGTTGTCTGGGTGTCGAGGCTGACAGGATAAGGGCGGCGCACCCCGGCGTTCTTGCGATCACCGGGCCTCATCAATATGCCGCCGTGGTGGGGGCGGTGCACGATGCGCTGCCGCCGCTGCATGACCCCAAATATGATCTGGTGCCGCCGCAGGGCCTGCATCTCACACCCAAGCACTATGCCTACTTGAAAATTTCCGAGGGCTGCAACAACCGTTGCTCGTTCTGCATCATTCCGTCGATCCGCGGCGATCTCGCATCGCGGCCGGTGGCTTCGGTGCTCTACGAGGCCGAGCGGCTGGTCAAAGCCGGGGTCAAGGAACTGCTGGTTATTTCGCAGGACACCAGCGCCTATGGGGTGGATGTGAAATATGCCGCCAGCAAGTTTCATGGCCGCGAGGTGCGCGCCAGGTTCTACGACATGGCGAAGGAGTTGGGCGAATTGGGCGCGTGGGTGCGCCTGCATTATGTTTACCCCTACCCCCATGTGGATGATGTGATCCCGCTGATGGCCGAGGGCAAAATCCTGCCCTATCTCGACATTCCCTTTCAGCATGCGGCGCCGGGTGTCTTGAAGGCGATGAAACGGCCGGCCAATCAGGAGAAGGTGCTGGACCGGCTTTCATCGTGGCGCCGAATCTGCCCGGATATCGCCATCCGTTCGACCTTCATTGTCGGCTTTCCCGGCGAGACGGAAGCTGATTTTGACTATCTGCTGCAGTGGCTGAAGGAAGCCCGGCTCGAACGGGTCGGCTGCTTCAAGTATGAGCCGGTATCAGGTGCCAAGGCCAATGACCTGGGCTTGCCCCAAGTGCCCGATGAAATCAAGCAAGACCGCTGGGACCGCTTCATGGCGGCGCAGCAGGAGATTTCGGCGGAAATCTTCCAGGGAAAAGTGGGCCGCGAAATCGACGTGCTAGTCGACGCGGTCGACGAAGAGAACGGGGAAGCCATCGCCCGCTCACCCTGGGACGCACCGGAGATCGACGGTAACGTGTTCCTGCCCGGCGAGACGGACTTGAAGCCCGGCGACATGGTCCGCGTCCG
>JANLWG010000353.1:0-1752 GCA_031364405.1 Hyphomicrobiales bacterium
CTTTGCCGTGCGCAATGCCACATCGGAGAGTTTTCCGGTCGTCCATGCCATGTGCTTGGTCCAAATTGGCGGTATCAGGGTTTCGACTATTCTGTGATACCGTCATTTATACCGCCATTTTTGACGGTTGTCCACAAACGACTGTGAACTATGGCGACCTTGAAAGGATTGAATTGCAATGGTTTTCGGGGATTATCTGGACGTTGGCGAATGCTGGGGAACTGGGAAATGGTGCCGCTTAGGTGACTCGAACACCTGACCCCCGCATTACGAATGCGGTGCTCTACCAACTGAGCTAAAGCGGCTTTTGTTCCGATGGGGCGAAGCGATAAACTGTTTTGCCGGGTATTTCAACCTTCCGAAGACGCAGGCCAGGTGGTGCCTGGCTGGCGGCCAAGTGCAGCCTCCGGGAGACCGGGATCGTCGGGGGGGCGGAAATGCTCGGCTGGGCGGGGGAGTTCGATTTTCTTCCCAGGGGGTGTGGCTGAGGTGATGGCGGCGGCTGGTGGGGGAGCCTCTTCTCCCGGCATTTCGAAGGGTGATTTCCATTCGCACGGCACGATCTCGCCTGATACCGGTGAAACCGGAGTCCAGCGCGGACTGGCGACACCGTCCGATACCCAGATCGGATCGCGGGGTGCTGTCACAGCGTGTGACAGCCATTCGCGGGCGCGGCCCTTGTCGCCCTGGGCTTCTTCGATATCGGCCATGAGCACGCAGATGCGCGCTTGCGGCCTTTCGGCCAAATAGGGATCGAGCGTCTTGCGCGCCACATCCCAACGCTGGGCCTGGGCTGCGGCGCGGGCCAAAGCAAATGCGCCTTCGACGCCGCCGGCATTCTCCTTGACGAGATCGCGGACGCGCTCGAAGCGAGCGTCGGGTCCTTCGCCCGGTTTCACATGGGCCAGCACCTGGGCCAGATCGGGGTGGGGCGACCTGTTCCAGGTCTCGTGCAGAATGCGGCTGGCCTTGCGTGCGGCACCATCGGCAATGTGAATGCGGGCAGCAACGAGGGCGGCGGGAACCAGATTATGGTCAAGCTTGTGGGCGCGGGTTGCGAGGTCGAGTGCTTTGCTTTGGTCGCTGCCTTCAAGCGTCAATGCCTGGGCTGCCAGCATGGCGGCTTGCTTGCGATTGCCATCATCGGCGGTGAGCAGGCCGGATTTGGTTTGCTGCGCCAGCGTGAGGGCGGCAGCGGACCAGTCTTTTGACAACGACTGCAATTGCAATACCGCGGTTGAGGCCCAGGCCAGGCGCGGATTGAGTTTCAACGCGCGCTCGGCATGGGACCTGGCGGCGGCGATATCGCCCATTTGCCGGGCTTCGGAGAACAGTCCGCGCAACCCCAAGGCTTCGGTGCCGGCTGATTTGGTCATCGCCTCGAAAATGCGCTTGACGGCAGTGCGGTCGCCCTTGAGCTGGGCTGCCTGGGCGGCCAGCACATTGACGAGCGGTTCATCGGCCAGAGCATTGCCGGCGATAGCGGCATGCTTCATGGCGGCCGCGGCATCGCCCGCACCAGCGGCAATGATGCCGCGCGACAGCGATTCATAGCCCTTGCGATTCTTGCGGAAGCGCCACCGCTCACCCATCGATTTGGGGCTGCGCCACATCCAGCGTAGAAAACTCCAGGCAAACAGCCCGAGCACCATCACCAGCAAGACAATCGCCGTGGCAATGGCGACCGATGTCTGGATTTCCTTGCCGCGCCACATGATGGTAACGGTGCCGGGATGATCGGCCAGCCAGGCA
>JANLWG010000356.1:0-30507 GCA_031364405.1 Hyphomicrobiales bacterium
GTCAAGAACATCGCCCAACCGGTGCATGTCTATTTCATCAACATGGCTGAGGCTATTCCGAGCAGCACAGCCCAAGCCTCGGCCGGGACTCAACCGCGCGCCCGCACCGACAAGCCGTCGGTCGCCATTCTGCCGTTCGCCAACATGAGCAACGATCCCGAACAGGAGTTCTTCAGCGACGGCATCACCGAGGACATCATCACTGATCTGTCGAAAGTATCGGGCCTGTTCGTGCTCGGTCGCAATACTGTGTTTACCTACAAGAACAGGGCCGTCAATTTGGAACGGATCGCCAAAGAATTGGGCGTGGCCTACTTGGTCGAGGGCAGCGTCCGCAAGGCTGGGAATCGGGTGCGGATCAACGCTCAGCTGATTGAAGGGTCCACTGGCGGCCATATTTGGGCCGATCGTTACGACCGCGACCTGACCGACATCTTCGCCATCCAGGACGAGATTACCAAAACCATCGTCGAGCAGCTGAAGGTCAAGCTTCTACCGGAAGAGAAAGAGGCCATCGAGCAAGATCTGACCCAGAATGTGGAGGCCTATACATACTATCTGAAAGGCCGCCAGTTCCTTCACACGGCAACGAAATCATCCCTGTTACAGGGCCGGCGAATGTTTGCGAGGGCGATGGAACTGGATCCGCGCTTCGCGCGAGCCTATGCCGGCCTGGCGAATTGCGGTTCGCGTCTTTATTCTCGGCACGGCGTCGCAATCTCGGCAGACGAAATTCTGGCGACTACCGGCAAGGCCCTCGCACTCGATCCCAATCTGGCCGAAGCCCATGCGGCCCGCGGCACGGCCTTGATGATCAGCAGCCGCCGCGCGGAAGCGGCGGCTGCTTTCGAGCAAGCACTAGCACTTGACTCCAATTGTTATGAGGCTAATCAGCAATACGCCGAATTTTGCGTCACCAGGGGCGACTTCGAACCGGCCGCGTTGCATTACCTTCGCGCGATGGAAATTCAGCCCGACGATTATCAGGCACCGATGTTCCTCTCGAGCGTCCTTCAGTCCCTCAGGCGACCTGAGGAAGCGGCCAAATATGCGCGGCTGGGAATAAAGCGAGCTGAGGAAGCGCTCCGACTGCATCCCGAAAGTTCTAAGCCCGCACAGAACGGCGCTGTCGCGCTGGCGTTCCTCGGCGAGCGCGACCGGGCGAAGGAATGGTTGGCGCTCGCCCTAGCAATTGATCCCGATGACAACCTTGCCCATTACAATGCCGCCTGCACTTATTCGTTGTTGGGCGAAATCGATCAAGCCATAGACCTGCTGGAAACTTGCTTGCAACAGGTGGGAAGCGACTTCAAACTTTGGTTCAAGAACGATTCCGATCTCGACCCCATCCGCGATCATCCGCGCTATCAGCGACTGCTCGAACTCGCGAGTTGACGGCCGCCCTTATCGATTGTGCTAGTCCGTTGAGGATTGCGGTCTTGAAGCCGCCGGCTGAGCGGCCGTGAGCACCACCGAGACGGTTTTGAATGGTACTGTAGCCAAACGCCGGCAGAGCTCTTCACCTGGAAGCCCTCGCCGCTCGCGATGATGGGGATGCCAGCGAGTGGATCAAGTTCACCCTGGTCGCGCGAGAACTTCTGGGTGATCGCCAGATCGGGGAAATTCCACTCGCTGTCACTATTGTTAGAAACTCGGTTGAAGCTGTCGACGGCCGGCTCTAATCCCCGGCCGGGAAACTATGAATTCAAAACTGTGTCCAACTGGCAAGATAATCATCTATCGACAAACACACACTTGCCGCAGATGTTCTCAGACTTCATTGAAGACGCGATCCCCATCACCAACACCTACTCTGTGTCGTCAAGCTCTTCGTGAATATCGGCGATAATCCCGGCCCGTTCTGCAGCAGTCTCGCCCGCGCGTTCGGCATAGGCGACTGCGAGCAGCCGCACCGCACTGGCAACAGAAGTATAGGAAGGTCCGAGCCCGAGGCTGGTGACGTGGCAGGGCAGCACCACTCGCGAATAGCGCTGGGCCGAAAGAGCGTTCAAATGATCGGTGATGGTGATGACATTAACCCTCGTGGTCTTGGCATAACCGAGGATCGGCCGCAGAATGCGGGGTCGAGGTTTCAGCGTGATCAAAACCAGCGCATCGCGCGGGCCGGTCATCGCCAGGTCTTCGGCCCAGGCTCCCTGATTGAGACCGATCTGTGCGACGTCGTGGCGAAGCCTCGCCAGCAGCAGCCTGCCATGGCGGGCGATTCCCTCCTCCAGGCCAAAACCAAGAAACCACACGCGCGGCGCTTCCTTCAGAATTTCGGCTGCATCGCGCAGCCGGTCGGAGCGCAGCTCCTCGAAGGTGCGCGTGAGGTTCGCCATTTCGAGATCAAGGTGAGCGCCAATCGAGCGGCCGAAGGTCACCTGCTCCGAGCTGGCTACTGAATAGCGGTAGGGTTCGGTGCGATTCCGCTCCTCGCGGGCTTGCTCGCGCACCTCGTTGAAATCGGCATAACCCAGACTGCGGAACAGACGTGCTGCCGTAGCCTTGGAAACCTCCGCCATGTCAGCCATCTGGGTCGCCGAAAATGTCAGGAAATCGTCCTTCCTATCGAGCACCAGCCGGGCCAGCTTCTGCTCAGCCGGTGAAAGCCTGTCGAAGCGCTCCTGAATGCGCAGTGTCAGGCGGGTCGACATGCGGTGTTCATCATGGGGTCTCGCTTTTGAAAATACATGATGACAGATGTTAGCATTTGTGGAACACTTGTTTCAATAGTCTGAAACAGTGAAACGACTCCGGGAGGCCGCTTCGTGTCGACATCGAAGATCATCCGCCAGCGAATTTGGACGAAGTTGAAGGATGTGGCAAAACCCGATACGCGATTTCACCTGAATTTTGGCGAAGTCATCCCGGATTTCGAGGGATCCGAAGAAGCCACCGACCACATCGTCGCCCTGTCTCCCTACAAGTCGTGCAAATATGCCTTCATCACCCCCGACAATTGCCTGGTCGACCTCCGCCGCCGGATGATCGAGGCGGGCATTCCCTTCGTCATGTCGACCTATGGCATCTATCGAGGCTTCCTCCTGATGGAGCCGGGCATGGTGCCCAAGGGGGCCGAACTCTACGCCGCCTGGCTCGATGGCATGGAACATTTCGCCAAGCCGATCTCGCTGGCGGAAATCAGCCGCCGCGGCCGTTTCGACCTCTTGGTTACCGGTGCCTCGGCGGTGTCGATGGATGGCGTGCGCTTTGGCAAGGGCCACGGCTTCTTCGATCTCGAATGGGGCATGTTCACTGATCTCGGCATCGCCGATGAAGCCACTCCAGTGGTGGCGATCGTGCATGATGTCCAGGTGGTGGAAGACAAGCTCCACCCAAGTGCCACTGATATTCTGGTCGATTATATTGCAACACCCACCCGCATGATAAGAGTGGGGCGCCGCGCCAAGCGGCCGTTTGGCGTAAAATGGGAACTGCTCGAGACCGAGCAGATTGCGGCAACACCGCCCATCCAGGAACTGCAAAGGATGCGCGGTCTCGCCTGACCCGAAGAGAAACTTCAACAGAGGAGGAGAGTATCATGAGAATTGCCTTGAACCGCCGGACGTTTCTGAGCCTCGCTGCAGCCGGCAGCACATTGGGTTTGCAAAGTGGACAGGCCTTCGCGGCAAGCCCGCTCACCATGCAGGCCGCCTGGATCAATGACGCCGAATTCACCGGTTATTTTGTCGCCATCGACAACGGTTATTATAAGGAAGAAGGCCTCGATCTGACTTATCTCTCGGGCGGACCCGATGTCATTCCCGAAAGCTCGATCATCGCTGCCAAGGCCGATCTGGCGCTCACCACGCCAGATACCACCGTTTCAGCAATCGTTGACCAGGGCGCCAAGTTCAAGATCATTGGCGCGCAATATCAGAAGAACCCGATCGGCATCGTCTCGCTCGCCACCAAGCCCATCAAGACGCCGCAGGATTTGATTGGCAAGACACTGGCCGTGCCGCCGGTCAATGTGATCTCGGTCGAGGCCATGCTCAAGCTCAATAGTATTGACAAGGCACAGGTCAACATCGTTCCCTACGCCTATGATCCCACCCCGCTGATCAAAGGCGAGATCGACGCCTCGCTCGAATTCACCACCAACGTGCCCAATACGATCAAGACGCAAGGAGCCGAGGCCACGTCCTTCCTGCTCTATGATTTTGGTTTCACCATCTTCAACGATACGGTTGTCGTTACTGAGGATACGCTCAAGGCCAAGCGCAAGGAACTGGTGGCGTGGCTGCGCGCCAGCCGCAAGGGCTGGGCTGAAAATCTCAAGGATCCCAACGCCTATCCACCCAAATTCGCTGACACATGGTTCAAGGGCACCGGCCGCGCCATCGATAATGAAGTGTTCTTCAACAATGCCCAGAAACCGTTGATCGACTCAAGCGATGGTATCTTCTCGATGAGCGAGGAAGCCATCGCCAAGAATATCGAGGCACTAGGCCAGGTCGGCATCAAGGCGACCAAAGACATGTTTGACACGAGCCTGCTCGCGGAAGTCTGATGAGTGGCGACAGGAGTATCCGGCTCGATCATGTCTCGAAGACCTTCATCGCCAGGGGCACAAGTTTTACAGCCCTTGAGGATGTGTCTCTGAACTGCGAGCCGGGCTCCTTCACCGCCCTGATCGGTCCTTCCGGTTGTGGCAAGTCGACGATCCTGCGTCTGGCACTTGGCCTTGAGAGTGCTGATAGCGGCACTGTAACCATCGGCGGAAAACCACCGCAGGCGGCAACGGCAAGTGGTGCCACCGGTGTGGCATTTCAGGATGCGGCCCTGCTGCCGTGGCGCAGTGTTGAAGCAAACATTGCGCTCCCTCTCGACGTTCTTGGAAAGCCACGGGTCGAATACCGGCAACGCATCGGCGAATTGATCCATCTCGTCGGACTCGATGGCTTTGAACATGCACTCCCCGGCGAACTTTCCGGCGGCATGCGCCAGCGGGTCTCGATTGCCCGCGCCCTGGTCACCAATCCGGGCGTGTTGTTTCTCGACGAACCCTTCGGCGCACTCGACCAGATCCTGCGGCGCCAGATGAATATCGAGCTGCAACGCATCTGGTCGGAGTTTCGGGCCACAACTCTATTCGTCACCCACGGCATCGACGAGGCGGTGTTTCTCGCCGACCGCGTCGTGATCATGATGAACAAACCGGGCCGCATTGCCCAGGTCATCGATGTCCCCTTCGCGCGGCCACGTGATCGATCACTGTTTGCTAATTCCGAATTTCACAAACTTAACGACCGTATCGCCACGGTGCTGCATGGTGCCTGAGAACCGTTTCAGCTGGCTACGTAATCTCCTGGTCTTGCTGGCCATCTGGGAGGTGGCGGGCCGGTTGCAACTCGTGGCCTCGGGAGCATTGCCTGCGCCCAGCGCCATCCTCATCAGATTATGGGCCGATCTTGCCGACTATCCGTTGCACATCTGGTCAACCATCCAATCGGCATTCCTCGGTTTTCTGATCGGCAACACAGTCGCCGTCGCTGCCGGCGTGCTGTTCGTTATCTCGCCGCTGGCACTAAGGTTGGCGCGCGGCATCAACATCGCCATTTTCGCACTGCCGCCAATCGCCATCGTGCCAATTCTGATCCTTACCCTCTCCGGCATGACACCGCGCATCGTGCTTGCCGCACTGGGCTGTTATTTCGTTACGATGACCGCGACCGTGATCGGGCTCACCCAGACCGATGCGCGCAGTATCGACGTGATTCGCGCCTATGGCGGCGGTTCCTGGCAAGTGATGAAGCATGTGCAACTGCGCAGCGCCTTGCCAGCAATTCTCGGTGGCCTGCGGATTGCGGCACCCAACGCCGTGCTCGGCGCCATCCTTGCCGAATTTGGCGGCGGCGGCCGCTGGGGACTGGGCACCTATCTCATCGGATCGCTCGGCCGCGCCGATCCAGCCCGCCTGTGGGGCATCGGACTTGTTGCAACAGCAATCGCCGGCCTTGCCTATGCTATCTTCGCCATTGTGGGACGCCATGTCATCGGCGCCTCCCGCGCTGTCACGGTGCCAACTTCGGCGTCGCCTCGCACATCAGGCGACTGGAGCGGCAATCCGCTGAAAGTGACGGCACTGGCTATTGCGTCCGCCGCGATGCCGTTGCTGCTGTGGTGGCTGCTGCTGAAGGCCCTCGATGTGCCGGAACTCATCGCCAAGACACCAGCGGGAGTGTTCGATTATCTCTTCCTCGCCGATGCAGCCCCCCGCGCCCAGCAGCGGCTCCTGGCAGCTCTCATGCAAACCTTGCCGATCACCGCAGTGGGGCTGTTCGCCGGTCTGGCCTTTGCCTTTGCACTTGCCATCTGCAGCGAAATCTTTCCCGCCGTGACCAGAGCCCTGATGCCTATTGCCCTGGTAACCCAAACCATGCCGCTCGTAGCACTCACACCGCTGCTTGTGCTGCTGCTGGGCCGCGGCACGGCAGTCACCTTGTGGATTACCATTTCGGTGACGTTCTTCCCCTCCTTTGTAACCATCGCCCAGGGTCTGGCACTGGTGCCACGCGCGGCACTCGAAGTGCCCCGCGCCTATGGTGCGACCAAGATGAAGGAATTGCGGCTCGTAGCGGTCCCCGCCTCGTTGCCTTACCTGTTCGCCGCCATGCGTTTGGCCGTGCCACGCGCCCTGCTCGGCGTGATGATTGCCGAGTGGCTCGCCACTGGAACCGGTCTCGGCAATCTGCTCAACCAAAGCCGCGGCTATCTCGACTACGGGATGATCTGGACGGTCGCTGCCGTTTCGGTTCTTCTGTCGGTCGTATTCTACCAAATTGTCGTTCTCGCCGAGCGCTGGCTCCTCACCAGCCTCGGTATGCGGACATCGGAATAGTCAAACAGCGGAACCAGGAGGAAGCATTTTCATATCAACTGCAACGGAGTCCATCCCCGTGGCGACCGCTCATTCATTCCAGGTTTTCGACTTTCCTATGATGCACGCCACCGGTCCCTGGGGTGCAGCCGTGGCTGATTGCGGCATGAGAGAGGTCAAGAGTCTCCTCCCGGCCGTCGCCTGCGGTAGTGCTCAAGGCTCATCTGCAATTCCGCAATCTGCAACGAAGCGGACTTGGCATGAAAGCCGCCGCTTTTTTCCGTTTTGACTACAAGGGGTCATCGACTGTCTTCCAGATAGCTGAGGGAGTTATACACGCCATCTCT
Organism: Hyphomicrobiales bacterium; assembly: GCA_031364405.1. Classification (GTDB taxonomy): domain Bacteria; phylum Pseudomonadota; class Alphaproteobacteria; order Rhizobiales; family Aestuariivirgaceae; genus Aestuariivirga. The sequence goes on from JANLWG010000356.1 coordinate 7,174, forward strand.
TCGCAGGCCTCCTGCAATTGATCACCGAACTGCGGTCGTCAACTGGTCCGGCAACAACATGACCGGTCGGTTTTTCATTAGCTCCAGAATAGCCACAAGCAGGGTTGGCCACGCTGGCGGGATAATCGAGATTTCCGGTGAGTCACGCGCACATCCATTGCGAACTCCTGTATATACCGCTCTCAGGGCCAATGGATGGCCTTGCAAATGAAGCTTCCTTGCGCAAGACTCAGCTTCGATACGCCAGTCACCAGGTGGGTGTTGAATAATTGTTAACGCCTACCCGTCTTCGACTTATCGTGCCTGGTTTCAGCTGATCCAACCAATGGGAGAACTTGCCATGCCATTGACCGCACAACAGTCCGAAACCGTCAACGCCCTCGCCAAGAGCTTCGGGGGACAGCTTCTGCGGCCCGGGGATTCCGGTTATGATGAGGCCAGGCGCGTCCACAATGGATTGATCGACAAGCATCCCGCCGTGATCGCCCGCTGTTCGGGCACGGCCGATGTGGCGGACGCAGTGAAACTCGGTCGCGACCTCGGGCTCGAAATAGCCGTGCGCGGCGGCGGCCACAATGTGGCGGGCCGGGCAACAGTGGATGACGGCCTGATGATCGATCTGGCGTCGATGAAGGGCGTTCACGTTGATGCCAAGGCGCGGACGGGGCGGGTCCAGGGCGGCGTCACCTGGGGTGAATTCAATCGTGAGACGCAAGTTCATGGGCTGGCGACCACCGGCGGCGTCATCTCGACCACCGGGGTAGCCGGGCTCACCCTGGGCGGTGGCGTCGGCTGGCTGATGTCCAAGCACGGCCTGTCGCTCGACAATCTCCTGTCGGTCGAACTTGTCACTGCGGAGGGCAAGGTGGTGCGGGCGAGTGCCGATGAAAATCCCGATCTGTTCTGGGCGGTGCGCGGTGGCGGCGGCAATTTCGGTATCGCCACGTCGCTGGAATTCCGCTTGCATCCGGCGGGGCCTACGATCACCGGGGGGCTCGTCGCCCATCCCTTCGCCAAGGCCCGCGACGTGCTGCACTTCTTCCGCGATGTGACAGAGTCGCTGCCCGACGATATGTCGGTATTCTGTGCGCTCACCCATGCGCCCGACGGCTCGGGCACACCGATCGTCGCGATGCCGGTTGCCCATTTCGGCAGCCCCGCCGAGGCCGCGGCGGCGATGAAACCGATCAAGGCCTTCGGGCCGCCGATCATCGATGCGCTTGGTCCCATGCCCTACAGCGCCTTGAATGCAATGCTCGATGCGGGTTACCCGAAAGGCGCTCTCAACTACTGGAAGTCGAGCTTCCTGAGCGGCTTGAGCGATCAGGCCATCGATACGATGATCGAGTGTTTCGCCCGCTGCCCGACGCCGATGGGTGCGCTGCTGCTCGAACATTTTCACGGTGCCGTTGCGCGCATTGGCGCCACTGCTGCGGCCTTCCCACATCGCGCCGAAGGCTACAATCTGCTGGTGCTGGCGCAATGGTTGGACCCCGCCGAGAACGCCCGCTGCATCGCCTGGGCGCGCGCGAGCTACGACGCCATGAAGCCGTTCATGGCAAAGGGCCGCTATGTCAATTATCTCGGCGACGACGAGGCGACAGATCAGGTGGCCGCCGCCTACGGGCCCAATTACGCTCGGCTCAGCGAGATCAAGCGCAAATACGATCCCGGCAATGTCTTCCACCTCAATCAGAATATCCGTCCACTGGGGTGAGCGGCAGTTCTAGAACGAGGCTGGTGCAATCAGAGGAGCTCTCATCCCCGCTTCGCCAGTATCGCACCAACCCAAGATGATCTGGCACTAGCGCCGGAAAACCGTATTCAAGTCGACATGACTCTTGAACGCCATGTAGCCTGAGTCGGCTGTATGAATGCCGCCGGTAATGCGCTTGGCCTCGTCGGACGCAAGGAATACCGCAAAGGCGGCAATGTCCTCGGGATCCATGATCCCCATGAGATGCAGGCTCTCGATCTTCCGCCGCTCGGCCGGATCATCCATGAACACGCTCTGATGCGGCGTGGCGACGAAGCCGGGACAGATGGCGTTGACCCGGATACCCTCGGGCGAGAGGCCAGCGGCCATTGAGCGTGTCATCGCCACGACGCCGCCTTTTGCCGCGGTATAGGCATCGATACCGGCTTGGCCAATCAGAGCGTCGGTGGTTGCCGTCAGCACGATCGAGCCCGATTTCCGCGTCAGCATGTGCTGAGCCACATACTTCGCCGTAAGAAACGTGCCGGTCAGCACGAGATCGATGATCTTATGCCAAGTGTCTTCCGGAAGTTCGGTGATCCGCCGGTCGTGATTGTTGACCAGTGGCACCGAAACAGCATTGTGAAACAGGATATCGATATGACCGAAATGGCCGATGGCCGCCGCGACCATGGCCTGCACCGACGCGGCGTCGCGCACATCGGCGTCGACGGCAAATGCCCGCCCGCCATTGGCCCTGATGCCCGACGCGACCTGTTCGGCACCATCGGCAAAGACATCGGCAACAACAACATCAGCACCTTCGCGAGCCATCATCTCGCATCCAGCCCGCGCGATGCCGGAGGCGCCTCCGGTAATGATTGCCACCTTGCCCTTGAGACGTGCCATTCCAATTCCCCGTTCAGCCGCGATAGCGTGTGAGTCTGAGGGCAACCAGGCTCGATCCGATGGTGAGAATCAAGATGAGGGTGCCGATGGCGTTGACCGACGGCGTCAAGCCGGTGCGGATCATTCCCCAGACAAGGGTTGGCAGTGTATTGCCGCTTCCGATGGTGAACGACGCGATGATAAAGTCATCGATCGAGAGAGCCATTGCGATCAACGCGGCGCCAATCACGATTGGCCGGATGATCGGCAGCGTCACCGTCAAAAAAGCCTTCAACGGGCTCGCCCCAAGGTCGCGTGCGCTTTCAACAATGCGGTAGTCGAAATTTACCATCCGCGCATGAACAATCAGGATGACGAAAGGCTGGGTGAACAGCACATGGCTGATGATCACCGTCCACAGGCCCAGCTTCAGGCCGATGCTGACGAAAAACGACAGAAGCGCTACTGCCAGAACCAGCGAAGGCAACATGACTGGCAGCGTCAGCACGCTCATGAACAGGGTTGCATGTCGTCTCGGCAGGGTGGCAAGTCCCATCGCCGCCATGGTTCCGACCACGGCGGATATTGCCGCGACACTCAATCCGATGATCATGCTGTTCTTGAACGAGATGGCGAACTGCGGATGCGCCAGCATCTCGCCCCACCAGCGAAACGACAGGTGGTCGATGGGAAAATTGGCAATGCCCCGGTCGGTGAAAGCAAACACGACGAGGAGAATGATGGGAGCCAGAAGGAAAATCACCAGGACAATTGCGATCAGAAGCCAGATGGCCCGCGATGCGCCGGTCATATCCGGCACCACCACGCCATGGCGCGGCTGAACAGCAAAATCACCACCGCCGATATGGCGAGCATGACAAAAGACATGGCCGAACCCAGCGGCCAATTGAACTGCATGCCGAATTGCGGAGCAATCAGATTGCCGATGAGCGTCTGCTTTCCACCGACCAGAATCGGCGTAATGTAATCACCTGCCGTGATGAGGAACGCGAAGCTGAAGGCGGTGACAATGCCTGCCCGGCAGCGTGGCACGATTACCGTGGTAAAGGTGCTGAACGGTGTTGCTCCCAGATCGCGCGCCGCTTCAACTTCAATATCCCCGATGCCGCGCATCGACGCATAGACGGGAAGCACGGCGAAGGGCAGACCGAAATGCAATAGCGTTACGACCACAGCACCTGGGCTATAAAGCAAGGCACTAACCGGTTCGCTGATAATTCCGGCCGCCATCAGCGCAGTATTGAGCACGCCCTCGTTGCCGAGGATCGTTTTCCAGGCATAGATCTTCATGAGGTAGCCGCCGAACATGGTGATCAGCACCACGAATATCATCAAATCGGCCAAGTTCGGCAGCTTGAAGCGGGCGATGAAGGCAAAGGCGAAACCAATCGCCACGGTGAGCAGTGCGGTGACCGTCGAGAGCCACACGGTATAGACCGAGACACTCACATATTTCTGGGCCATCTCCCGATAATTGACGATGGTGGCCGCCGGAACGATATCGAAATAGTCGACCATCCAGAAGCTGATGACGAAGAAGTAGATGAATGGCACGACGAAGGTGGCAACGAAAATCACCGCCGTGGGCATCATCAGAAGCAGAGGCAGTTTTTTGCCGGTCATTGACAATCCGGTGGAAAGCCCGGCGGCGGTTACCGCCGCCGGGAGGCAATTGCTTATGCCGACTTAAAGCGCTCGTAGGACTTCATCCATTGCTGGAAGGTCGTGAGTTCGCCTTCCGGCTCGGTCGGCGGGAAGGAAAAGAAGCCCGCCTTCTTGCCGAAGTCTTCGATCGAGTCATAGGGATAGAGGGCCTTGATCGCCGGATCGAGGGCTGCCACCGCCTCGATGTTGACGATGGCCTGGATGGCGTTCTCGGCCAGGCGCTTCTGCGGCTCGACATCGATCACGCGGTTGCATATCTCATAGGCGACATCGAGGTTCGGCGCATCCTTGGCGACACAATAGCTGTCAAGCCAGGCAAAGGTGCCTTCCTTCGGAAAAGTGTATTCAATCTTCTTGCCCTTGTCGGCGCAGAATTTCTTGATGGTTTCCCAACCCGAGAACGAAACAATGGCATCGCCGCGCGACAGCGCGTCGGCCATATCGCCCCAGCTCACCGTCACCGCGCGCGACTGCTTTTTAATCGCGATGAGATAGTCGATCGCCGCTTCCAATTGCGCCGATGTGAGCATAGTTGGCGATTTGGCGTCGGTGGCAATGAGCGCCGCCAGCATCATGTTGCCAAGCGGATCGTCCATCATGACGACTTTGCCGGTAAACTCCGGCTTGAGCAGATCGTTCCATGACTCAGGCGGCGTCGGCACGGCGGCGGGGTCGTACATCATCGGGCCGGAACCCCAGGTGAAGGGCACCGAATGCAGCACGCCACCGGGATTAACATTGGCGTCGTTGAGGAACAGCGGGATGACCTTCGCCAGGTTGGGGACTTTCGACCTGTCGATGGCCTGGATCAGGTCAAGCTTGGCCAGCAGCGGAATGTAGCCCATGTAGGGCGTTACCAGATCAATGGTGCCGATGCCGCCGGAACGCAGCTTGGTGACGATTTCGTCGTTGTTGCCGATGTAGGTGGTGTTGAGCGTGATGTCCTTGCTCTTCACGTAGCCGTCGAAAGTCAGCGGATCATCATAGCCCTGCCAGCCGAGGAACGTCACGGTGGAGGCGGCATAACTGCGTACCGGCACCAGTCCTGCCGCGGCCGCCGCGGCTGCAAGTCCGGCTTTCATGGCTGAGCGTCTGGACAATGGATGGGTCTGAATCAGATCTGTTGACATGGTTTCCTCTCCTCTTGTTCCAGGATACGGTCCTGGATGCCGGACTCCCCATGCGCGGGGAGCAATCTTGTTTTTCTATGCGTTCACCACGCGCTGGTTTTGGCGTTCCCATCCGACCTTGACCGATACGCCAGCCTCCAGCATTGCGCCTTTCTCCGGTTTGACGTGGACGATGACCTCGCGGTTTCCGCTGATCGCGAGTTTATAGCGAACATGGGTGCCGAGATAAACAGCGTCGCTGACCGTGGCGGCAAAACCGAACTCGGCCGCTTCTCCAGGACCCATGATGCAAAGAGCCTCTGGCCTGACGACCACCGCAATATCCCCATCGGGTCCGGCATCAGGGAACTGCAGACCAGCATCGATCTGGATTTTGCCAGCGGTGCGCCGCCCGTTGAAAAGATTTGCCTCGCCGATAAAGGTCGAGACGAACCGCGTGCGCGGCGACGCATAGATATCTTGAGCCGTTCCCACCTGTTCCAACCGTCCGTCCCGCATGACTGCGATGCGGTTAGCCAGTGCCAATGCCTCGCCCTGGTCGTGGGTGACGAAGACAAAGGTGCCGCCGATCTGGTGGTGGATGCGGCGCAGTTCATCCTGCATCGCATGGCGCAATTGCAGGTCAAGCGCAGCCAGCGGTTCATCCAGCAACAGCACTTTGGGCCGCATGACCAGCGCGCGCGCCAACGCCACACGCTGCTGTTGGCCGCCCGAGAGTTCTTCGGTCGTCCGGCCGGCAAGCTCGGTCAGCTGCACGAGCTTGAGGACCTCACCGACTTGATCGTCGATCTCGGATCTTGGTTTCTTCTGGAGCCGCAGTCCATAACCAACGTTCTGCGCGACGTTCATATGCGGGAACAGGCCATAGCCCTGGAACACCATGTTGGTCGGACGCTTTTCAGGCCCAAGTTGGGTGACATCCGTGCCTTCGATTTCGATGGTTCCGCTCGAAGGCGCGATAAAGCCGCCGATCATCCGCAGAAGCGTGGTCTTGCCGCACCCTGATGGTCCGAGCATGGCGACAAAATCGCGGGGGTAGATATCGAGGTCCAAGGGTGTGACGGCGGTGACCGGTCCATAGGTTTTTGACAGGCCGCGCAGGCGAAGCAAGGGCGCCGGCGGCGAGACCACCATTTTTTGATCTCCCGGCATGTTCACGCTATCGAACATCATGAAACAGATCGCGGCTATATCCGCCACGAATGACCCGCAGGCGATCAACAGCGCCAAGCCACGGCACGCTCGCAGAGAACATTTCAAAGCAAGCTGACGCCACGCGTCTCTCCAATTCACCAGATCCAGGACCAGCTGGAGGCGAGCAGCGAATGCTTGTCCCAGTTGGCATCAAACGATACATTGGCAGGACGATAAGTCAATATGACATCGCCCTTCAATGCACTTTCCCGCGACGGAGGCACCATGACGAACTATCCAGTCTCGAATCTTGACGTGAGTTGCATTGTCGATTGCCGGGACGCGATTGGCGAAGCGGCATTCTGGTGCCCGGTTGAACACGTGGTCTACTGGCTCGATGTACCGATGCCCGCCCTGCTTCATCGTTACAATCCCGCAACTGGCCGCCACGACAAATGGCCGATGCCCGAAATGATTACCGCACTGGCGAAACGGGCCGATGGCTCTTTGCTCATCGCCTCGGAGGGCGGCATTAATTTCTTTGATCCAAAAGTAGGCAAACTTCACAAGAAAACCTCTCCCGAGGCCAGCCTGCCCGCCAACCGGAGCAACGACGGCGCGCCCGATGCGGCGGGCCGTTTCTGGATGGGCACCATGATGAACAATCTTGGACCCAACGGAGAAGACATGCCGATCACCGCGGCGAGCGGCGCCCTCTGGTGCATCAATGCGGATCTGTCGTCGAAGCAGGTGATCGCCGGCATCACCATCACCAATGGCGTTGTCTGGAGTCCGGATTCGCGTGTCCTGTATGTCGCCGACTCGGCCTTGCGGATTATTCATGCCTATGACTTTGACCTCGCCCAGGGCACCGTCGCCAACCGCCGGGTATTCAGTGCCATCAAAGACCTCGGATATCCCGATGGCGCAGCAGTCGACAGTGAGGGATTTGTGTGGAGTGCCCGCTGGGAAGGCGCGTGCGTGGCACGCCTGTCTGCCAATGGCAGCGTCGACCGCATCGTCCCTATCCCGGCTTCGCGGGTCACGTCCCTGGCTTTCGGCGGCGGTGATTTCAAAACGCTCTATGTAACGACAGCGCGCCAGGGCCTAACCGCGGACGAAGCCCGGCGTTTTCCGCAACAGGGTGGCCTGTTCGCCTTCGAGGCCCCGGTTGCAGGTCTCCCCCGCCCGCAGTTCGCTGGCTGACGGCATCGGAAATCCACACAAGATTGCTATGGCCTTCCAAGCGCGAACGGCGCGAGATCGATATCGGGCGGCGCGCTGCCGATGAGTTGGGCAAGCGCCCGCGCCGATCCGCAGGCCAGCGTCCACCCCAAGGGACCATGGCCGGTGTTGATGTAGAGATTGGAAAATGCCGTGCGGCCGACATAGGGACGGCCATCGGGACTCATCGGACGCAGGCCATGCCAGTGCTGCGCAGGGCCAACACCCTTGCTTTCCGGGAACAGCGCCCGGAAGTGCTTTAGCAACACCCCGCTGCGGATGGCATTGTCACGATGGTCGTAGCCCGAGAACTCCGCCGTTCCCGCAATCCGCACGCGGCTGCCCATGCGAACGACGGCAATCTTGCGGGCGTTATCAACGAAGGGCACTGACGGCGGCTGATTCCAGCCCGCGATGTCGAAGGTCGCTGAATAGCCTTTGACGGGATAGACGGGAATGCGCAAACCGATCTGGCGACCGAGCAGCGGACTGCTGGTTCCCGCGGCAAGGACAAAATGATCCGCCTCGATGACACCGGTTGAGGTGAGCGCCGCCTCGATCCGGCCATTCCCTCGCCTGAGCCCGCTGACCTTGCAGTTGAATTGGAATGCAACGCCCAGCGCCCTGGCATGGGCCGCCAGCTGATTGGTGAAGACATGGCAATCGCCGCTGCGATCGCCCGGAAAATGAAATCCGCCGTGGATGTCATTCGCCACCGGCCGAAGCGATGGCTCCATGGCGAGGCATTGATCGCGGTTCAGCACGCCGATCTCGCAGCCAAGTTCGCGGTAGATGGCGAGCGCTGCTTCGGCGGCCCGCATCGAAGCCGCATCCGCATGAATGCGCAGCGTGCCGCCGCCGAAGCGATCGTAATCGAGACCAAGTTCGCGGGTTATCGCATCAAGCCGGTCGCGGCTGTATTGCGCCAGCGGAAAGACGGCACAAGTATTGCGGCGCCATCTCTCGGCGCCGCAGTTACGCAAGAACGCCAGACCCCAGCCCGCCATCGCCACCAGGGACCGTGCCCTGACCAGAAATGGCGCATCTTCCCGCCCAAGATATTTGAGCATCATCCTTGGCACGCCCGGTGACGCCCATGGATCGGACATGCTGGGCGTTATCAGCGAACCATTGGCGAAGCTCGTTTCCAGCGCCGGTCCCGCGGCGGCATCGGCGACGATCACCTTTTCGCCCGCGCGCGCGAGTTCATAGGCGAGCGTCGTGCCGATCACTCCAGCACCGATGACGAGTGTCGTCACTTGCGCCGGCTGGAAGCTTTGCGAGCCACCTTGCGCGGGGCTTTTCGGGCCGCAGCCGCACGCGGTTTTTTCTTGCTGATGTGGGCGTAGGCGACAATCTCGATACGGGCACCAACCACCATGAGCTGGGCTATGATCGTCGCTCGGTTGGGATAGGGCTTCTCAAAATACTGTCCGTAAACCTCATTCATGCCGGGAAAATCCTTGGCATCCGGCAGATAAACCAGAACCTGGGCCACGTCCGCCAGGCTGCCACCGGCGGCGGCAACGGTGCGTTTGAGGTTGTCGAGGGTTAGCCTCGTCTGTGTTCTGATATCGCCCTGCTCGATCGAGCCATCCTGCTTGATGGGAATCTGCGCGGTGTAGAGCACGCCATTGGCGATCGTCGCCCATTCGATCGGCGCACTCGGGACCGGCAGGCCTGATTTGACGGCTTGTTTCATCTTTGCTCCTCCTCTGGTTTAGGTGTATGGCACAGCAATTCAGTCTGGCATTTCCGAACGATATCCCCGCATGAAATCACTACGTCGAGACGCTGCATCGCGAATCCCGCGTCGGACCTTGCCCGAAATGGTGGTCGACCAGCTCGGGCAACGCATCGTCCGTGGCGATTTCACCCGCCGCGGCGGGCTTCCGACCGAGCCTGTATTATCGGCTGAATTGGGCATCAGCCGCAATGTGCTGCGCGAGGCGATGAAGGTGCTGGCCAGCAAGGGCCTCATTGAAGTCAGGCCGAAAACCGGCACAAGGGTGCGCACGCCGGAAGACTGGAATGTACTCGACCCCGATATTCTCGGCTGGTTTTCACTCGATGGGAGCGAGCTTCGCAACGCCCATGATTTCGTCGAATTCCGCCGCATCATTGAGCCCAAGGCTTCGTTCCTCGCGGCACTTCGGGCAACCGATGACGACATTGCGATGATCCGCAAGGCATACGAGGATCTTTCTGCTTGTGTTGCACAGCCATCGAAGATTCCCTCGGCGGACATCATTTTCCATCGCGCCATCTACAACGCCTCGCACAACATCATCTTGCGGTATCTTGGATCGTTGATTACGCCGCTGATGCAGAACCAGGTGGTGCTCACCACCGAGCCGCCAGGCTTCTTTGAAAAGGGCCTGCCATTGCACCGCAAGGTCACCGAGGCTATCGCCAAGCGTGATCCCAAGAAGGCGGAAGCGTATTCACGGCAACTGGTCAACATGCCCTATACCGACCTCAACAACTGGCTGCACCCCGCCGACCGCGGCTTGCTTAGCTGAACCGGGCAAGACCCCCCGCGATCATTGCCGTGTTGTGGAACCCAGTACCCCCTTGCAAAATTTAATCGTAGGATGATAGGCTGATAACGCTCGGCTGACAAGCTCGCCCGTACGTAGAGTGATGCGCCAGCCGGCCAACGCTCTCACGATACCCATCTCGCGATGGAGAGGGCGTCGCCAGGGACGCAAATCGGAGTCAGCAAGGAGGAAACGCATGACAACGGAATTACATAGCTACACCGGACGCCGCTCAATCGCCTCGTGGCTTGCCACAGCCGCATCTGCCGCGATTTTACTGGCATCGGCCGCAACTTTTGCCAGCGCCGAAGTGAAGACGCTGAATGCCGGCAAACTCACCATCGGAATGAACGGTGACATGCCCATGACCCAGCTGAAGGACGGCGCGCTCAGTGGCACCGACGGCGAATTGATGGTCTTTGTGGCCAAACAGATCGGCCTCGAGCCAAACGTGGTTCAGATGGACTGGGCGGCCCTGATCGAGGCTACCAAGCAGGGCAAGATCGATGTCATGCATGGCGCCATGGGCTGGCTTGAAGCACGCACGAAAATCATGATTCTCAGCGAGCCGATCTATTACTTCGGAACACTGCTGGCCCAGAAGGAAGAAAACAACTTCACGACATTTGCCGACATGAAAGGCCGCAAGGTCGGAACCGTCACCGGCTTCACCTTGATACCCGAACTCAAGACCGTCGATGGCATTGGCGAGGTCAAAACCTACGATACCTCTGACGGTGTCATGCAGGACCTGCTCGCCGACCGCATCGATATAGCGATCCTCGATCCGCCGCTCGTTCAATACGCGATCTTCCAGCATCCCGAATGGAAGCTCAAGCAGTTGCCGGTAACGGCGGAACCAGACAGGTATCCGGTGATGTCGACGAAGTACAATGTGATCTTCGGCATCAACAAGGACGAGCCGGAATTGGCCGAAGCCATCAACGGCGCGATCAAGCAGGCCTGGGCCGACTGTCTCAATGTAAAGGCAATGGCCAAATACGGTCTCGCCGACAAATCCTGGTTTATCCCGCCCGAGAAGAATCCGCGCATTGGCGTCGACCGCCCCGCCGACTACAAGGCACCGAACGCCGATCACTGCAACTAACCTTCCCGCCAAATGCCATCGCGGCGGTGCTGGATCTCCTCCAGCCGCCGCGATGACGTGATTGCCGAGCCGTTGAGATTTCAAGGATGGGATGAGGATGGGATTGAACGGCAATCCATTGCTGCAGATAGAGGATCTTCACAAACGATTCGGAGAGCTTGAAGTGCTGGCCGGAGTCAGCATGACCGTAAAGCGCGGTGAGAAAGTCTCGATCATCGGGCCCTCCGGCTCTGGCAAGACAACGCTGCTCCGCTGCATCAACTACCTCGAAAAACCGAGTTCCGGCCATATCTATATCGAAGACAAGCTGATTGGAGAACGGCAGGCCGGCGGCCGCTTCGTTCACCTCAGCGACCGCGAACTTGCCAAGGAGCGTCAGGAAATTGGCTTCGTTTTCCAGCGCTTCAATCTTTTCCCGCATCTGACGGCTCTCGGCAATGTCTCGATCGCACCCCAGAAAGTCCTGGGGCTAACCCGCGAGGAAGCCGAGGAGCGCGGCCGCAGGATGCTCGAAAAGGTGGGCCTCGGCCACAAGATCAACGAATATCCCGAGCGGCTTTCCGGCGGCCAGCAGCAACGGGTCGCCATCGCCCGGGTGCTCGCCATGCAGCCCAAGCTCATGCTTTTCGACGAGGCGACATCAGCGCTCGATCCCGAACTCATCGGCGAAGTCCTGCGCGTTATGCGCCAGCTCGCCGAGGAAGGCAGCACCATGGTCATCGTAACCCATGAAATCCAGTTTGCCGGCGAGGTTTCCGACCGTGTCGTGTTCATGGATCACGGCAAGATCGTCGAAGAAGGCAAAGCCGACGACGTGCTCCTCAAGCCAAGGGAGCCGCGCACCCGCGAGTTCCTGAAACATATTCAGGAACGTTAGCACACAGCACCATGGGCTTTTTTCAAATCCTCGAAAAAAAAGGCTGGTACTTTTTTACCTCCCTGCTCGGCGGCTGGCCGGAGACTCTCACTGTTGCCGTGGGCGCCTTGTTCTTCGCCCTGACATTCGGTCTTTTCGTCGCGCTCCTGCGCATTTCCAAGTGGCGTGGCCTGCGCTGGCCGGCCACGGCCTATGTCGAGATATTTCGCGGCACGCCAGCTCTGGTGCAACTCTTTGTCATCTATTTCGGTTTTCCCGATATCGGCTTTGAACCTTCTCCGCTCCAGGCCGCTATCGTTGGTTTGGGTTTGAATGGCGCGGCCTATCTCTCCGAAATCTATCGGGCCGGGATCGAATCCATCCATCGCGGCCAGATGGAGGCCGCTCTCTCGCTTGGGCTGACGCCCGCCCGTGCCATGCGGTACATCGTATTGCCACAGGCGATCCGCACCATGCTGCCGCCGATCACCAGTTTTGCCATCGTGTTGCTCAAGGACACGGCGATCGTATTTGCGGTCGGGGTCGTCGAGGTCATGGCCATTGCCCGCAACCTGGTGACCGAGACGCTGCAGAGCGCGCCCATCTACCTCATGGCCGGAGCACTCTATCTTTGCGTGACTATTCCGATGGCGCGGCTCGCCGCACGGCTTGAGCGCCAGCGCCAGGCTTGGCAATAGGGCAGCGGCAATGGATCAGCTTCCCCAGATATACGCCGAGAACATTCACCGCTGGCTGCCGGAGCTACTCTACTATTCGCTGACCACGCTCAAGATCGCGGCGGTTTCCTTCGTTCTGGCCGTGGTGTTTGGTGTGTTCTTTGCGTTGCTGAAGACCTCGGCGAACCGTTTCCTCCGTGGCTTCGCCTCGGTTTATATCGAGATCGCCCGAGGGCTCCCAATCGTGGTGTTGCTCTATATCGTTTACTTCGTGCCGCCCCAGCTCTTTCCCGAACTCAGCTGGCAGTGGTTTAGCGATTTCACCGGCGCGGTCCTTGGCCTGGCGTTGCATGGCGGTGCCATTCTCGCCGAAGTATTCCGGTCCGGAATCGAAGCGCTGCACAAGGGCCAGCGTGAGGCGGCGCTCACCCTTGGCATGACGCCGGTTCAGTCGATGTCTTACATCATCGTGCCGCAGGCGGCCCGTATCGTGCTGCCGCCGGTCGCCAACTATGCAATCGGGCTGCTCAAGGACACCTCGCTATGCTCGCTGATCGGCGTGAACGAGCTGATGAACGACGCAAAGAGCATCGCCTTCGCGGACTATCAGCCCATGGCGGTGTTCGTGCTCATCGCCGCCATTTACTTTGCCATGAGTTATCCGTTGTCACTCGCTGTCCGTTACATGGAGTGGCGGTTGAATGTTTCGCGCTAGGAAAGAGGTTGCCCCATGAAAGTCAAGTCCGTCGAAGCCATTACGGTGCGCGTGCCCTACAAGCGTGTGGAGTCAAGCTCGCTCATCAACCGTGGCGGCATCACCGATGTGATCGTCAAGATTACCGCCGACAATGGCCGCGTCGGCTGGGGCGAATGCACCCGTGCCGCGGATACGGCTGGTATCGAGAGTGCCGTCAGGAACATGGCTCCGTTGATTATCGGCCGCAGCCCCTGGGACAAGGAGGCGATGCACCGCGACCTTGGCGTCTATGCCGTGTGGGCGTTCCAGCCGATGACCGGAAACTTTGCCTTTGCCGGCATCGACATGGCGCTGTGGGACCTTTGTGGCAAGGAATGCGGCCAACCTCTCTACCGGATGCTCGGCGGCGCCATGCGCGAAACCGTCGATTACTATTACTACATGGAATGGGCCAAGCCCGAGGAGATCGACCGCCAGGGCAAGGACGGCGTCAAGCGTGGTTACCGCGCCTACTATATCAAAGCCGGCGTCGACGAGAAGAGGGAAGAGGCGATGCTCGAGGCGCTGCGCGGCGCCATCGGTCCGGAAGGCAAAATCCGCATCGATGTCAATCAGGCCTGGAACATTCCACAAGCGGTGCGCCTAATCAACCGCTGGCACCAGCGCTATAATCTCGATTTCGTCGAAGCGCCGGTGCCGATTGATCCCGTTGAAAACATGCACGATCTGCGGAAGCGCGTCGAGGCTCCGTTCTGCGTGAACGAAGGCCTGTGGCGCGAGGCTGATGCCTATCGCCTGATCAAATCGCGGGCCGGAGACTACCTCTGCTACAGCTCCTATTGGGTGGGATCGATCGGCCGCTGGCATGCATTGAACCAGATCAGCCACATGGAGGGTTGGCAGGTGCTGAAACATACCCATGGCGAACTGGGGCTTACCGCCGCCGCCGGCCAGCACGTGATGATGGCCGCCCCCAACGCCGCCCTCGGCAGCCAGCAAACCGCACAGATCATGGCCGATGATATTCTGACCGAGACCATTCCCATCGCCGATAGTCCATCCTGGGGGCGGATCGACAAACCGGGGCTTGGCGTTGTGGTCGACGAGGACAAGCTGATGCGCTTCCACGAGAGCTACAAGAAGCATGGCGAGTTCCCAACCTATTCCGGCAAGATTTCGGCCCGGCAGGAGTAAATGATGAAAATCAAATCGATCAAGACCACACCGCTGCACTGCGCCTTCAAGCAACCCTATCATTGGGCCCAGGGCATCAACTATGGCGCACCCGTCATTCTAATCGAGGTGGAAACCGATACCGGAGTTATCGGCATTGGCGAATCGGTGGCAAGCCCGGTGATCGCCCCGGTGCTGGCGATTCTGCACGACGCGATTCCGCATTTCACCGGACAATCTGCTTATGATGCAAACCGGATCATCTGGAACTACTACCAGTACGGCTTCAACTCCAAGGGCACCGGCAGCGCGCCACGCTACTTCTCGCAAGCCCTGGCCGGCATCGAACTGGCCCTCTGGGACGCCATCGGTAAGCAAGCAAAATTGCCGCTGCACAAGCTGCTGGGTGGAGCGGTCCGGGAAAAGGTCGAATATTTCGGCTTCGTTCAGGGCGATACACCCGATGAACTGGCAAACCATGCGCGCCAACTCGCCAAGGCGGGATTCAAGGTCCTCTATGTCAAGGTCGGGCGCGGTGCCGGGCTCGACGTTGCGATTGTCGCGGCTGTCCGCAAATCAATTGGCAAGGACGTGCGCCTGAGACTCGATGCCAATGAAGCCTGGGACATGCTGACGGCCCGCCGCATGTTCGAGAAGCTCAAACCCTTCGATCCAGAATTCATCGAGCAGCCGGTGCCCGGCCGCACAGGCTCCGAAGGCTTGTCACGGCTGCGCGCGGTGACCGATATTCCTATCGCCGCGGATCAGACCGCCTATTCGGCCGACGATATCTTTGAACTATGCCGTAACCGTGCCGCCGATGTCATCGTGCTGGGCCTCCATGAAACCTGCGGTATTGTCCGTTTCCGCAAGGCGGCGGCGGTGGCGGAGGCGGCAGGCGTCAATATCTGCCTTCATGGCGTTTTCGAAACCGGCATCACCACCTGCGCCTCGAACCAGGTTGCCGCAACACTTTCCAACATGGACGATGGCAATCAAATCATGTGGCAGCTCCTTGCCGAAGATATCGTGACCAAGCCGGACCTGGTGCCGAAGGACGGCGGACTTGCGATCTCCGGACTGCCGGGCCTGGGTTTCGAACTCAACCGCGATGCAGTGGCGCGAGCGGCGGAGGCCTACCGCAAACTCTAAAGCAGGTGTGCAGAAAGATCGGGCAATGGCGAACTCTCTCTCGGCGGTGGCGGTCAGGCAATTCGAGGCTCAAGGCTTCGTTGCGCCGGTTGCGGTACTGTCCCCCAATGATGCCGAACATTATCGCTTGCGGCTCGAAAAGGCCTCGACCGCAATGCCCGAAATCACGCAGCGCGTGCTCAAGATGAAATCGCACCTGGTATTTGGCTGTCTCGACGAGCTCGTACGCCTGCCGGCCATCCTCGATGCGGTGGAAAGCCTGCTCGGCCCCGACATTCTGGTATGGACATCGAGCCTCTTCGCCAAGCGCCCGTCCTCGGCCGACTTTGTGTCGTGGCACCAGGACATAGCCTATTGGGGGCTCGATCCTCCCGACATCGTGACGGCCTGGATAGCGCTCACTGATAGCAAGCCGGACAATGGCTGCATGCGGGTGATACCAGGCACGCACAAGCTTGATGTAGTGCCGCACCGCGACACGTTTGCGACCAACAATATGCTGAGCCGCGGGCAGGAGGTCGCTGTTGCGGTCGACGAAGACGCGGCCGTCGACATCGTGCTCAATCCCGGTGAGATGTCGTTTCACCACGCCAAGATCGTCCACGGTTCCCATGCCAACCACTCGACCCGGGCGCGTATCGGCTTTGCGGTCCGCTATATTTCGCCGGCTGTGCGCCAATCCGCCGGCGCCGAAGATAGTGTGATGCTGGTGCGTGGCGAAGACCGGCAAAAGAACTTTCTTTACGACCCGCGGCCGCAGGTTGATTTCGACATTGCAGCACTAACAGCTTACGAAGAAGTCTGCGAACGCAGCCGCCGCTTTCTCTTCCGCTCCACTCCCATCTCATAGGGGAGTTGCATGCGCATCACCGCAATCGATATTCATTGGCTGCGTCTGCCACTCGCCAAGCAAGTCGCGGATGCCATGACAGATCTCTCGTCCTGGGACTTCATTGCGGCGCGCGTTTCGACTGACGATGGCCCGGTGGGCTGGGGTTACAACTGCACGATCGGCGAAGGCAGCGAGATGCTGGTGACGCTGCTTGCCAAGGATCTGGCGCCGCGTTTCATCGGGCGCGACCCGTTTCTGGTGCGGCGGTTGTGGCAGGAGATCTATCTCGACCGCTATTTCACCGGTATCACCGGCGTTGCGGTGCAGGGCGTTGCAGCAATCGAAATTGCGTTGTGGGACATCATTGCCAAGGCCTGCGGACAGCCGCTATGGCGGCTGCTCGGCGGTTATAATGACGACCGGATTCCCGCCTATAACACCAACGGCGGCTGGCTCGGCTTCAGCGAGACCGAACTCATAGCTAATGCCAAGGCCACGCAACGCGACGGCTTTCGCGGATTCAAAATGAAAATTGGAAAGCCGGAGCTTACTGAAGACGTGAGCCGCGTTGCCGCGGTGCGCAAGGCTGTCGGTCCGGACTATCCCATAATGGTGGACGCAAATGGCCGCTGGGATTTCATGACCGCGCGCCGCGCCATCGACGCCATCAGTAAGTACAGCATCTACTGGTTCGAAGAGCCGGTTCATCCCTTCGACGTCGCCGCTCATGCCGCCCTGGCAAAAGCCACTGGTGTGCCGATACTCGCGGGCGAGACGATGTATGATCCACGCATGTTCCGCGACTTTATGGTGGCGGGTGCGCTTGGCATCGCGCAACCGGACGTGCTGAAGCTCGGTGGCATCAGCGGCTTCATGGAAGTGGCCGCCTTGGCACGGGCCTTCGGCCTGCAAGTGGTGCCGGCGGCCCATAACATGATGCAACTCGACGTGCAGCTGATGGCTGCCATTCCGCATGGCCTCATGCTCGAGCATATTCCCTGGCTTGAACCAGTGTTCGAGCGTCCTGTCCGCATCGAACGGGGCTATGCGCTCGTGCCGCATGAGCCGGGTGCTGGCACCGACGTCCGCGCCGACGCGATCGCAAAATATAAGGTCAGATGAATTTCGATTCAATCTGCCGCAGACTTGCTGTCAATTGGCCGGCGATGTTTTTGATCTATGCCGTTGCCGCACGGTGTTCGGCTCAATGGTCTTGCCCATTCTGGCGATAAGGGCGAGCGAGGCCTGGTTGATGCGAGTGAGGAGCTCGGCCTCGTCAAGGCTGGTGAATTGACCTTCCTCGACAATGACCTTGCCATTGACGATCACCGTGTGAACGGATTTCGAGCGCGAGGCATAGAACAGGTTGCGGATCATGTTGGTTGCCGGAATCATTTCCGGCCGGTTCAAAGTATGTATGACAATGTCGGCCCGCTTGCTGGTTTCGATGGAGCCAATATGGTGGTCCATGCCGCAGGCTTTGGAACCGCCACGGGTCGCCATGTACATGCCATCCTCGGCGATGAGATAGCTCCGGTCGCCATGGCTGTCGCGGGCCGAGAGGACGGCGAGACTCGCCTGCCGCCAGAGATCGAAGTCATTCGACCAGTTAGCCGAGTCAGAACCCAGCGCAATGTTCGCACCACGGCGAAATAGCTCGGCGTGGCGGCCATGAATGCTGCCGCCGTGGCCCCACATCATCGACGCCGCGGGGGCCCAGGCCAAGCTCGGGCCACGGTCGAGGATCGCCTCGCACTCGGCATCGGTCAGGTGATTGGCATGCCCGAACACAATGTTGCGATCGAGAAAACCGGTCTCGGCCAAATGCACCAGAGGGTCCTTTCCGCCGAAGCGGATACGGTCGGCCGCGGTGTCGGCCGGGCTGTAGGATTGATGCAGATTGAGCACGACACCCGCCGCGTCGGCCCGTTGCTTGGCCTCCATCATCAACGCTTCACTGGCCGTGCCCAAGCCGAGGATCGCAATATGCGCGGTAACCAGCGCATCGGGATTACCATTACGATGGAGTTCGCGGCCCATGTTGGCGAGCGCCTCGGCGCGGGTTTGCGGTGCGCGCGCAAGTGCGGGCCGGGCCCGCGCCGCGGCATTGCAGCCCTCGCAATTCGTCGCCATCATGCCTTGCGCCATGCCCTGCGGCTGATCCCAGATAAAGGCGTCGCTGATGATCGCACGAATGCCGACGAGTTCTGCCGCACGCGCCGCGGCCGAAGGCTCAAGCACCGTTCCCGCCTCGAGAAAACACGTCGTTCCATTGCGGATCATCTCAAGCGACGAGAGCACCACCGCCAAATACTCCTCTTCGTCGGTGACGGCGTTGAAGAAGGCACTTTCGAAGGTGTTGAACGCATCGGTCTCGGGAAGCTGATCCGGCAACGCACCGCGGAAAGACTGGAACGAGGCGTGCAGGTGACACTCGACGAAGCCAGGATGGACCGGTGCGCCCCTGGCGTTGATCACCCGGTCCGCCGTGTAGCGCGACAAAACCCAAGCGCTGTCACCCACCGCGACGATGCGGCCCCGGTGAATGGCGATGCCGCCATCCTCGATGATGCGGCCGGCATCATCCATGGTGATGATATAGCCGCCGCGCACGATCAGGTCCGCCTCGTTCGGCGGACCATCCGGCTCCCTGTATTCCCCGCTCATTCTTTTCTCCGCTCAATGGCGTTAAGGCGGACCCGGCGAAATTGTCAAGAAAGTCCTGCTCGGTCACGGCTCTCCCGGCAACGACAACCCGATGCCGCCGGGAACGACACCTCATGGAAGAATCTCCGGTTCAACAGACCGCTGGCCGCGGTGGGGCCGGAACTCAATCGAACCAAGCGAGCTGCCATGTATGCCGAGATGCAGGAACGCGTGGCTGAGCAAGGTGGCGTGATGGTTCTCACGCTCTACAACCACATCGGTGCGCCCACCGATTGAGCGCCCGGGCAGCATAACCAAACACCGGGACTTCACCTAAGAAGCCGGGAAATCCGTCCCGGCAAACGGGGCCAGCTCTACTTCGTGCGGACCCGGGAATAGGTGCGGGGCTGGCCGGTTTCTCAACGCTTGCGGTGGGCGGCGTCTCTCGTCTAGATACGCCGCCCAGCAATGACGAAGAGGAACTCCCCCCGCGTGGCCATATCTCCCACCATGACTGTGATGATTGCCGCCGTCCGCAAGGCGGCGCGCGGAGTACAGCGCGATTTTGGCGAGTTGGCCAATCTGCAGGTGTCGCTGAAGGGGCCGGGCGACTATGTGACAGCGGCCGACAAGCGCTGCGACAAGGTTTTGCGCGAGGAACTTTCCAAGGCGCGACCGGGTTATGCTTTTCTCACCGAGGAGACCGGCGTGGTGGCAGGCAAGGACCCCGATCACCGCTTCATCATCGATCCCATCGATGGCACCACCAATTTCATGCATTCCCTGCCCGCTTTCGCCATCAATGTAGCACTTGAGCGCAAGGGCGAGCTGATCGCCGCCGTCACTTACAATCCGGTCACCGATGAATTATTCACCGCCGAAAAGGGTTCAGGCGCCTATCTCAACAACAAGCGCCTCAGGGTTGCCGCCCGCGCCGACATTCACGAAGCGCTGATCGCCTATGAACTGCCGCATCGCGGTGGCAAGGAGCTGCCCCGATCACGCGCCGAAATCGGAATTCTCCAGGGCAAGGTCATCGGTATCCGCAGCTTCGGTTCGGCAGCACTCGCCCTGTGCTACGTGGCGGCGGGCCGTGTCGATGGTTTCATCTGCCGCGATCTCAATCAATGGGATATTGCACCCGGCATTTTGATCATGCGCGAGGCGGGCGGTTATGTGAGCGATCCCGACAGCGACGCCAACCCCATGGATACCGGCCACATCATCGCCACCAACGCCGATCTCCTGCCGCAATTGAAGGCCGCCCTTAAGGATGCCCGCGCCATCGCCTGATGAGGAACTGCCATGTCCGATCAACTGAACTGGAAAAGTGCAACGAAACTTGTTCGGGGTTTCGCCCGGCGGAAATTCTCGCCGGTTGAGGTTGCCGAAGCCTGCCTCGCCCAGATCGGACGCCACGACGCATCGATCAATGCCATGTGCGGCCTTCATGTGGAGGAGGCTTTGGCCCAGGCCAAGGCCAGCGAGAAGCGCTGGTTCAAGGGTAAGCCTCTGGGGCCGGTCGATGGCGTGCCGGTGCTGGTCAAGGATTTGTTGCTGGTCAAGGGCTGGAAAACCCTGCGCGGCTCAAAAACCGTCGATCCCGATCAGGCCTGGGACAATGATGCGCCAAGCGTTGCCCGTTTGCGGCAATCGGGTGCAGTGTTTCTGGGGGCCACCACCACGCCGGAATTCGGCTGGAAAGGTGTGACCGACTCGCCCTTGACCGGCGTAACCCGCAACCCCTTTGATCTATCCAAGACTCCGGGCGGATCGTCAGGTGGATCGGCTGCCGCCCTGGCGGCTGGCTATGCGCCACTGACGCTTGGCACCGACGGCGGCGGCTCCATTCGCATCCCGGCTGGCTTCACCGGGATTTTCGGACTGAAGCCTTCATTCGGCCGGGTGCCCGCCTGGCCACTGTCGCCGTTCGGCACCGTTGCCCATGTGGGGCCGATGACGCGCCACGTGGCTGATACCGCCCTGATGCTTAACGTCATAGCCCAACCCGACGCCCGCGACTGGCATTCCCTGCCCTATGACGGACAAGACTACGCGGCGAAACTGGCCAGGGGCATCAAGGGCCTGCGCATTGCCTACAGCCCGCGCCTTGGTTATGTCGATGTCGATCCCGAAATCGCCCGGCTGGTGCACAAAGCCGTCAAGGTGCTGGCCTCCCTTGGCGCCCATGTGGAGGAAGTGGACCCCGGTTTCGAAGACCCCGCCCCCTGCTTTCGCGTATTGTGGTGGTCGGGTGCCCGCGCCGCTCTCGGCAGATTGCCGCCTGAGAAGATGGCTCTGCTCGACCCTGGCCTTGCCGAAGTGGTCGAACAATCCATGTCAATGTCGCTCGACGATCATCTCGACGCCGTCAAGGCGCGCGGAGCACTTGGCACCCACATGCGCAAATTCATGGAAGGCTACGACCTGCTGCTGACGCCCACCCTGCCGATTCCGGCTTTCGAGGCTGGCAGACTTTCGCCCGGCGATGACGGAACCGGAAAATGGGTGAACTGGACGCCGTTCTCTTATCCCTTCAACCTGACCCAGCAGCCTGCGGCGAGCGTGCCTTGCGGTTTCACCAAATCAGGCTTGCCCGCTGGCCTCCATGTGATTGGCCGCATGTTCGACGATATGACAGTCTTGCGCGCCTGCCATGCCTATGAGAACGCAACCGAATGGACGAAAAAACGTCCGCGCCTGGTTTAGGCGGCGTGTTGCTGCTGTTCGAGCCTGGTAATTTCGTCCTTGAGTTTGAGCTTTCTGCGTTTCAGTTCGGCAATTTCGCTATCCGATGAGGCCGGGTGGGCCATGACTTCCGCCAGTTCGGCCTCGAGAGCCCTATGTTTGGCGATTAACTCACTGAGATGCGCTTGAAGGCTCATTCATTCCTCCGCTCAGGTGGTGGTTAGACGACGGTATGATGACACAGACTTGGGGGCTTGTCGAACTCTTGACAAGGGCATAGGTGAAGGAACTGCGAACACGGCAAATGACCACTTGCAGGCGGGGGCTATGGCGGAATTGGACACATTGCAGGAGGTTGCATTGCGGGCAAAACTGCAGAATCTGCTGCAGCAGCACCGCGATCTCGACGTGGCGATCCTCTCCCTCGAAGAAACCGGAACCGGCGATCAGCTGCAACTGCGCCGGTTGAAAAAAATGAAGCTCGACCTGAAAGATAAAATCCAGCAGATCGAGAACATGCTTATCCCCGATATTATTGCATAGGAACCCCGCCCTTGGTGAAAGTTTGCCCCCCCGTTGCCATCATCATGGGCAGCCAGTCCGATTGGCCGACCATGAAGCACGCCGCCTTGACGCTGGAGGAACTGGGAGTGAGCCACGAGGTCCGCATCGTCTCGGCCCACCGCACGCCGCAGCGCCTCAATGATTTCGCCACCAGCGCCAAGTCCCAGGGCTTCAAGGTGATCATCGCCGGGGCGGGAGGGGCGGCTCATCTTCCCGGCATGACTGCGGCGATGACCACCTTGCCAGTCCTCGGCGTGCCGATCGAATCGAGGGCGCTGAAGGGCCACGACTCGCTGCTCTCGATTGTGCAAATGCCGGCCGGGGTTCCGGTCGGAACCCTCGCCATTGGCAAATCGGGTGCGATTAATGCGGCCCTGCTCGCGGCCAGCGTGCTGGCGCTGTCCGACGCTGCACTGGCAACCCGCCTCGAAGCCTGGCGTGCCCGGCAAACTGCCGCTGTCGCCGATCGTCCGGTGGATGAGGCCTGATGAAACTTGTGAAACCGCTGGCGCCGGGCGCAACCGTCGGCATTCTCGGCGGGGGCCAGTTGGGTCGCATGCTGGCGCTGGCTGCGGGCCAACTCGGTATCAAGTGCCACATCTACGCGCCCGAGGCCGGCAGCCCGGCCTTTCAGGTGGCGTCC
>JANLWG010000148.1:0-3479 GCA_031364405.1 Hyphomicrobiales bacterium
GGCACATCGCCGCCGGGATCGACAATCGCACCGCGCTTGGCGTCCTCGTCAAATACCAGCGAGCAGTTCTGCTGGAAGGGGGTGACCGGAATGATGAAGGCTTTGAGCTTTGTCATGGCCGCGCTGCATAGCCGCGCTTCAAGCCATGCGCAACCGGCGGGGCTGGCTTGCCGAAGCTTTGGGCAGCGGCTAGAGGCTACTGATCCGCCATTCAACAGGTAAGCTTAACGCCGATGTCCGCACCCGCCGCCACACCCCGGCGTTATGGCAATCTTGTCGCTGCAATAGCCACGGTGGCCAGCTGCGACATCGCCATGGGGCTCACCCTGCAACTCCTGCCGCTGCTCATGGAGCAGCGCGGCATCCCGGCCTGGATCATGGGCGCCAATGCCGCCATGGGCCCCCTTGGCATTCTGATGGCTGGTCCTTTTTTGCCTCCGTTGATTAGCCGTTTGGGTTCAAAACGGATCGTCGTCGGCGTGATAGCATTGATGATCGCCGCCCTGCTTGCCCTCAAACTGGCACCCTCCATTTGGCTGTGGTTCCCCATCCGCTTCGTTTTTGGAATTTCGGCCGGAACCCTGTTTACCGTCAGCGAGGCCTGGGTTCTTACTTTCGCTGGTGATGGCAACCGCGGCCGCATCATGGGGCTCTACGTCAGCGTGTTGGCCATCACCTTTTCGGTTGGCCCCCTGATATTGCCATTCACCGGAATCAACGGCTGGACGCCCTGGCTCATCGGCATAGCCTGCGTCGCCGCCAGCGCCCTTCCTCTCGCCTTTGTCAAAGTAAGCGATGATGTTTTCCGCCAGGAAAACAGTGGCGGTTTTTTCCGCTTCATCGCCAGGGCGCCGCTGCTGCTCTTCGCTGTCGGTGCGGCCACATTGTTCGACAGCGTCTTCATTTCTTTCTTTACCATCTTCGGCCTGCGCCACGGTCTTGAGCTTGCGGTCGCCAGCCGCATTCTTGGCGCGGGCATCATCGGCAACACGCTGCTGTTTTATCCCATGGGTCTTCTCGCTGACCGCTGGTCGCGCATCGGCGTGGTGGCGGCGACGGCTGCACTCACCATCGTGCTCAGCCTCAGCCTCATTCCGCTGATCAACAGCTGGGCCATTTGGCCACTCACCATCCTGCTGTCGACCTGCGCCTTTGGCGTCTATGTGGTGGCGCTCGCCACCATGGGCGATAACTTCAAGGGTCCTGATTTGATTTCGGGCTCTGCCGCCTTCGCGGCGATGTGGGGGATCGGCGGTCTGTTTGGCCCGCCGATTGCCGGAATCGCCATCGATGCCTTCGGCATCAATGCCATGCCGGTGATCCTTGCGCTATTCTACGCCCTCCTGCTGGCCGGCATTGCCTGGACCGGTGGCCGTCTGGTGCGCGAGTCCGCCAGTGGATAGGCGCAATCTCCTCAACTTGATCGCCGCCATCTCGGCCATCACGGTTTTCGGCTTCACTCTCGGCCTGATGTTTCCGCTGCTTTCCCTCATCATGGAAGCTCAAGGTGTCAGTGCCGACATGATCGGCTACAACGCCGCCATGCAGCCACTGGGCATCGCCGTATCGGTCTTCGCCATCCCCGTGCTAGTGCGCCGCTTCGGCGCCAAGGCGGCGGTAATCGGTGCGGCCCTGCTCACTGCGGCGGTGGTTTTCGCCTATCCGTATTTCCCGGTGTTCTGGTGGTGGTTCGGCCTGCGCATCCTGCACGGCTTCTTCGTCTCGATGTTGTTCGCCATCAGCGAAGCCTGGATCGTGCGCTTTGCCGAAGGTCCCTATCGCTCGCGCCTGCTCGCCCTTTACACCAGCGTACTCTCCGCCAGTTTCGGCGGTGGCCCCATTCTCATCAGCCTCACCGGCATCGAGGGACATTTGCCCTTTGCCATTGGCGCAACGATTCTCGCTCTTGCCACCATACCCATTTTTTTCGTCAAGGATGAAGCGGTGGACAGCGTCGACGAAGCCGCATTGTCGGTCCTGGGTTTTGCCCGCAAGGCTCCCATCCTGCTGTTTGCCGTCGGCATGTTCGCCGTCATCGATGCCGCCTACCTGGGCTTCCTGCCGGTCTACGGCGTGAAAAAGGGCATGGACCAGGAGACCGCCGCACTGGCGCTCACCGCCTTCATCGTCGGCAACACGTTCCTGCAATTTCCCATAGGCTGGCTGGCCGATCATTTTCCCAAGCGCGCCGTGATGGCGGGCTGCGGCATCGTCACCGCCACCGCCTGCGCGCTGATCCCGCTCGCCTTCGGCACCTGGGCGCTCTGGCCCATTCTCACTGTTGCGGGTGCCGCTTCGGCTGGCATCTATACCGTGTCGCTGGCCGAATTGGGTGATCGCTTTTCCGGCCACGAGTTGGTCACCGGCACCGCCTCGTTTTCCACCACATGGGGCCTGGGCGCCCTCGTCGGTTCACTGCTGGCCGGCTGGTCGATCGAAGCCTTTGGCCCAGATGGCTTGCCCTATGCCCTCGCCACGGTCTTCACCATATTTCTTCTCGGCGCCTTTGCCGGTAACCGCCGGAGAAGCGCTTGATCGCCAGGCCATTCAGCTATCCTGTCGGCGTCGCCTTCACGGCGGCAGGCGCCATCTGCTGGAGTATCGGCGGCGCCCTGGTGCGCCTGACCAGGGATATCGACGTCTGGCAGATCATCTTCTACCGCTCGATCACCGTCATCATCTGCATGGGCCTGTGGCTCGGCCTCAGGTTTGGCAGCACCCTGCCCGCGCTCATGGCGGGCGCTGGCATTAACGCGGTGATCGCCGGATTGGCGGTCGGCACTGCCGGGCTCAGCTTCGTCGCCGCGCTTTTCTACACAACGGTGGCCCAGGCCATTTTCATGGCCGGCATCTCGCCATTCCTGTCCGCCATGCTCGGCCTGTGGATCCTGCGTGAACGCATCCCCTCGATCACCTGGACCGCCATGACCATCGCCCTTGCCGGCATGGCCATTATCTTTTACGGCTCGGGCGGTGGCGGGGCCCTTATCGGAACCGTGCTGGCGCTCTATGCGGCGTTCTGTTTTTCCTGTTACGCCGTGCTGCTGCGCTGGGGCCGGAGAACCGAAATGTCGGTGGCCTTGATCTGGAACGCGCTCTATCTCATCGCCATCAGTGCCGTCGTCATCCTCATTCCAACCGGGCTTCGCGCCGAAACCGGATGGGCGGTCTTCGCTATCGGCTGGTGGAACCTGGCCATTGTCCTTGCCATGGGTGCGGTGCAATTGACCTTGGGCCTCATCCTCTTCACCGCCGGTTCGCGCTCTGTGCCGGCGGCCCAGCTTTCGCTCATGGCATTGGTCGAGCCCACCCTGTCGCCGCTGTGGGCGTGGTTTGTGGTGAAGGAATTCCCCCCGGTCTGGACATTTGCCGGCGGAGCGGTGATCCTCTGCGCCATTGTCATCCAGGCGCTGTTCAGCGCCAGCACCGAGAGCCATCATGCCCGACGCCGGTCCCGCCGCTGAACTTCATACCATCCG
>JANLWG010000388.1:0-5200 GCA_031364405.1 Hyphomicrobiales bacterium
AGCTGATTCCGGAGGGCGTCAAAATCAAAACCGGGATGTCGGAAATTTTGGTGCTCAAAAATGGCGGCATTATCTTGGACGGCCAAAGGATTCTACTAAAGACACCTGGCAAAGACCAGTTACTGATCTGATCCAGACTCATTTAACCGCCAATCAACACGGTGGGCCAGCCCTGGACAATCACGCCCCCGTGCGCCGTCATGTCGCCAATGCGTGCAGCGGGCATGCCGCCTACGATCACAGTGGAGGAGCCCTGAACAATTAGATCGGGAGGCCCTGCGCATATTGCCACATCGGAAATGCGCGCCTGCGGCATGCCGCCGGTGATGACGGTGAAAAACCCGCTGACGATCGGCCCTCCAACATGAGGCACCAATAGTGTCACCACCGGGC
This sequence comes from Hyphomicrobiales bacterium, assembly GCA_031364405.1. Lineage (GTDB taxonomy): Bacteria > Pseudomonadota > Alphaproteobacteria > Rhizobiales > Aestuariivirgaceae > Aestuariivirga. The sequence goes on from JANLWG010000388.1 coordinate 394, forward strand.
AGGTGTGCATGTCGGTAATTCTGGCAGCAGGTCGACCCATTGCAACGCATCCCGGATTAGCGTTTGTTCCTCGTCTGGCGATCGTAATATTCCGCATAGAGTTCGAGAAATGCACCCAGCAAGCCGTGTTCGTGACTGGCCGCCTTGGTTTTCCAACGCTCGGTGTAAGCATCCCAGAACTTGGATTTGCTGTTGCCGAGCAAGGATTTTTTGGGTGCGCCCGACGCCTGTTCGACGGCCTCGGGGTCGAGTTCTTCAAACAATTGGGCAGCCGCCGACTGCATGGCGGCGAGTGCCGCTACTTGGTGAGTCTTGAGGTCCGCGAAACTGTTTTCGATGGTCCGGCGGCTGTCCAGATAGCTGCTCGAACCGGGGCCAAACATGGCCTTGATGGCATCTTCCGCGGTTGGCATGAATTTTAGCGGATTGTTTTCGGTGGGCTGAATCATCGTGCGGTGGCCGCTGCGGGCGAGCGTCTTGGCGGCCGCACGCGCACTCAGCAGTTGCATGAGATTTCCGCACACGAGATTGACGAACATTCCAAGCTCTCTTGCCATATCTCCGGCATTCAGATGAGCCAGAACGTCTTCGCTTATGTTGGCACCCTGGGCAAATTTCCGGATGAATTCCCGCTCCGCCTGAGTCCTGGCAATGTCGGGTGAAATCCCTGCCTGAGGCAATAGCGGAGGTTCGTTGGCGGTTTCAACCGCCCGCCGTCTCGGGGAAGGAACGGCGGGAAAAGCCATGTCTGCCACTCCCGCCCAATCAGCCGCCGGGGCGGGAGAGGAGGGACGTTCGATGCCGGTGGGACCCCATGGATCATGCACGGGAGCTTCCGGATAGGCTTTTGGCGCTGCCTCCCCAAAGGGCCTGGGAACTGGCATCGGGCCGCTGACCTCATGCAGAAAGTCGGCCGAGGCGTAGTTGCGTTTGGAAGGCGGCTGAAGATCACGCGGATTGATCGGAGGCGGGGCCTCGCCGGTTGGCCGCCAGAGATCGTCCACCGGCGGATGTTCGGTGGCGGCTGCCGGTTGCGCGATCCGGGCGGGTGCTTCCGTTACCGGAGACTTTACCGCGACCGAGATCACGTATTCGCCAATGTTGAGCTGGTCGCCGTTGACCAGCTTGTAGGGGCTTTGGACCCTCTTCGAGTTGTTGTTGACGAAGGTGCCATTGGTCGAGACGTCATAGAGCCAGTAAGCGCCGTCGAAAAACCTGACTTCGCAGTGCTTGCCCGAGATGAACCGGCTTGGGTCGGGCAAAGTCCAATCGAGATGCTGATCACGGCCAAAGTCCAGCCCCCGCTTGTCCACCTGGATGAACAGCGGTCCGCCATCGGGGAGGCGATCGAGATTTTCAATTCTAAGTGTTAACACTGGCCGGACTGATCCCGTTGCTATGTCGTTTACCCGGACAGCGAGGCCATTGACGCAAGTTTATCCTGCCGATCATCAGCCTTGATCACTGCCCAGGTTGACCAGCTTTATGGCGCGTTGCACGCTGGCCGCCAAGTATTTGCCGCGCTCTTTGGTTGCGGCTTGCGCGAGAGTGGTCAAGACCGCGGCCCGCACCGTCTGGGCGGTAAGATAGTTGGGTGGCACCACCGGTCTTTCCGGATCATCCACCATACTGCCGCCCGACCAGCCGGCCCCCAGAGCAGCCCATGCGGCCGGGCGTTTCTCGGCCGCCGCCATGCCGGCCGCCAAGGCTGCCTTGCGATTGGCCTCCTCCGGCTCTTTGACCCAATTTTCGGCCAATTCTAGCAATTTCAAGTCGTCGCTCCCGATCGGCTGGTTCGATGCCCTGATACATTGGCAGGCCCACCAAACGGCTTCCCGCCGCGGCAGCATGTAGGCACAAAAGCCGACCGCATCCTCAGGTGTAGGACCACCCAGTAAGGATTCTATGAATGCCATTGGGTCACTATCGGCGGGCTCGCTTTCAATGTCGTTGCAAGCGGGAGGAAATGCCTCGAAAACCTGCCTTGCCGTCGCAAATCTCAGTCGTTTCATGGCATGCGCCCTCTTGCGCGTTTTACCTCAATCAGATCAGCCTGGCTGCTAGTTTATCAGCACCATACCACCTTTGAGAGTTAGGGTGGCAGACCCAGTGACCTGGGTTAGTGGCGCCGATGCGTCGAGCTTGCCATCTGCCTTTATGGTTATCGTCGGCGACTTGATGGTGATGCTCACCTTATCCATCACAATCGTGCTGAGGCCAACTTTGAGTTCAATTTTTTCCCCAGCTTCTATGGTCAGAGTGTCGCCGATATTTCGTGTTTCGTTGTGCTCGATCTTGGCTTCCAAGTCATTTTCGGCATGTATCCGGATAAGCTCGTTGCCGGCCGCGTCATCGAAGACCAATTCGTTATAGCCATCACCGCCCTCGGACGAATTGGATTTGACACCGGATATGGTCTTCTCTTCGGGGAGGCCGTAAGGCACCTGGTTGTCTTCATTGTAGACAGTGCCCGTTACCAGCGGCCGGTCGGGATCGCCTTCGAGAAATTCGACAATCACTTCCATACCGACGCGGGGGATGACGATGCCTCCCCATTGCCGGCCGGACCAGATTTGCGCGACCCGTACCCGGCAAGACTGCTGCTTCTCGCGGTCCCAGTGAAAAGTCACAAAAATCCGGCCATACTCGTCGACATCGATTTCTCCGTCGCCGGTGACGATCGCCGTCTGCGGCCCGTGGACAAACGGCTTGGGAGTGTGGGGAACAATCCTGAAATTAATGTCCTTCGGCAGAAATTCATATTGGCCCGAGTAGATCTGTTCGGAAGTTTGACTAGACGAGGCAAGGTAAACGTCCGACACGTAGGAATGTGAAGCCCGGACAATCAAATATTCGGCATTCTGCTTCGCATCCGGATGTTCGGCAAGCTCGATCAGTTTGCCCGGACAGCAGGTCACCGAGTGTCCCGAGGCATGACACCGATGGTCAGCTGCCTGTTCGGCTTCCAGCCTGACCTTCGCATAGTTGTCGCCTAAATCCTTCTGGTAATAGCGGCCCGGATAGTCGAAGATCTCCAGCTTGTCATTTTGATATGAGCCACCCCCTTCCTTCTCACTCAGCAGGGGATCGGTGGGCTTTTTGAAATTGAAGTCCTTGAGAGTAAACTTTCCACTCTTGAACTGGCGATCCGGAAACCATGTCAGCAGTGTTTCCTCATGGCGGGCGACTGACTGCGGGGTTTGGTTGTATTTCAACTTTGCCCCGCATTGCTTGGCGGTATGACACGAGGGCGCGTCAACCATAACCAACGTGTGTTCGTCCTCGGTATGCTCGAAGAAATAGTAAATGCCCGCTTCTTCCATTAACCGGGAGACAAAGTTGAAATCGCTTTCCCGGTATTGGACGCAATACTCGAGCTGGGGATAGCTACCGGTTAATTTTGCGTAGAATTTCGCAATTCCGTGTTTACCAAGAACCTCCTTTATGATTTCCGGTATGGTCCTATCAAGGAACATCCGGCAGTCGGACGTGTGCGACAGCATCCAAAACCAAGGGCGTAGCACAAGACGGTAGCGATGGTAGACAATGTCATGGGGACCGAGCCACTGTGTCTCGACAAGATAGCCGTTAAAATAACGCTTGGAACCGTCCTCGGTCTTGATGGAAATGCAGCACTTGCCGCCAATCGCCGGTGTGAAATCGATATGCGCATTTTCACTGAGAGCTTCGACGCGATATTCGAAAAGCTCGCCCAATCCCTCGTCGCCGTCGAACCGGAGAAGAACCAGAACATCCTCTCCCAGCGGGGTTTGGAGTGCCCCGATGCGTTTGTCCTGACGAGGTTTCAGTGCCATGTCGTTCCTCGGCATCACCATTGCTCAAGGTGCGGAATGCCGAACCTTCTTGATTTGACTTTATATATTTCGCGCGGCATAGTCCATGGCACTGATGTAAAAGGAGGTCAGTCATGACTTTGAAGACGTCGGTGCTCGCATTGTTTGTTGTTGTTTTTCCTCTTTCCGCCAGTGCGGATGAGGCTGCTTATCGGGCTTCCGATATTTTAAATTTTTTCACTTCAAACAAGGATCAGGGTGCGACGCGCGGAATTTGTGTCGGCACTGAAGACGAATGTGCGAAGACCCAGGACAAGCAGGAGCCACTGTCATTTGACTTGTTGATTAATTTCGAAAAGGATTCAGCCGAATTGAGCGAGGCGGCAAAGGCAAATCTGACGGAGTTCTCCGGTGCTCTCAAAGATCCCCGCCTTGCTGTGGCCCGGTTCAGCGTCGAAGGTTATACGGATGCCTCCGGCACTGAGGCACATAACCTTGGTTTGTCGGAACGCCGGGCCCAATCGGTTATTGTATTTCTCGGCAATCTTGGTGTCGATACGACCAAGTTGATCGCCAAGGGCATGGGAGAATCCCGTCCGCGGACGGCTGACGCATTTGACCCCACTAACCGGCGCGTGGAAACGCGCATGATCATTCAATAACATGCAGCTTACCGATCCGGTGGCCGGATAATGGTCGATTTCAGCACTATCAGCTCGCCGGTATCAGCTGAATTGCCGTGCGGACCTAGTCCCGATGGGATTGCTGAGCTCGAGAACTTCATTGCCGCCGCCGAGGGTCAGCTGCCGGCATCCTTCTTGACATTCTCGAAGGCGAGTTTCGATGCGGCCGGGCCACTCAAGGAAATATCGACATGGCTGCAACAGGTCCGCGACCTGAGGCTGCTGGTTCTTGCCGCGAAATACTTGATTTTATCGGGGGATATCCTGGGATTTGCCAATACGCTTGACGCCATATCGTCGTTGCTCACCGAACGCTGGAGGGATGTTCAT
>JANLWG010000411.1:0-6257 GCA_031364405.1 Hyphomicrobiales bacterium
ACGCCGAGTTCGGCAGCCTTGGCGGTCGCACCTTCCTTCATCTTGACGAAGAAGGGATTGGCATCTTCCTTGGTGATGAGGCAGGCGCCGACGCCAGCCTGCGCAGCGGAGACGACGCCAAACATGGCGACGCCGAATACGGCGGTTTTCAGAATGGATTTCACGTGATTCCTCCCATGGATACCTTGGCCCCGATGGGGCCGTGCGAAAACAAAGTTGCGCTCTTGAGGGCGGGGGTTCAAGTTTCATCTCTTGCCCACGCCCCGATTTATCCTGAACTCAATTCCGCACCGGAGTCAATAAATAAATCCGAATGATTTATTGTTTGACAGGTGCTGATGCTTGGAAGAAATTGAACGCCTTTTCTGCCTGAGACTGGGGCGGCGGCACGGGAGGGCGACGGCGTTGTGAACAGCGATGGGATTAGCACAGGACCGCAAGAGGGACGGCCTCCGGAGCTGTCGCGCGGCACCACCCAGTCCGGTGTCAGGCTTTATAATGAGCGTCTTGCCCTTTCGCTGATCCGCAAGCACAGCAGCTTGCCCAAGGCCGAAATCGCGCGGCTGACCGGTCTTTCGGCCCAAACCGTTTCGGTCATTGTCCGGCAACTTGAAGCCGATCAGCTTCTGATCAAGGAGACGCCAAAACGCGGCAAGGTGGGGCAGCCCTTGGTTCCGTTCTCGCTCAATCCCGATGGGGCCTATTCCATTGGCTTGAAAGTGGGCCGGCACTCGGGTGATCTCATCTTGCTTGATCTTACCGGCAAGATCCGGCGCAAGTTGCACCAGTCCTATCATTTTCCAACGCCGCGAAGATTTATGGATTTCGTCAACTCCGGACTGCAGGAATTGCTTGGGGAACTTTCGCCGAGGCAAGTTAAAAAAATATCGGGGTTCGGCATTGCCTCACCCTTTGAACTTTGGAATTGGGAAGAGGAAATCGGTGCCGCCCATGATGTGTTCGAAGCCTGGCGCGGTTTTGACCTGGTGAATGAGATCGAGAAACTCGGTAACTGGCCGGTATATTTTTCCAATGATGCAACGGCCGCTTGTGCCGCTGAACTGCTGTTTGGCAAAGGCAGCAATTTTCACACCTACGCCTATTTTTTCCTTGGCTATTTCATCGGTGGCGGCATTGTCATCAATGGCCGGGTGTTCCCGGGCTCAACAGGCTATGCCGGCGCCATTGGCACGCTGCCCATTCTCGCTGTGGGTAACAAGCCACAGCAGCTCCTGCACAGCGCGTCACTCTACGTTCTTGAAAATCAATTAAAGGCAGCTGGTCTTGATCCAGCACGGCTGACACCCTCACCCGATAAATGGGCCGAGATTGGACCAGTACTCGATATTTGGGTGGAACAGGCCGCGCGCAGTCTGGCCTATGCTGCCGTGGCGTGCATGTCGATCGTTGATTTTGAAGTCATCATCATTGATGGAGCAATGCCGGAAGATGTGCGCAACCGGCTGGTGGATAAAACCCGCGAGTCTCTTGGCCTCTATGATCTGCGCGGAATACCCGCGTTCAGCATCGAAGCAGGCAGCATCGGTTCCGATGCCCGCGCCATGGGGGCTGCCAGTCTTCCGCTGTTTGCCAATTTCATTATTGACCGCGATGTATTGTTCAAGGAGAGTTCCTGATGCTCAAGGGTATTGATCCGCTTCTCAGTCCCGATTTGCTACGCGTGCTGATGGCCATGGGCCACGGCGATGAAATTGCCATTGTCGATGGTAACTATCCGGCTGAAACCGATTCCAAACGTCTGGTACGGATGGATGGCCACGAGGCGCCACGTCTGCTCGATGCGATTCTCTCGGTGATGCCGGTCGACGACTTGGTGCCGGATGCTGTGTGGCGGCCGGCAGCCCATGGTGATCCAACCCGCATCGAGCCGGTGTTCGATGATTTCGCAGCCGTTCTGATGAAGCACGAACCGAAACAGCGGATCGTGCCGCTGATCGGTTCGGATTTTTACAATAAAGTGAAGGCCTGCTTCGCCGTCGTCGCCTCGGGCGAAACGCGGCTCTATGGAAATATCGTGGTTAAAAAAGGCGTGATTTATCCGGAGTGAAGTTGCTTACCGGTTACGGAATTCGGGCTTTCGTTTGGCGATGAAGGCTTTCATGCCTTCCTTCTGATCCTCGGTTGCAAACATCGACAGAAACAGACGGCGCTCGAAGCGAACGCCTTCGGCGAGAGTCGTCTCGAAGGCGCGATTGACGGTTTCCTTCGCCATCATCACGGCGGGGCGGGAATAGGCGGCAATGGTTTCGGCTGCCGCTATCGCTTCGTCCAGCAGTTTGTCAGGGGCCACGACACGGGCGACGAGGCCACAACGCTCGGCTTCGGCTGCATCCATCATGCGGCCGGTCAATATCATGTCCATGGCTTTGGACTTGCCGATAAAGCGGGCCATGCGCTGGGTGCCGCCGGCACCCGGCATGATGCCAAGGGTGATTTCCGGCTGGCCGAATTTGGCGGTTTCTGCGGCGATGATGAAATCGCACATCATGGCAAGCTCGCAGCCGCCGCCAAGGCAGAAGCCCGCAACCGCCGCAATCACCGGCTTTCGGGCCTCGGCCAGGCTGGTCCAATCATGGAGGAATTTTCCGAGATAGGCGTCCACATAAGTTTTATCGACCATCTCCTTCACATCAGCACCCGCCGCAAAGGCCTTGTCGCTGCCGGTCAAAACCACGCAACCGATATCAGGCTCGAGTTCAAACACCGAAAATGCGGTGTTCAACTCCTGGATCAGTTTTTCATTCAGGGCATTAAGTGCCTTGGGCCGGTTCAGGGTGATCAATCCGACGCGGCCATGGGCGTCGACGATGATGTTCTGGTAGGTCATGAACGCGTCCTATTTCTGGCATTTGTTACAATAAAAGGTGGAGCGGCCTGATTGCACTCTTCTTTTAATGGTGGAACCGCAGGTGCCGCAAGCCTCGCCTTCGCGGCCATAGACGGCGAAGCGCTGCTGGAATGCGCCGGCCGTTCCATCGGTGTGGGCAAAATCCTGCAAGGTCGAGCCGCCCGCGGTGATCGCCTCAGCGAGAATGTCGCGGATGTGGCGGACTAGGTTATCAAGGCGGGGATCGCCGCCTGATTTTCTTGCCAGGGTTCCCGCCTTGCGCGTGGGAGAGAGGCGGGCCCGGTGCAGGGCTTCGCAAACGTAGATATTGCCCAACCCGGCGATAATGCTTTGATCGAGGAGGGCGGCCTTGAGTGGCGCCTGCTTGCCGTAAAATTTTTCGGCCAGTAGTGCGCCGTTCAGTGCATTGCCGAGGGGCTCGACACCGATATCCCTGAGCAGCTGGTGATCGCCTGCCTCATTTTCGCTGAACAGGTCCATCATGCCAAAGCGGCGCGGATCGGTATACACGATGCGAATGCCGTCCTCGAGGCTGAATACCACATGGTCGTGGAGGCCATTGCCATTCTCACCGGCGGCTTCCTCGAAATAGAATTCGCCGAGGTTTTTTGCTGTGCGTGTGGGAGTTAAGATAGTGAAACGCCCAGTCATGCCGAGATGGATGAGCAGGCAATCGCCGCCTTCGATCGATCCCAGAATATATTTGGCCCGCCTGGTCAATGCCAATACGCGCTTGCCGGTGAGGCGGGTGGCGAAATCCGCCGGGAACGGGAAACGCAGGTTCTGACGTCTCAATGCGACGGCGGTGATGCGGCGGCCCTCGAGCACCGGCTTCAGGCCACGCAAGACGGTTTCGACTTCGGGCAACTCTGGCATGGCGTTTGGGTTATACCGGCTTTCCAGCCGGGACAAGGCCGGCTCTTTTCACCCGGCGATTTTGCAGGCATAAGCCCTTGCAAGTTTTGCGAGGGGTTTTCCATGTCCGCATTCGTTCCACGGGTTTTTTCCGGCATGCAGCCGACTGGCAATCTGCATCTCGGCAATTATCTCGGCGCCATGCTCAACTGGATTCACATGCAGGACACCCATGAGTGTATCTATTGCGTGGTGGACCTCCATGCCATCACCGTGTGGCAGGAACCCAAGGAGTTGCACAAGGCGATCCGCGATGTAACGGCGGCTTATCTCGCCTGCGGGCTTGATCCGAAAAAAAGTATCATCTTCAACCAGAGCCAGGTGGCAGAACATGCCGAGCTCGCGTGGATTCTAAGCTGCGTGGCGAGGCTCGGCTGGCTCAACCGCATGACCCAGTTCAAGGAGAAGGCCGGGAAAGACAAGGAGCAGGCTTCGGTTGGACTTTATATTTATCCCAACCTGATGGCGGCCGACATTCTGGCCTATCACGCAACCCATGTGCCGGTGGGCGAGGACCAGAAGCAGCATCTCGAACTGGCGCGCGATATCGCCAACAAGTTCAACAATGATTTTGCCGAGGCGATTACCGGCGCCGGTATCGAAGGTGTCTACTTCCCGCCACCGGAACCCTTCATCACCGGCCCCGCGACGCGGGTCATGAGCTTGCGGGACGGCACCAAGAAGATGTCGAAGTCGGACCCCTCGGACTTATCGCGCATCAACCTGACCGATGATGCCGACACTATCGCCAGGAAAGTCCGTAAGGCCAAGACCGATGCGGAACCACTTCCTTCCGAAGCTGCCGGATTGAAAAACAGGCCGGAAGCCGACAATCTCACCGGCATCTATGCAGCCCTTGCCGGGATGACGGTGGAAAAGGTTCTCGCCCAATATGGCGGCGGGCAATTTTCGGTGTTCAAGAATGCGCTAGCCGATCTTGCAGTGGCGAGGCTTGGCCCCATTGGCGATCAAACCAAGCGCCTGCAGGAAGACCCAGCCTATGTCGACAGCGTGCTGAGGGACGGCTCATCACGAGCCCGCGCCATTGCCGCGCCAATCGTGCGCAAGGCCAAGGAAATTGTAGGGTTTGTGGTTTCCTAGGACTCGGTTTTTGCGAGATAGGCTGCAAGCTGATCCATGGTGCCGGTCCAACCCTGCTTCATGCTATCGTGGGACGTATCGAAGGTCGTTTGCTCTTCGGCGCTGGCATTCCAGGCCTGCCATCTGATGGTGAGTTTGGACTTACCTTCACCGGCCTCTTCGAAAGTAGCAGTTGAGAGCATTTCGAGCGGCCATGTTGGGCTCATGGGATGCCGCGCGATGCCACCTTTCTCATCGGAAAATGAAGTGATGAACACGATTTTCGATGGCGGCACGATCTCGCGGTAGATGAATTTCCCTCACACGCTGAAACCATCGGGCGCCTTCATGCCATAGTGGTAAACACCGCCCTCGCGGAAATCCATATCGGCCTTGACGACGTCAAATCCCGTCGGACTGAACCAGTTCCGCATGTGGCTGGAGTCGGTGAAGCAGGCAAACAGTAGACTACGGGGGGCTGAATAGATGCGGCTGATGATGAAATTGCTGCCGGGTGCGCTGGACATAATATGTTCCTGTTCAGACGGTTGCTGAGGTTAAATAGGATTCAAGACGCGCCAGGTTCTGCCAGCCGCCTTCAACCGCACCAAAGGCGAGCAGACCATCGCGCTGGTGGGCTTCAGCGAGGATCAGGCGAAGCGTAACGCGTGTATTGCGGCCGTCTTCGTCAAAACTGATGACAGCTTTGAAGAGTGCTGGTTTATCGGCCTCGCCGTGATGATCCCAAGTGATGACACGGGGTGGATCGATTTTGGTATAGACCACGTGGTTGGGATAGTTGACGCCATCGGGTCCATGCATGGTGAAAGTCCAGGCGCCGCCAACACCGAAGTCCATGGCATGGGTGGTGGTGGTAAAACCATTGGGCCCCCACCAGACAGCAAGTCCAACGGGATCACTGAAGGCCTTGAATGTTTTTTCGCGTGCCTCATTGATGAGGCGAGTGAAATGAAATTCATTGGGCGACACTTTGATCGCATCGAGCAGATCTTCGAGTTTCTCGAGGCTTGAGCTCCAGCCCTCCTTCATGCCCACCTTGGCGAAACTGTCGCGGATTGTCAGTGATGGAAAACGCGTTGTAATGGTGACTCTTGTTTCCTTGCCGTGATCTTCAAAAGTGACCGTGGTCAGCATTTCGATTTTGCGTTTGCCCTGACCCCTGCGGGTGGGGTCAACCATGTCGTGCCATTCCTCGGAATGTTCTGACATATCGTCTTCCCTTACAATGCGGATGTTGGGCACGATCTCGCGGAAAATCCCACGCATGGGATAATCGTTGCCTTGGGGGCTTCGCATCACCAATTTGAATTCTCCTCCCGCACGGGGCTCGACTTCGCACACCGGACACGTGAACGGCTTTGGCCCCCACCAG
>JANLWG010000023.1:0-3455 GCA_031364405.1 Hyphomicrobiales bacterium
TTGCATCTTCCTGCCGAAATGGCGTTCATGCCCAAGGCGGAAGCCACAGCACTGGCGAAAGCCTTGGGCAACTCCACGGGCGAAGGCTTCTTCGGCATCATCATTGCGCTGAGTGAGAATGAGAATTGGATGATAACCGTCAACCATACCGCCGAAGGTTATGTGAAGGACGATGACGCCAAAAATTGGAATGCCGACGAATTGCTACAATCACTAAAGGATGGTACCGAGCAGCAAAACAAAGAGCGGGAAAAACTGGGCATTGTTGCGCTTGATATTGTGGGCTGGATCGAGCCGCCTAACTATGATGCGGCAGATCACCGGCTGGTGTGGTCGATGAAGGCTGTAGACCGTGGGGCTGCCGCCGACGTGCCCGCGACCGTCAACTACAATACCTACGCGCTTGGGCGTGACGGTTTTTTTGAATTCGACCTGATCACCAACGATGATGTGATCGAGAAGGAAAAACCATATGCCAAGGCGGTTCTGGATGCTCTCGCCTATAACAGCGGCAAGCGCTACGAGGACTTCGAAGCTTCAACTGATCATATCGCGGAATACGGGCTTGCCGCTCTGATCGGCGGCGTGGTGGCCAAGAAGCTCGGGCTGCTGGCCCTGGCTGCGGTGTTCCTCGCCAAATTCGCCAAGGTTATCCTGGTGGGCCTCGCTGTTGCTGGCGGCGGGGCTTTCAAATTCTTCCGCCGAAAACCCCGTGACAACGGATGAAACTTCTCATCCTGCTGCTTACCTCGGCCAAACTCGGCAAGCTGGCAATTTCGGTCGGCAGCATGCTGCTGACCATCTGGATCTATGCGGCGATATATGGTTTCCCTTTCGCTGCGGGCTTTGTCGCGATGATTCTCATTCACGAGATGGGCCATTATTTGGCGGCCCGCCAGCGCGGCCTTGATGTGGGGCTTCCGGCATTCATTCCCTTTGTCGGTGCCTGGATCAATCTTCGCGAGCAGCCGCGCGATGCCGAGACCGAAGCCTATGTCGCCTATGCAGGGCCTTTTGTTGGTACGCTCGCCGCCTTCGCCGCATATTTTTGGGGCCGCCAAAATGGCAGTGATTTGTGGATGGCCATTGCCTATTCGGGCTTCATCATCAATTTGTTCAATCTGATCCCGGTGTCACCGCTTGATGGCGGGCGCATCACCCAGGTGCTGTCGCCGCGTGTGTGGTTCCTCGGTGCGCCCCTGCTGGTCGCACTATTTTTTTATAGCCCCAGCCCGATGCTGATCTTGATTGCAGTGATGGCGATCCCCAGCCTCATCGCTGCATGGCGCTATGATCCCAATTCACCCGAAGCCGTGGCCTACAGGTCGGTTTCCGCTGCAACCCGTTTTGAATACGCTGTACTCTATCTCGGCCTCGCCGTTGTGCTGGCCCTCATGACGCATAATGTCCATGAGGGTTTGGCGCACGCCTGATTACTCCGCCGCCTCCATATAGTTCGCCATCGGGGGACAGGTGCAGACGAGGTTTCTGTCGCCGAAGACATTGTCGACACGGCCCACGGGGGGCCAGTATTTGTCATTGGGATAGCCCTTTAATGGGAAGAAGGCCTTCTCCTTGGAGTAAGGATGCTTCCAGTCACCGAGCAAAAGCCGATGGGTGTGCGGCGCGTTCTTCAGCACGTTGTCGGTCTTGTCGGTTTTGCCGTGCTCCACTTCGGAAATCTCTTTGGCGATCTCGATCATCGCATCGCAGAAGCGGTCGAGCTCGCGTTTGCCTTCCGACTCGGTGGGCTCGATCATCAGCGTATCGACGACGGGGAAAGACATGGTTGGAGCATGGAAGCCGTAGTCGACGAGACGCTTGGCCACATCCTCAACACTCAAGCCGGTGCGCTCCTTGAGCCAGCGCAGATCGATGATGCACTCGTGGGCGATATAACCGCCCGGCCCGGTGTAGACGATGGGAAAATGCGGAGCCAGCCGCTTCGCCATGTAGTTGGCATTGAGGATGGCCATGATCGTCGCTTTCCTCAGGCCCTCGCCGCCCATCATGGCGATATAGGTCCAGGAGATCGGCAGGATCGACGCCGAGCCCCAGGGGGCGGCCGAGACAGCGCCCTTGGACTGGTCACGCCCCGCCGCCGGATTGACGCCGTGAACCACCTTGTGACCCGGCAGATAGGGGGCGAGATGAGCTTTCACACCAATGGGACCCATGCCGGGGCCGCCACCGCCATGGGGAATGCAAAAAGTCTTGTGCAGGTTCATATGGCAGACGTCAGCACCAAGTTCGGCTGGCCGTACCAGCCCCACTTGCGCATTAAGATTGGCTCCATCGAGATAAACCTGGCCGCCATGCTCATGGACGATGGCGCAGATGTCCTTCACCTTCTCTTCGAACACCCCGTGAGTCGAAGGATAGGTGATCATCAGCGCGGCGAGGCTGGCCGCATTTTCGGCAGCCCTGGCCCTGAGATCGGCCACATCGACATTGCCATTTTCATCGCAGGCGACGACCACCACTTTCATGCCGGCCATCACCGCGGATGCGGGGTTGGTGCCGTGGGCCGAAATCGGAATGAGACAGACGTTGCGGTGGCTTTGACCGCGCGCCTTGTGATAGCCGGAGATCGCCAGAAGCCCCGCATATTCGCCCTGGCTTCCGGCATTGGGTTGCAAGGACACCGAATCAAATCCGGTGATTTCCGCCAACATCGATTCAAGTTCTTCGAAGAGCTGGCTGTAACCTTGCGCCTGTTCCAGCGGTACGAAGGGATGCAGCATGGAAAAATTCCGCCATGTCACCGGGATCATCTCAGTGGTGGCGTTGAGCTTCATGGTGCAGGAGCCCAAGGGAATCATCGATTGGTCAAGGGCGATGTCCTTGCCCTGCAGGTGGCGTAGGTAGCGCAACATTTCGGTTTCCGAATGATACATTTCGAATACCGGATGAGTGAGATAACTCGAGGATCGGCGCAGTGCCGGCGGAATGATTTCACCAAGCCCCTTGTCGACTTCATCGATCATCACCCGCTCCAGCGCATCGGTGCGGAACACCGTCAAAAGCAGTTCGAGTTCCTGGCGCCTGGTCGATTGATCGAATGAAATTCCCAGATGATCGGCATCGACGAAGCGCAGGTTGATGCGCTTTTCCTTGGCCTTGGCCCATAGCGTGTGGGCGCGGCCGGGTGCGTGGATGGTCAACGTATCGAAGAAGGCCCTGGTCTTCACTTCATAGCCAAAGCCCTTCACCGCGGCGGCGAATATCTCGGCAAAGCGGTGGGTGCGCTCGGCCATTTTCCTGATGCCTTTGGGACCATTGTAGACAGCGAACATCGAAGCAATGACCGCCAGCAGGACTTGCGCGGTGCAGATGTTGCTGGTGGCTTTCTCGCGGCGGATATGCTGCTCGCGGGTTTGCATCGCCATGCGCAAGGCACGATGACCTTGTGAATCAACCGAGACGCCGATGATGCGGCCGGGCATGGCGCGCTT
>JANLWG010000034.1:0-24113 GCA_031364405.1 Hyphomicrobiales bacterium
AATATCTCATGGCGCTCGCCGCACTTGGTGCAGGTGAAATAACTCATGTTCTCGACAATGCCAATCACCGGCACATTTACCTTGCGAAACATGTTGAGGCCTTTGCGCGCATCGATCAGCGCCAGATCCTGCGGCGTTGAAACGATCACCGCACCAGCGAGCGGGGTCTGCTGGGCCAGTGTCAACTGTGCATCGCCAGTGCCGGGCGGCATATCGACAATCATGATATCGGTCTCGCCCCAGGCCACTTCGCGCAGCAGTTGGGTCAAAGCCGACATCACCATGGGCCCGCGCCAGATCATCGGGGTATCTTCGGCAACGAGAAAACCGATCGACATCAGTTCAACGCCAAAGCGCGTCATCGGTTTCATCTTTTTGCCGTCCCGGTCGGCTGCCTCGGGTTTTCCGGTGAGGCCAAACAGCTTGGGCATGGAAGGGCCATAGACGTCGGCATCGAGCACAGCGACCTTCAGGCCGAGAGAATGCAGAGCCAAAGCCAAATTGATCGCGGTCGTTGACTTGCCGACACCGCCTTTGCCGGAAGCCACGGCGACGATGTGTTTGATGCCGGGTACCGCATTGCTCTTCGTGGCTGCCTGCGCCTTGGGGCCGGGTTTCCGCTCGGCAGTGAGCGCTATCACGGCCTTGCTGACACCGGGGATGGCCAGCACGGCTTTCTCCACCGCACCACGCAGGATTTCCATGGTCTTGACATGGGAGGGATCAGTGGTGAGCGCAAACATGACGGTGCCACCATCAATGGCGATATCGGATACGAGGCCAGCTGACACCAGATTGCCGCGGCCGTCAGGTGCGGCGATGCGTTTCAGCACCTGCATTACATCGTCGGCGATCACCTTGGCCATAAGTGAAATCCTGTTGTTTCGTGGACCAGATAGCCCCCCGCCCCGGCAGCGGCAAGGGTCATCACAGGAGGGCTTTAACCTTACGGCGCAGGACCGGCAGCAATTCGGCCTCAAACCAGGGATTGCGTTTCAGCCACCCGGCGTTGCGCCATGACGGATGCGGCAATGGGATGATCGCCGGTTCGAGAGACAGCCCGTTGCGCCATGCCTTGACGGTTTCATCAAGGCTGCCACGGTAGAGCTTGCCCAAATGCCAGCGCTGGGCGTGGAGGCCCAGTGCAATGACGAGTTCGATCTGCGGCATGGCGGCAAGCAGCGGGGTCCGCCACGCCTTGGCGCATTCCGGCCGGGGCGGCAGATCAGCACCGGTGGGCGAAAGTCCCGGAAAGCAGAAGCCCATGGGCAGGATGGCGATGGCATCGGCGTCATAGAAAATGTCAGGCCCGATGCCGAGCCAGCTCCTGAGGCGCTCGCCAGATGGATCGGTGAACGGCCTTCCCGATGCATGGACGCGGGTTCCCGGTGCCTGGCCGGCAATCAGAATGCGTGCAACTGAACTGGCCTGCAGCACCGGTCTAGGTTCGTGGGGCAAGGGTTTGCCCGCCGGACTGTCACGGCAAATGCGGCAGCCGGTAACTTGGTTAATCAATTTTTGAAGTTCGAGTTTCGGCGAAATCATTACGAACTGTCTCGAAATTTAAGGGTCAGAAAAAGCTGAACTTAGGAACAATCAGCTAGCACTGGTGACGGGAACGCACAACGATGGGACTATCGGGGGACGAAATGGAATCTGAAACCGTCGCGCACATGATGCTCAACCGCCACAATTTCCTTGCGGAAGAAGCTGTCGATAACGAACCGCCAAAATCCGATGCTTCGTCCTTGCTTATGGCCGAACAGATTCCCTGGCAACGCGATCTCCTCGTGTTGTTCCTGCGCAACCAGCTGCATGTGGTGCCGGCCATGCCAATCCTGGCAATGCTGCTGGCGCTTACCAGTCTGTTGTGGGTTCCCATTCTGGTCAGTTTCAGCTGGTTTGCCGCGGCGTTGGCCTGTCAAGCGGTGCAATGGTATCTTTGTCACTCCTACTTCCGGCGCGAACGCAGCCACGATGAGCAGCGAGACTGGATCGGAATGCTATCAGCATCAGAATTGCTGGTGGGCGTTTGCTGGTCGCTGCCCTTGTTTATCTTCTGGCAGACGGCCGGAAGCATGCAGCAGGTTTATCTCATCGCCTCGATCATGGCGGTTATCGCCGTAAGACTGCTTATCGTTAACAGTTTCATGCCCGTGCTGGTGGCGGGAACCGGTGTGCTGACGGTTGGCGTGGCGCTGCGCTGCGTATGGGAATCGCAGCCCATCTATCTTGCATTGGGCGGTACCATCATCGCACTTGAAGCATTCTTCCTGCTGGTTGCGCGCAATCTTCAGGACACCGCTCGCGACATGCTGATCTTCAAGGCGCAGAAAGACAGCCTCATTGCCGATTTGCAACAGGCCAAGCAAAAGGCCGAAGAAGAACGGCAAAAGGCCGAGGACGCCAATCGGGCAAAATCAGCTTTCCTTGCCACCATGAGCCACGAACTGCGCACTCCTCTCAACGCAATCATGGGCTTTTCCGAAATCCTTAAGCGCGAAATGTTCGGCCCACTCAATGTGGCGGTATACCGCAACTACGCCGACGACATTCACCATTCGGGGCATTATCTCCTGGCGTTGATCAACGACATCCTTGACCTTTCGCGCATCGAGGCCGGCCGCAGGGAGGTGCAGGAAGAACCGATCAGCGTGCTGGTCGCCGTCGAAGAGGCTAATCACCTGCTGCTGATGAAGGCCACCGAAAAATCCATCGATGTTCATGTCGAGGTCTCCGCCACCTTGCCAAAACTCATGGGTGATCGCCGGGCGGTGAACCAAATCATGATTAACCTTTTATCCAACGCGATCAAATTCACCCCAGTCGGCGGGCGCATTGAAGTCACCGCAGAGCGCACCTTCACCGGCGGCCTATCGATCCGGGTCCGTGATAACGGACCAGGTATTCCGGCGCATGAAATTGAAGCCGCCATGGGAGCCTTCGCGCGCGGCAGTTATGCGAGGAAAAAGGCAATCGACGGCGCCGGACTGGGTCTGTCAATCGTCAAAGGACTTATGGAAGTTCACGGCGGTGACGTCACCATTGTCAGCGAGCCCGGCAAAGGCACGGAAGTTGCCGCTAATTTCCCGGCGCGCCGGGTCCTCGATGGTCCACGTGGCGAGGTGATGGCGGCGCCCAGCATCAATTCCGAGAGCCAGCGCAAATTGATTGCCATCACCGGATAAATTTCCGGCTTGTCACTCATAATTTATCAATCAAGCCACCAATTTGCGTATGCGCGAAGGCCAATGGCGCATGCCCATCGTCAGAACAGTTAAGTATTGCCGGTTAGATTGCGGGGGTGGGTTTGAAAGACAAGTTATGCCGAAAAGTCGATCATTCGTTTTCGATTTTGCCGTAAAGGTTTTTCTGCCATCGCTGGTGGCTGCGATCAGTATCTCGCTACTCCTGCTTCACATCTTCGACGGCATTGTCAAAGAGTCAAATGCACTCGATGACGCCTATGCACAAAGATCAGCCAACTCGGCACTAATGTCACTGCGCGAAAGCATGGAATCTCTGGTTCGCGACAATGCTGCCTGGGACGATGCCGTCTCCAACATCTATGGCAAACTCAATGCTGAATGGCTCAGTGCCAATTGGGGGATTTCTGACGAGCCGGGACTGTATGATGCCTCATTTGTAGTCGACGCAGAGGGCCGGACGCTGTTTGCATCTTTCAGCGGCGATGCCGGAAATGCCGGCAAGAACTCCATCGAAGACTATCTCGGGCCCACTATCGGAGAAATTCTTGCGAGCCTGCCGAAGACCGGCGAGAATATCGCCGTAACTTCGAGCATTGTAAAATCAGCCAAAGGCATCAGCGTATTTGGAGCAGGCGTTATCGTGCCTTATTCCGATGAAATGCCAGCCCCCACCGGCAACCTTGCGCGGCTTATTCTGGTAAAGACAATCGACAATAAGGTGCTCGCCAAATTGTCGCGTCAATTCGTCCTTGATAAACTGCAGTTTGGAAATGTGACTGGTTCAAACGCCGCAAGCATGGTCATCAATTCACCAGATGGAAGCCAGCTGGCCACACTGGTCTGGAGCAAACGCAACCCCGGTACCGCACTACGAGTAAAATTTGGCGATGTCGTCTCGACCGCCTTGATGCTGTTCCTGCTCGTCGTGGGCGTGCTGGTTTACATAAGCTGGCGCGGCTTCAAGCAGGCCCATGAAAGCAAGGCAGAGGCTATCGCCGCTTCCTTGCGCGACGAGCTTACTGGTCTTGCCAACCGCCGTGAGCTGGTGAATGTGCTGGCGGCTGCGTGCGCCAATAGAGACAAAATCTCGGTGGTCTACGCCGACCTTGATGGCTTCAAGGAAGTGAACGACGCCTATGGTCACGGGATTGGCGATCTGGTGCTGAAATCGGCGGCGGCGGGATTCTCCTATCTTGCCGGCACGGATCACCTTGTCGCCCGGCTCGGTGGTGACGAGTTTGCCATCATTGTCTCAGGCGATACCTGTAAGGATCAATCGCGCCAACTTGCCAGAAACATGATCATCTTTCTCGGCGAGCCCATGCATTTCGGTGGACGCGTGGCGTCGGTTTCAGTCAGCGTCGGCATTGTCGACCTTGAGGCAGAAGAAACTGGCAGCGAGGAAATCATCCGCCGGGCCGATGTTGCCATGTATGCAGCGAAGGCTGCCGGCCGCAATCGTTTTCACGTTTACGACCCTTCGCTGGATGCCAAGCGCGACGAGAACCGGGCCATTGCCCGGGACTTGCGCGAGGCAATCGACTTGAAACAACTTGGTGTCGTATATCAACCCATCGTCGATGCACGGACGAGGCGCACCATGGGCGTTGAAGCGCTGGTGCGCTGGCCGCAGAATTCCAGGCGCCATTATCCACCGGATGTCTTCGTGCCTGTCGCAGAGGAATTTGGTTTAATCGAGGATCTCGGCAATTTTGTTCTTGCTGAAGCCTGCAAGCAAGCGGTCAATTGGCCAAACATATTCGTGTCGGTCAATGTTTCGGCCATTCAGTTCATGAACCCGGCGTTTGCCGATATTGTTGAATCGACGCTGCGAAAAACCGGACTCGAAGCCAGCCGCCTTGAGATCGAAGTCACCGAGAGTTTCGTCATCGACAATGCCGAACGCGCCACCATCATCATCGGCAAGCTGCACGAGATGCGGGTTTCCGTGGCGCTTGACGATTTTGGCACCGGCCATTCCAGCATCGGTCACTTGCGCCGCTTCAAGTTCGACAAGCTGAAAATCGACCGTTCGATGGTCGAAGATGTGTTGCGCAAACCTTCCGCACTGCGGCTGGTACAAGGCACCGTCGCCATGGCGGACGCACTTGGCCTGTGCGTAACTGCTGAAGGCGTCGACAATGAAAACCAGGTCGCGATGTTGCGGATGGCGGGCTGCAGCCTGTTCCAGGGCTACCTGTTCTCAAAGCCAGTCGAAGCCAAATACATTCCCGCCTTCCTCACATCACGCGCGGTTGCCACCGCGGTATAGAATTGGATCAATCTTCCCGGTCACTGACGCCGGCGCTTTCGAAGGTCGCCATGCCGTTGTGAAGGTTGACCGCAGCCTTGACGATGCCGGCCGCCAACGCGGCACCCGACCCCTCACCCAGCCGCATACCGAGATCAAGCAGTGGCACCTGCCCCAACTTGGCCAACAGGGCACGGTGAGCGGGCTCAGCCGAACAATGCGCCGCCAGGCAATGATCCAGCGCATCATCGCGCATGGCATAAAGCACGGCGGCGGCAGTGCTTGCCACGTAGCCATCGATGAGTACCGGAACCTGCTGCACCCGTGCTGCGAGAATGGCGCCAGCCATCGCGGCAATCTCGCGGCCACCCAAACGGCGCAGAACTTCCAGCGGATCGGCAAGGTGGGGCCGGTGGAGAGCGACCGCCCGGCGTACGGCATCAATCTTCCTGGCGAGGCCTGCCGCGTCAACACCGGTGCCGGGCCCTACCCAATCTTCAGGCGTGCCGCCAAACAGACCGTGGCAAACCGCAGCGGCGATCGTTGTATTGCCGATGCCCATTTCGCCAATGCACAAGAGATCGCAACCATCGGCAATAGCTTCCATGCCGTAGGCCATGGCGGCGGCACAGTCGGCCTCGTCAAGGGCGGCACCCTCGGTAATGTCGCGGGTCGGCTGATCGAGGGCCAGTTCGAAAACCTTGAGTCCGAGATCAAAGGTTTTGCAGATCTGGTTGACCGCCGCACCACCGGCCTGGAAGTTTGCCACCATCTGGCGGGTCACGTCCTGGGGATAAGCGGCGACGCCTTGAGCTACAACGCCATGGTTGCCGGCAAAAACGGCAACCACCGGACGCGTTACCTGTGGCGGATAGTGATGCTGCCAGCCGCTCAGCCATTCGGCGATGTTTTCCAACCGGCCCAGCGCACCGGGCGGCTTGGTCAGGCGGCTATCGCGGGCGCGACATTTTTCCATAGCCCCTTGATCAGGACCCGGAATATCCTTCAAAAGGTTACGGATATCGTCGAAGGGCAATCCGGAAGCGTGATTTGTCATTTGGCGGGAACACTCCTATTCACCGGCAACGTCATCACAGGATTCGGGCAGCGAGCGCAACATGAGCGACGATTTTGAGCCGCAAAGCGAAGCTTCGCGCCGATTCAGGCCGTTTGCGTCGATTCTCGTGACCTTGAAATTTCTCACCCGGCTGCCGGTGCCGTTCGTGCGCACTCTCGATCCGCCGCCGCTCTCCGAGGCCATGGGGATGTTTCCGGTGGCGGGCGCCCTGATTGGCGCCATCACGGGGGGAAGCCTCGTCGTGTGCACTCTCGCCGGGCTTCCCGAATTCTTCGCCGCCGCTGTGGCACTGGGTGTTGGCGCCATCATTACCGGCGCCCTGCACGAAGACGGACTGTCCGATATGGCCGACGGCTTTGGCGGCGGCACATCACGCGAGCACCGGCTGGAAATCATGCGCGACAGCCGGATCGGCGCCTATGGCGCGCTGGCCCTGATGATCGTGATTCTGGCCCGCGCCTCGCTCTATGTCAGTCTGCTGGATTTCCCGCCCGAAGACACCATCCTCCTGATGGCGGCGGCGGGTGCGTTTTCGCGGTCACTGGTTGTCGACCTGCTATGGGCCACCAGACCGGCCAAACCCGACGGCCTGTCGGTAACGGCGGGCCGGCCAAGCCGCACGACGACCTTGCTTGCCCTATCGATCGGCGGCCTCGGAGCAGGTGCGGCGGCGAGTTATGTGCTGGTGCCGGCAGTCAGCCTTGCCGCTCTCGTTGCCGGCGGGGTAACGCTGGCAATCGTCAGGGCGCTGGCCATGCGCAAGATTGGCGGGCAAACCGGCGATGTATGCGGAGCAAGCCAAGTGTTGACGGAAACCGCGATGCTGGCGGTCTACGCCGCAACACTTTCTTTACCCTGATAAACATCGTGAACATTTCGTTCACCCCTCGTTGACGGGCTTGCCCCAGCATTGTGCATACTTGCTGAATGATCAGGAAATTGGCCCATGCGCACGAGTTTCTTCCCGCCTCTCATTGCCGGATTTCTATTGGCGTTGGCCGGACTGCCAACCACGCATGCCGATGAAATACCGGCATTGCGGCTTATGTCAGCCGTCGAACTCAAAGCCAACGCGGGCGGGCATTTCATCACCAAAGCAAGCATCAATGGTAATGACATCGTGGTCCTCGTCGATACTGGGGCCACCACGGTTGCACTCAGCTATGAGGACGCACAAAGCGTTGGCCTCAGGCCGGGCAGCCTCGACTTTAATATTCCCGTCTCGACAGCCAACGGCATCGCCCGCGCGGCGCGGGTCAAGATCGATCGAATTTCGGTTGACAATGTCGAAGTCGATGACGTTGAAGGAATGGTGCTCCCCGAAGGTGCATTGCGCGGTACCCTGCTCGGCATGAGTTTTCTCAGCCGGCTGAGCAGCTTCAAAGTCGAAGAAGGCATCCTTTATCTGAAGGACTAAGACGTTTTTGATACCTTGAACGGCGTTTCCGCCACGCAGCGCCCATACCCCGGGTTTAGACTTGTGCCCATGAACGCACCAATCCTTGCCGTCATTGAAACGCCGTGCATCAAGGTCTGCGTGGTCGATCCGGAAACCGATTTCTGTATCGGTTGCGGGCGCACGCGCATGGAGATCGGCAGCTGGCTGGGACTATCGATTGTTGAGCGCCGCGAGATCATGCAGGGGTTGCCGGAGCGGGTGGCGAGCCTCACCCAGCGCAAGCGCCGCCGGGGCGGCCGCCGGGGCCGGATCGAAGGTGGAAGCTGACCCCTCACCCGGCTGACATCAATGCGCCGGAGATCATCACTCAGTGATTTCCCACTTGTATTATTCTCCACCTCGATCCACTTGCAAAAAGTGGCTGCTCACCGGTTAGGAGGAGGTAGTTGATTGTTGCTGGCAAATGCAACGACAGGAGACTTCACTGTCATGATTGCGAAAGTACTGAAACTCGTTTCAATCCCGATACTTGCCGTAACGCTTTTGGTGCCGTTGGCTGCCACTTCACTGGCAAAACCATCCGCCGCCGATGAAAAATTCTTTCTGCAGGCGCTCACCATCTGCCGGGGCCAGATGACGAATTTCACACATGTCCGGGTGGACTACAAGAAACGTACGTTCAAGTGTTATGGCTATGATTCCACCCGCCGCAGGCGTTGAGGCCACATAACCCGCGCAGCCTAAAACTGGAACGCCAGATTTGCTTCACCGGAATATGTGTTGATGGTGTCGAGCAGCAGGCCGCCGATTTCGCCGGTGAGCGAGAATTGGGCATTGCTGCCGAAGCCGAAATTGAAGCCAGCCTGCAGGCGCGCATCAACATTGGGATCATCAATCGAGGCCAAACCCGACTGCTTGATCTTGTTGACAAACGTCCAATCGAGGGCGGCTCCTGCCCAAGGTTCCACGGTCGCCGTATCGGACAGACGCAGCGTGTCGCCCACTTGAATGCCCGGTGTCAGAAGTGCCACCTCAACGGCCTGGTCGGGAGCAGCGCCCGAAGTCTCCTCGATCCACTCTTTTGACCATGAAACACTGAGACCGGGGGTAAAGCGCCAGGTGTCGTTGTACCAATAACCATTCAAGGTGGCCGCGGCCTGAAGACGTTCCGAATTAAAATCGAAGAAGCCACTTTGGCTTGAATCAATCGATGTGCCGAGTACGTTGGCAGAAAACACGATGTTGTCAGTGAGAAGAAAACCCATATAGGCGCCACCACCCCAACCGGTCGATTTGGCATCGACGCCAGTACCATCGAGATTGGAAGATTCGAATGAACCGATGATGCCGAGGGTGAACTTGTCCGTCAGCTTGTAATCGACACCGGCAAGGCCGTTCCACAGCGGGCCATCGAGATTGAAGTTGGCGGGCGAATTGTCGTTCCAGGTATATTTGCCGTCAATCCAGATGTTCCATTTGGGGCTTGGTGCCGCAACTGCCACATCGGCGGTGGGTGCAATCAAAAACGATGAGCCGCCAGCAAGGCGCGCCTGGGCTTCCTCCACCGTCATTTCCGCTAGCCCTGCGGGCGCGATGGACGGAGGCCCCAAATGGAAACTGCCGGCAACAACTTTGGACAAGACATCGGCATTGTTGATGAGAATCTGACGATCAATTGAAGCACTGGCACAGCCGGTCACGACTGATTCAAAGCCCTTGACGACAGATCCATCGCATTCAACCTGCTGAGGCGGCCCCTCTTGAGCAAGCGTGGGGCTGGTCAACCCCAGCATGGCGGCAACACACAGCAACGGAAGACGATTCAGCATCAGCGGTAAGGCCCCAATGTCATGGCCATTTTCTAGCACATCCAATAGCAATTGTCGCAAGCTCCTATTCGGCGGCCAGAGCAGACGGCCGCACCCGCCGCCGCACTTCATCAAGGGCGCGGTCGATAACATCAATGCCAGCCCCCGGACCCACCGCCTCCTGAGATAGAACACGCCGCCAATGTTTGCCGCCTGGCTGGCCATGGAACAGGCCCAGCATGTGGCGAGTGATGTGCTGCAGCCACACGCCTTTCGCCAGTTGCTCTGCCACATAGGACTTCATCAATTCGACCACAGCCTCGGGGCTTTCCACAGCCCTGTCGCCGCCGAAAAAGCATAGATCAACATCATGCAACAGCCATGGCGTGTGATAGGCGGCGCGGCCCAGCATCACGCCATCGACGTGCGCGAGTTGCGTCAGCGCCTCGTCGAGACCGGAGAGGCCGCCGTTGATGATGATGGCGAGTTCAGGGTGACGGCGTTTCAGCGCATGGACGCGAGTGTAATTGAGTGGCGGAATCTCACGGTTTTCCTTGGGCGAAAGGCCCTTGAGCCAGGCCTTGCGGGCATGGACAATAAAAGTGCTGCAGCCAGCGCGCGCTACGGTTGAAACAAAGTTCTCCAAATCCTTGTCATCGTCCTGATCGTCGATGCCAATACGGCATTTGACGGTGACCGGAACATTGACCGCGCCCGCCATGGCGTTCACGCAATCAGCCACCAGACCCGGCTCGGCCATCAGACAAGCGCCGAACCGGCCGGACTGCACGCGGTCTGACGGACAGCCCACGTTAAGATTGATCTCACAGTAACCAAACTCCACACCCACCCGCGCCGCCTCCGCCAGAAGACATGGATCGCTGCCGCCAAGCTGAAGCGCCACGGGGTGCTCGCGCCGATCGAAACCCAGCAACCGGTCGCGGTTACCATGACGAACCGCCTGAGCCGTCACCATCTCCGTATAGAGCAAAGCATGGCGCGTAAGCACCCGATGGAAAAACCGGCAATGCCGGTCCGTCCAATCCATCATGGGCGCACAACAAAATCTATGCGCAGAAAACTGTGTTTTCCCGGTCGTCAATCCTATTTTCCTCGGATTACCGCACACATAGCGCACACCGAACGGGTCACTGCACACGCTCTTTATAGTCCGACCCCTCCTCAATTCTCAATTGGAAAAGCCGTGAATACGCGGGATCGGGAATCCGGCAACCGCAAATGATCACGGTACGTCCGTTCAGCCCCCACAAGCGGTATTCCACAATGCTATCCGACACTTCTCAGACGGGCCAACTCCGGAAGCCGTGCCTGCAAGGGTCGCCTGACTGCCCATTTGTGGGGACCGCACAAAATGCTATCCTTAGGCAGGCTTCGCGATCAGAGTGGGAATCGGGCGAACAGCGGGGATCAGTAGGGTGAGCCAAACATCTGCGCTACGCCGTCTTGCCGCGATTCTGGTTGCGGACGTCGTCGGCTACTCGCGCCTCATGGAGGCGGATGAGGCAGGAACTCTCGCAGACCTTAGGAAGCGCCGGAAAGGTATCGTCGAACCGCTTGTCCGTGAGCATGGTGGGCGAATTGTGAAGTTCATGGGCGATGGCGTTCTTGTCGAGTTCGCAAGTGCTGTAAATGCCGTGGGCTGCGCACTCGAACTGCAGAAGTGCATGGCCGAAGCAAACCGGAAATTACCTGATCCCCGGCATATCGTGTTGCGAATTGGAGTTAATCTCGGAGAAGTCGTAGGCGAGGGTACCGATATATTTGGCGATGGCGTGAACATCGCTGCCCGGCTTGAAGGCCTGGCAAAGCCGGGCGGTATCTGCATTTCCGGCAAGGTTCACGATGAAATCCGCGGCAAGCTCGACTTCTCTGCCAAGGACCTGGGAGAAGTGACACTCAAGAACATTACCCGGCCGTTGAGAGCCTTCCTCATCAATCTGGCGAACATCGTAAGCCCACCCGTGAAGTCACCGGGCGCACCCGGCAACAAGCCCTCAATTGCCGTCCTGCCATTCACCAACATGTCTGGCGAGCCCGACCAGGAATATTTCTCGGACGGTATTACCGAAGACATCATTACCGAACTTAGCCGCTTTCACGAGTTCGCTGTTATCGCGCGGAACTCGTCTTTCAGCTATAAGGGTCTGTCGCCAAAGATCGTGGATGTGGGTCGCGAACTCGGAGTGAAATACGTTGTTGAGGGCAGCGTCCGCAAGATTGGAAATCGCGTCCGGGTCACCGTGCAGTTAATTGATTCAACATCTGCCGCGCATATTTGGGCCGAGCGGTATGACCGAAGTCTCGATGATATATTCGCGATCCAGGACGAGGTGACGGAGGCCGTGGTCGCTCGCATTGCCGACGGCATCAAGGGAGTGCGCGCTCTTCATGCCCGATCGCGCCCATCGCACTCGGCGACCGCCTACGATCTTGTGCTGCAGGCTCGCCCCTATCGAACATCCCACGCGGCCGCGGCAAGCGAAATAGCGGCCAGGCTTCTCATGCAGGCGACTGAACTCGACCCGAGCTTCGCCCTGGCACACGCCAGTTTGGCCTTCGTCCGGGCAGGCCAGTTCGAGGAAGGCTGGTCAGATGATCCCAACGCGATGCTCGCCGAGGCCTTGGCAGAGGCGAAACAGGCAGTCGCACTTGATATTTCGGACGGTTACGCGCACGCCAGTCTGGCCTACGTACTCCTGAAATTCGGCGAATTTGAACAAGCGCAGCATGAAATAGATGTGGCGCTGAACCTCAATCCGAACCATGTCAACATCATCATGACAGGCGGGTGGATTTCCATCGTCAACTGCAATCCCGAACGGGCGATCGAAATGATCAAGCGCGCGCGCCGCCTCAACCCCTTCATGGGTAGCTGGGAGTTGTGGACACTCGGACAAGCTTACTTGGACGCCAAGCGCTACCAGGACGCACTCGACTCCTTCGCCAAAGTCATCGACCCGCCAACCAACATGTTTTTGGAAAAGGCAATTTGCCATGCCTATCTCGGTGAGGGAGATAATGCTCGCCGAGATTTGCGCATATATCTCGAACGCGCTCAACAGGAGTTGTTTTCGTTTCCCGGTGAAGATCCTGTCGCATGGCGAGCATTCATTTTGCGCTACTGCACACGGCGGCTGAATGAGGTGACCGAACATTTTGTCGAAGGCGCGCGCAAAGCGGGGTTGGACGTAGCCTATTAACCTCGGACCAACCCGTGGCATGGCCGCCACGGAGTATTTACATCGAGATGTGGAGGCCATTGATATATTCCACCAAGGCGTGAACTCGTGAACCGGTCGGCGCGGTTGCGGCTTGACGGTGTCCGCTTCCGGGCCATGAACAGCAGCATGGGTGCGACGGCGAAAGTCTTGGGTTTCGCCGCCGGTGTGGGGGGTCTAACTTCATCATGTTGTGCAAGCATTTAGCGCGCCGGGGCAGTTGGATTCAATTGCAAATGGCGGGATTGGCAACTGCGATGCTGAATAACTCTCTGCAAACTTTCCTGGCGAGGCCGCCGGGCACTTCAAGAACGCGAACTTGATGCATGCGGTGATCATCTGCCTGCGGTTCTCGTTCCTGAATGACCGAGGTCGAGAAGCACAGATCGCCGATGCAGGCGACCCCGGTGCTGATGGGCCATACTGGGGCGATGCCGTGCCGTGTGAGCCCGGTTGGCAATAGTGGAGTCCAACGGGTTGGGCGGCGGGTTGATCAGCATGGAAACACCGTGATGACTTTTGGCTCATGGCGAAAATTCGTACCTGATCTTGCTGGTGTGCTCGCCAAGCGAAGGAACGTGACCTGCAGCAAACCAGTCACGCCCGGCGGGCAACGGCAGATCAATTTGAGCGCCATCGGCCAGTGTCACCGGAAACGTCCGCAAGGCCGGGTGCCGGGCTGCATCAACAACGGTAGAGACCCTCGCCCATGCGATGTCATGTTTTTCAAGCCGGCTGATCGCCTCAGCGCATTTCAAGGTGCCGAGAACTCTCACAATCTCCCGATCAAGTGCCTTGCGGTTGATGTTCCGAGAAGGGTTGTCGGCAAAACGCGGATCGCTTGCAATTGCTGGGTTGCCCAGAACGCCAGCGCAAAAACGCGCCCACTCCATCTTATTTTGTATGGCGACAGCCACTTCCCCATCCTGGCAGGAAAATGATGCATACGGATAAATCGTGGCGTGTGAAAGGCCAAACCGCGGTGTTTCATGATTGGCATACTTGAGCTGCAGCAATGGAACACTCATCCAATCAGCCAATGTGTCAAACATGGCAATTTCGATGGCCCTGCCCTTGCCAGTGACGCTCCGCGCGATCAGCGCTTCCAAAATCATCGCATGGGCATTCATGCCGGTTGCGATATCGGCAATTGAAACTCCGACCTTCACCGGCGTATCAGGCGTGCCGGTGACCGCGCAGAGACCGCTCTCGGCCTGCACGAGCATGTCATAGGCCCGCCTGCCACGGTAATCCGTGTCCTGACCATATCCCACGATATCGACGGCGATCAGCCGGGGGTAACGCGCCACCAGATTGGTTGAGTCCAAGCCAAGCCGGGCCGCGGCACCAGGAGCCAAATTCTGCACAAACACATCAGCCCTGGCCACCAATCCCTGCATTAACGCCATATCGTCAACGGCCTTGAGATCGAGAACGGCACTTTCCTTGCCGCGATTCAGCCAGGCAAAGTAGGCCGATACTCCGTGTACGGTCTTGTCGTAATGGCGTGCCGTATCGCCCTCCGGCCGTTCGATCTTGATGACCCGCGCACCAGCGTCAGCAAGGCGCAAAGTGCACGCAGGCGCCGCCACCGCCTGCTCAATTGAAACTACCAACAGGCCGTCGAGCGCGCCAGTCATCAGTATGACCTCGGCAGGCCAAGCACGTGTTCTGCAAGGTAAGACAAAATGAGATTCGTCGAAATTGGCGCCACTTGATAAAGTCTGGTCTCGCGGAATTTGCGCTCGATATCGTATTCCTCGGCGAAGCCAAATCCGCCATGGGTCTGGATTGCCACATTGGCTGCCTCGAACGAGGCCTCGGCGGCCAGCATCTTCGCCATATTGGCTTCCGCGGCGCAGTCTTCACCCGCTTCGAATTTGCGCAAGGCCTCGTGCACCATCAGGTCTGCCGCCCGCATGTTGGCGTATGCCTTGGCGATTGGAAATTGCACGCCCTGATTTTGGCCGATCGCACGGCCAAACACTTCGCGGCTCTTTGCATAGGCACTGGATTTGCCGATAAACCAGCGCGCGTCACCGACGCACTCCGCCGCAATCAGAATTCGTTCGGCATTCATGCCGGTGAGCACATAGCGGAACCCCTTGCCCTCCTCGCCGATCAGGTTTTCAGCCGGCACTTTCAGATTGTCAAAAAATATCTCAGTCGTTGCGTGGTTCATCATTGTACGGATCGGGCGGATTGTCAGGCCCCTGCCTATGGCATCACGCATATCGACGAGGAACACACTCATGCCATCGGTGCGCTTTGCCGGATTTTCCTTTGGCGCGGTGCGCGTCAGCAGGATCATGAGGTCGGAATGTTCGGCCCGGCTGGTCCACACCTTCTGACCGTTGATCACATAGTGATCGCCAGTTCTTTTTGCGAATGTCTTGATCGAAGTTGTATCGGTGCCGCTGGAAGGTTCGGTTACTCCAAAAGCCTGAAGCCTCAAACGTCCCGCCGCAATATCCGGTAGATACTTGCGCTTCTGCGCCTCCGATCCATGACGCAATACGGTGCCCATCACATACATCTGCGCATGACAGCTTGCGCCATTGCCGCCAGATGCCTGGATTTCCTCGAGTATCGCCGCGGCCGCGGACAGCAGAAGCCCAGCGCCACCGTATTCCTCCGGGATCAGCGCAGCGAGAAACCCCGAGTCAGTCAGTGCATGGACAAACTCCGCGGGATAGGCCATATCGCGATCAAGCTTGCGCCAATACTCTCCCGGAAACCCTTGACAAAGTTTACGGACCGAAGCGCGGATGTCATCATATGCCATGCGGCAACTTAATCGCTTGGTGCCGGGCTGCGCAACTGTCTTACATTTTTCGGGTGATCGCAAAAAGCCGCGCCTGTGAGTTCGCCATTTAATTGTATTTTGCATCGGAAATAGTCTGGCCAAAGGGACAGAGACCAGAGGCGAGTTTGGGCGGAATGATGGTGTTGATTCCCATCTGGCGGGGCAGAGTGATGCTGATTCTACCGCATTGCTGATCGTACCTACGGGGGCAAAATCCCGGCTTGCGTCATCATGGAGATATTCATGCCTTCCTGCCCCCGGATAATTGACTGCCTCAGCCAGTGCGGAGGCGGACCCACGGAGTTTTCCCCGCAAGCACAGCCCGGGCGCACTTATGATTGAGAATAAAGACCACCCCAGGTGGCCGCAATCCCGACAATTCCGTCCAACCAGATTTCTTCCAGGTTGGTCCCGGGACCTTGACGGTCAATAATCAAAAATCGGCTGGCGGTATCAAGCACGAGGAGCGGGTGATGCCAAGTGTTGCGGGCATAGTTGATGCCCTGACGGCCGCTCGCGGAAAAAGCATGGAAGCTTTTTGGGTCGTGGGGATTTTCACAAACGACAACTAGCCACGGCCTTTCCTGCAACGGGAAAAAGATCTGGCTGCCGAGAGGATGGCGCTCCATAATCT
The DNA here is from genome assembly GCA_031364405.1 of Hyphomicrobiales bacterium. Taxonomy (GTDB): domain Bacteria; phylum Pseudomonadota; class Alphaproteobacteria; order Rhizobiales; family Aestuariivirgaceae; genus Aestuariivirga. Next base: position 16,425 of record JANLWG010000034.1, read on the forward strand.
TCAGCGCGATGGGATGTGGCCGGGGAGTTGCGGCAACGACGCTCACGTTGACCCTGCCGCCCTCCGTTGCAACATCAACATTCGCCAAATCGTTGAAGCGCTCGGCAAATCCTTGGTTGATTGAATAGTGCTGGGCGCCGTCAACCTCCACAACGCCGCCAAACGCTGCAAAATTTTTCTTGGTTAGCGGTTCCGGATTTATGGTGATCATCTGAATTTGCCGGGCGTACCAAGTTTCATGTGACGGTTCACATCTTTGTAGAGAAGATTGCGGAACCGGCCGGGTCCGCCAGCGTAGCATGCTTGCGGACAAAAGGCGCGCAACCACATGTAGTCACCCGCTTCCACCTCAACCCAATCCTGGTTCAAGCGATAGACCGCCTTGCCTTGCAGCACATAGAGGCCGTGCTCCATCACATGGGTCTCGGCAAAAGGAATGACGCCACCCGGTTCGAGCGTTACGATAGTCACGTGCATATCGTGGCGAATATCTTCAAGGTCTACAAAACGCGTGGTCGCCCAAACCCCATTGGTATCCGGCATAGGTGTTGGCGCTATGTCACTTTCATTGACGACGAAAGCTTCGGGAACACCGATCCCTTCCACTGCTTCATAGGTTTTTCGAATCCAGTGAAAGCGTACCGGCCGAGCAGCTTTATTTCTCACACTCCAGTTTGTTCCCGGCGGAATGAAGGCATAGCCGCCGGGTTGCATCACATGCGTGGTTCCAGCGAGCGTCAGGCCAAGCGATCCTTCAACGACGAACAGCACGCCCTCCGCACCCGGATCTGGCTCGGGCTTATCGCTGCCGCCGCCGGGGCTCAGTTCCATAATATATTGCGAGAAGGTTTCGGCAAAACCCGAGAGCGGGCGCGACAAAACCCAAAGCCTCGTCTTCTCCCAGAATGGCAGATAGCTGGTAACGATATCGCGCATCACGCCTTTGGGAATGACCGCATAGGCCTCGGTGAAAACGGCACGGTCCGTCAATAACTCGCTCTGCCCGGGAAGACCGCCATGGGGCGCATAGTAGTTGCGATCTTTCATTGTCCGTCCTTTTGCATGAGTGGCCCCGATTGTCGGACTCTGGCGCGTATTCCAAGCATCGCGGCTCAGCTTTTGGGTTTTTGTCCGATTTCATGGCCAGCCAAGAGCTCCAGCGCTTTCACCAATGCCGAATGATCGAGCTTGCCATAACCATTAGCCGCGCAGGCGTTGAATAATTCTTGCGCCGTTGCCGTATTCGGCAGGGAGACGCCGATCTGGCGGGCGCTCGACAGGGCGAGGTTCAAATCCTTCTGGTGAAGCTCGATGCGAAAGCCCGGATCGAACGTCCGCTTGACCATGCGATCGCCGTGCACTTCGAGAATGCGCGAGGCCGCAAAACCACCCATCAGGGCTTGCCGGACCTTGGCGGGATCAGCGCCGGCCTTGGAGGCGAACAGCAAGGCTTCGCCCACGGCTTCAATGGTGAGAGCGACGATGATCTGGTTGGCAACCTTGGTGGTCTGACCATCACCATTGCCGCCGACGAGAGTAATGTTCTTTCCCATTTTTTCGAACAACGGCTTCACCTTATCGAAGGCTGCATCGGGTCCACCGACCATGATGGTAAGTGAAGCTGCCTTGGCGCCAACCTCGCCGCCTGAAACCGGAGCATCAAGATAGTCCGCACCCAGAGCATTTACCCTTGCCGCGAAATCTTTCGTGGCGATCGGCGAGATTGAGCTCATGTCGACGACGATCTTGCCCCTGGACAGGCCCTCGGCCACACCGTTCTTGTTGAACAGCACTTTCTCCACGTCTGGAGTATCAGGCACCATGATGATGATGACGCCGGCATTTTTCGCCACCTCGGCACCACTGGCACAATTTGTGGCACCGGCGTCGGTGATTGCTTTGGGAACTGGCCCAAACGTGTTGACGAATAGCGTGTGGCCCGCCGCCAGCAAATGGCCCGCCATGGGAGCACCCATGATGCCTAGCCCGATGAATCCGATATTCATGTGCGTACTCCGTTCAGCTCAATTGCTTGATCCAGCCAAGGCCTTCGACGGTGCCGGCCCTGGGTTTATATTCGCAGCCGATCCACCCGCTGTAACCAAGCGTTTCGAGATGGCGAAACAGGAAGGGGTAGTTGATTTCTCCAGTTCCGGGTTCGTTGCGGCCGGGATTGTCGGCGATCTGGAGATGGCCAATGCGCGGCATAAGCCGGGTCAGGGTTGCCGCGAGTTCGCCCTCCATGCGCTGCATATGGTAAATATCGTATTGGAGTTTGAGATTATCGGCGCCGGCCGCATCGATCACCGCGATACCGTCTCGCGAGCGATTGAGAAAGAAACCGGGGATATCAAAGGAGTTGATTGGTTCGACGATCAGAAGGATGCCCTCTTTCTTCAGCGCCGCCGCAGCGAATTTCAAATTTGAGACCATGGTGGCAAAAGCCTTTTCATGGGTGACACTGTCCGGGCGGATACCGGCCAAACAATTGATCATGGTGCAATTGAGCGCCTTGGCATAGTCGATGGCCTTGCCGACGCCGTCCTGAAACTCGCCGGCGCGGTCAGGTAAACAGCCAATGCCGCGTTCGCCGGCATCCCAATTCCCGGCGGGAAGATTGAATAAAACCTGCTTCAGACTACTACTGTGCAGTGCATCGGCAACCTGCTGCTTCGGGAAGGCATAGGGCCCCACATATTCAACGCCCTTGAAACCCGCCGTGGCAGCAGCGGCAAAGCGGCCGATGAAATCATGCTCGCCAAAGAGCATCGAAAGATTGGCGCAGAATTTCGGCATGGTGCTTTCCTTTAGTCGAGCATCGAAATGGCGGTTGGGGCATCGCCGGCACTGAGAGCCAGATCCTCGAACTCGTTGACCTTGTCAAGATCGGTGCCCATGGCAACGTTGGTAACCCGCTCCAGCATAATTTCCACAACGATGGGGACGCGGAACTCCGCCATGAGTTCTTTGGCTTTTTCGAGCGCCGGCAAAATGTCGTCCGGCTTGGTGACACGTATAGCCTTGCAGCCCAACCCTTCCACAACCTTCACATGGTCAACCCCGAAGTTGGCAAGTTCGGGCGAGTTGATGTTTTCGAACGAGAGTTGGACGCAGTAATCCATGTTAAAACCGCGCTGGCTTTGACGGATCAGGCCAAGATAGGCGTTGTTTACCAGCACATGAATATAGGGAATGCGGAACTGCGCGCCAACCGCTAGCTCCTCGATCATGAACTGGAAATCATAGTCACCCGAGATCGCGACAATGGGTGAGTGCGGATCAGCGGCGCGCACCCCAAGGGCAGCAGAGATGGTCCAGCCCAGCGGCCCCGCTTGTCCGCAATTGATCCAGCCACGTGGCTTGTAGACATGGAGGAACTGGGCGGCGGCGATCTGCGAAAGACCGATGGTCGACACGTAAGTCGTGTCGCGGCCAAAGGCCTTGTTCATTTCTTCGTAAACCCGTTGGGGTTTAATCGGAACCGCGTCAAAATGGGTGCGGCGGAGCATGGTCTTCTTGCGTTCGCGGCATTCGGCAAGCCAGGCCGAACGGTCCTTGAGCTTGCCCTGCTTCTTCCATTCAGCGGCAACCGTCACGAAAAGTTCGAGGGCTAACTTCGCATCGGAAGCGATGCCATAGTCGGGACTGAAAACCCGGCCAATCTGGGTGGGTTCGATATCTACGTGAGTAAAAGTGCGGCCCTTGGTATAGACTTCGATAGTGCCGGTGTGGCGGTTGGCCCAGCGGTTGCCGATCCCGAGGATATGATCGGAGGCCAGCACCGTCGCATTGCCATAACGGTGGCTGGTTTGCAGGCCGGCCATGCCAACCATCAGCGCATGATCATCGGGGATGGTGCCCCAACCCATCAGTGTCGGCACCACGGGCACGCCGCTGATCTCGGCAAACTTGACGAGCAAGTTGGAAGCATTGGCATTGATGATGCCGCCACCCGCGACAATCAGCGGGCGCTCGGCGGCATTCAGCATGGTGAGGGCTTTTTCGATCTGGGCGCGAGAGGCGGCGGATTTGTAAACCGGCAAGGGCTGATAGGTTTCCGGATCAAATTCAATTTCGGTTGTCTGCACGTCGAAAGGAAGATCAATCAGCACCGGACCAGGGCGGCCCGAGCGCATCAGGTGGAAGGCGTGCTGAAAAGTGCCCGGCACCTGGGCTGGCTCGCGCACTGTGACTGCCCATTTGCACACCGGCTTGGCGATCGATTCAATGTCGACAGCCTGGAAATCTTCCTTGTAAAGCCTGGCGCGCGGGGCCTGGCCGGTCACGCACAGAATGGGAATTGAATCGGCGGAAGCCGAGTAGAGACCGGTGATCATGTCGGTGCCGGCCGGCCCCGAGGTTCCCAGGCACACGCCGATATTGCCGGACTTGGCCCTGGTGTAACCTTCGGCCATATGGACCGCACCTTCGACGTGGCGGGCGAGAATATGGCCGATCAAATTGCGCGGACGCATGGCGGCGTAGAAGGGATTGATCGCGGCGCCGGGTACGCCGAACGTCTGGCGCACACCCTCAAGCTCAAGTATTCGGACGGCGGCCTCGGCTGCGGTCATTTTTGGCATGGCACTCTCCCTCGAAATTCAACCTGACTCTGGCTTTTTTAAATCAACACGTCCAATATATTGTTCAGCTTAATTGAGAGGTTTTGCAGATGGAACTGCGCCACGCCCGGTACTTTCTGGCACTGGCCGATACCTTGAGTTTTACCGCGGCTGCCAAACGGCTCAATATCTCCCAGCCGCCGCTTAGCCAGCAAATTGCCGATCTTGAGCGCGAGCTTGGTGCACGGCTGTTCAACCGGCATAGCCGGGCGGTTCACCTCACGGCGGCGGGGGTGGCATTCAGGAGGCATGCCGAGGCGATGACCGCCCAGGCAGAACAAGCGATGGCGGAGTTGAAGGCCATCGGACAGGGCACGGCCGGAATTTTGAATATTGCGGCGACCAGCTCTGTCCTGTTCTCCGGGCTGTCGGCGCGCATTTCGGCTTTCAAGGCCCGCAATGGTGATGTCGCGGTTGTCATCCATGATCTTCCGCCACAGGAGCAGATTGAACGGCTGGCAGCCCGCCGTGTCGATGTCAGTTTCTTGCGCTATGCACCCGAGGAACGCGATTTCGTGGTGCACCGGGCATGGAGGGAAAAGGTGGGCGTCATCGTACCCCTTAAGCATCGGCTGGCATCAAAGAAAGTGGTCAGAATAGCAGCACTGCGGGATGAGGATTTCGTGTTTTACAATTTGCCCGATTCGGCATTTGCCGCCCATCTTCATGCCGCTTGCGTCGCACAGGGCTTTGCGCCGCGCATAGTGCAGCAAGTGGTGGAGGCTTTTTCGGTTGCCAGTCTCGTATCGGCGGGCCTTGGTATCGGCTTTGTGCCCGAGCCCATTGGGCGGCACGCCGATGTGCACTATCTGCCGATTGCCGGGCCCTGCCCGTCAGCCGATGTGCACTCGCTCATCCGCAGGGATGCAACGCCGCTGGCGCAGAAATTTGCGGCGTTCGCGGCTGGTGCTTGACCTCACGCCGGGAAGTTTGTGTGCCAGTGCCGGGCTATATCAACCCGCCTGGCGATCCATACCTTGTCGCGGGATTGCACATAGTCGAGAAATTTGGCGAGACCCTGGGCGCGGCCCGGGCGGCCAACCAAACGGCAATGAAGGCCGATCGACATCATTTTTGGTGAACCGCGCTTTCCTTCGTCATAGAGGCAATCGAACGAGTCCTTCAGATAGTCATGGAAATGATCGCCGGTGTTGAAGCCTTGTGGCGTTGCAAAGCGCATGTCGTTGGCATCGAGGGTGTAGGGAATGACCAGATGCTTGTTCACCCAATAGGGCAGATCGTCGGCGTAGGAATCCGATGAGTAGAGAAAGCCACCCTCTTCGGCGACAAGGCGCTGGGTGTTCATCGAGCAGCGTCCGGTATACCAGCCGAGCGGACGCTCGCCTGTCACCTCAGCGTGAATGCGGATAGCCTCGTGGATTTGCCGGCGTTCCTCTTCCTCCGGCATGTCCTTGTGTTCGACCCACTTGAGACCGTGGCTGGCAATTTCCCAGCCCGCCTCGATCATCGCCTGTGTCTGCTCGGGCGAGCGCTGCAAAGCCGTGGCCACACCATAGATTGTCAGTGGAATTTTGCGGCCGGTGAACATGCGCCATAGCCGCCAGAAACCGGCGCGCGCCCCATATTCATAAATCGATTCCATGTTCCAATGGCGCTGGCCGGGCCACGCCGCGGCCCCGACAATTTCCGACAGGAACGCTTCCGACGCCGCATCGCCATGGAGGATGTTGTTTTCGCCGCCCTCTTCGTAGTTGAGAACGAACTGGACGGCGACGCGCGCACCACCGGGCCACTTCGGATCGGGGATGGCGCGGCCATAGCCCTTCATGTCACGCGGATAGGAAGTTTTGGATTCACTCATGATTCGCTACCGAGATAAAGTTTCTTCACCCGCTCATCATTCAGCAGCTTAGCGGAGTTTCCCGGGAGCGCAATGGCGCCGGCGGTCAAGACACAGGCGTGTCAATCTCATGGATGCTAAACTTTCACTACCGCCTTGATCCGCGCATGCAGGTCCCTGGCCTCTTCCGAGGTGAGGGCGCCGAAGGCCATGCGGCAATGGAATTCGCCCTTGGGCGGCAAGGTCAGAATGTGACCTTTGGCTTTCTCGGCGGTGAAACCATCGGCCTCCGCGGTGGCGGGCAGGAAAAGACCGAGCGCATCCTGGTCGGCGGTGCGGGTAATCCAGCGCACGCCGTGGGCGAGTTCATCTGGCCGATGACTGACGAAATCAGCGGTGCCGTCCTTTAGAATTTGCATGGCGTGGGCCCAGCCATCAGGCCCGGCTTTGAAATCCATGGCGATCACCAGTTCGGGATCGATGGCGCGGCCCGACAGTATTTCACGGTGCCGGGCTGGATCGACTTTCAGCAGTTCGATGAGTTGCCGGTGGTTCTCGCTGGGCTGGAAGAATTCCGGCAGTTTCGTCCGTACACGGATATGTTTGGGTTCATCGGGAACCGTATCGATGAGGGTACTGCCATCGACGGGGCGGAAATTTATGTGGGCGAGATACATCAGGTCCATGGTTGAATTCTTGAGATTGCAGATCGACAGATCGAGTTTGATGCGCCCGCTGCCGCCATGCAGTTTCAGCGTGGGCCGCGCTTCATAATTGTGAGCGAAGGCGACGGTGTGGCGGGTGGTGCCGGTCAATCCGATGTATGGGCCATCCTCATCCTCGCCGACGATGAGCTCGGCTGACCGATAGGGCGCGTTGGGCAATTCGCCATGGAGAGGGTGGCCATCGCCAGGACCGGGATTGCCCATGGCAGTGGCGCCGCAATGGAGGAAAAATGCACCATAGTTGCACAGATATTCGGTGGTGGCGGCGGGCTCGTCGAACATCGATCGCATCGTTAGCCTTCGGCCGTGGAAAGTCGCATCCCAGATCTGCTGGCCGTGGAAGGGCAGCACGATAATTTCGCCCACAGCGTTGGTAATGCGCAGGGCAGCGACACCCGAACGATAGTGGAACACGCTCGCCGTGAGCCCCGGCCCCGCTGCCAGAACGGTCTCGGACGCGGTGAAATTTACGGTGTTGAGATTGACGGCCAGGTGGTGCGGCGGCATCGGGGCTCCGTTTGTTGACATACGCCTATCAGGA
>JANLWG010000042.1:0-10077 GCA_031364405.1 Hyphomicrobiales bacterium
GTGCGCAGGAGGCCATAGGAAATTCCGGTGTTCCAGGTGAGAATTAGATCGAAGAAAGGTGTTACCTCAACCGGCTGGCGATCGGCGATGCCGAAGACATTGAGCATCCACCATTTGTGGGTCTGGTCGAGACCGAAGGCCAGCGCCGCCAACGCCAATGCCAGGGGTGCCAGCCCACTCCACAGACGAAGCTTCCTCACACGGTTTTTCCGAAGCGCTTCTGCCATTCACGCACCGCTTCGGCATCGCGTGGTGTCACGTCGGGGAATTCGGCATCGGAGCCCACGTCGGGGGTGATCTTCCACGAGCGGGCGCATTTCTTGCCTTGAGCCGGTTTGAAGACCACGGCCACGCCCTTCACGTCGTCAAGCCGGAAGGCATCCGCCGGCCCCTCCCCCTCGATCAGGGTGGCGCCCGAGGTGATGGCGATTTCGGCAAGATCGATGCCTTTTAGGGCGGCGAGAAGTTCAGGGTTCGAAATATGCACATCGGGGGCGGCTTCCAGTGCCGAGCCAATGGTTTTCTTCACCTGGCGCTCGATTTCAAGAGCGCCGGTTACGACTGAGCGGACGTCGCGGATCTTGTCCCACCTGGTGGCAAGCTCCGGGTCGGCCCATTCCGCCGGTGTCTTGGCAAATTGCATAACGTGTACGGACGATCCTTCACCGGCAAAGCGCGATAGCCAGACTTCTTCCATGGTGAAAGTGAGGATCGGCGCCCACCAGGTCACGAGGCAATGGAACAGTTGATCCAGCACAGTGCGGCAGGCACGGCGGCGCAGGCTCGACCAGGCATCGCAATAGAGTGCATCCTTGCGGATATCAAAATAGAAGGCCGAGAGATCGACCGTCATGAAATTGCTGAGTAGTGCAAACAGGCGCTTGTAGTCGAACACCTCGTAAGCGGCGCGCACTTGGGTGTCGAGATCATGCAGGCGGTGCAGGATGTAGCGCTCCAGCTCCGGCATGTCCTTGCAATAGACGGTCTCCCAATCCTTGAGGCCTTCGAGCGCGCCCAGAATATAGCGCATGGTGTTGCGCAGCTTGCGATAGGACTCGATGTTGGTCTTGAGAATTCCGGGGCCCACATGCGGGTCCTCGGTATAGTCGCACGAGGCGACCCAGAGTCTGAGAATATCGGCTCCCGATTGTTTGATCACGTCTTGCGGGAAAACCTGATTGCCGAGCGACTTCGACATCTTGCGGCCATCCTCGGCGACGACGAAGCCGTGGGTCAGCACCGCGTCATAGGGTGCCCGCCCTCTCGTGCCACAGGCCTCGAGCAGCGAGGAATGGAACCAGCCGCGATGCTGGTCGGAACCTTCGAGATAAAGATCGGCGGGCCATTTGAGATCGGGGCGCTGTTCAAGGCAGAAAGCGTGGGTCGAACCTGAGTCGAACCACACATCGAGAATGTCGCGCACCTGTTCCCAATCCTGGGAATTGTATTCGGAGCCCAGGAAACGCTGGGCAGCACCATCGGCGAACCAGGCGTCGGCACCCTCTTGAGAAAATGAATCCTCAATGCGCTGGATCACCTTGATATCGTTGAGGATTTGTCCGGTTTCCTTGTTCACGAAAACGGCAATGGGAACGCCCCAGGCGCGCTGGCGGGAGATCACCCAATCAGGCCGGTCAGCGATCATCGCGCGCAAGCGGTTCTGGCCGGCTGCTGGAAAGAATTTGGTTTCGTCGATGGCCTTCAACGCAATGTCACGCAGCCCGTGTGACGACATTGAGATGAACCACTGCGGCGTATTGCGGAAGATGATCGGCTTCTTGGAACGCCATGAATGGGGATACTGATGCTTCATGCGGCCACGGGCAATGAGCATACCCGCATCCTTCAGTGCACTGATCACCGCGTCATTGGCATCGCCCTTCTCGCCCTTGTCGGTGATGACGCGCTTGCCCCCGAAGCCGGGGGCGTCCTTGGTGAAGAAACCATCAGCATCGACAGTGAAGGGGATGGCGGTAGAGATGTGGAGTCGTCGTAACTTCGGCTCGTTCTCAACCCAAATATTGTAGTCGTCCGCACCATGCCCCGGTGCCGTGTGAACAAAGCCTGTACCGGTGTCATCAGTGACGTGATCGCCTTCGAACAGCGGTACATCGAAATCGTAACCGAGATCCTTTAGTGGGTGAGAGCAAACAAATCCCTCAAACCCTTCAATTACGTCTCCAGCGACATTCCTCCATCTTTCAATTTTCGCGGCCTTTGCGACCTCTTCAATAAGGTTTGCAGCAACAATGAATCTATCACCAACCTTTGCCCAGTTACCTTTTGGTGCGGCCTCCACTTCCATTTGAACGTAATCAATCTTTGACGAAAACGAGATTGCCCGGTTGCCCGGGATCGTCCAGGGGGTGGTTGTCCAAATTAGAATGGATGTGCCCTTAAGCCTATCGCTTGGTGGAACCAGTCGCCCGTCTAGCCATCGACCAGAAATCGGAAACTTCACCCAGATCGTGTCGCTCGTATAGTCCTCGTACTCAACCTCAGCCTCCGCCAGCGCGGTCTTTTCCACCACGCTCCACATCACCGGTTTCGAACCGCGATAGAGTTGGCCCGAGGCGGCGAATTTCAGCAGTTCCTTGGCGATCAACGCCTCGGCGCGAAAATTCATGGTGAGATAGGGGTTGTCCCAATCGCCGGTAACGCCCAGGCGCTTGAATTCCTCGCGCTGTACGTCGATCCAGTGGGCGGCGAAATTGCGGCATTCCTTGCGGAAGTCGTTGATCGGCACGGCGTCCTTGTTCTTGCCCTTGGCGCGGTATTCCTCCTCGACTTTCCATTCGATGGGGAGGCCATGACAATCCCAACCCGGCACATAATTCGAGTCGAAGCCGGCCATCTGGCGCGAGCGCGTCACGATATCCTTGAGGATCTTGTTGAGGGCCGTACCCAAGTGGATGTTGCCATTTGCGTAAGGTGGGCCATCGTGGAGCACGTATTTGGGCCGCCCCCGGCTCTCGGCGCGCAGACGTTTGTAGAGGCCCATGTCCTCCCAGCGCTTCAAAAGTTCGGGCTCCTTCTGCGGCAAGCCCGCCTTCATGCCGAAATCGGTTTTGGGCAGGAACACCGTGTCGCGGTAGCGGTCGGTTTTCTTGGTCGTGTTATCCATGGGCGGACGGGTCCAAATCAGGTTTGGACGCGCTTCTAGCAGGCGTACGACGGATCGGCTAGCCTTCGGGGTATCAGAACAGGAGAATCCCATGGGCACGTTACAGACAATTCCAGCACGGCGCGGAAGGGCGGTACGGGTGAGCAAAGGACAGTCGGTCAAGATCGTCAACACCCATGGCAATCAAATCGTTGATACCTGGGCCTTCAATGCGGGCGACATGCGCGAGTATATGGGCATGGAACATTGCCGGGCGTTCTGGACCAGACTCTATCCAATCGTCGGCGACAAGATGGTGACCAACCGCCGCCGCCCCATTCTCACCCTCATCGAGGATACTTCGCCGGGCCGCCACGACACGCTGATTGCGCCGTGCGATAATGAACGTTACGGGCTTTTGGGTTGCACCGCCTACCATGACAATTGCCGCGACAACATGCATGGCGGTCTGGCCGAGCTGGGAATATACGTGCCCTATTGCCCCGCCTCGCTCAACACCTTCATGAATATCCCTTGGCGCCAGGATGGCGCACTGGAATGGGGCAACTGCCTGTGCAGACCCGGCGACCATGTGGTGTTCCAGGCCGAGATGGATGCCATCGTGGCGTTCTCCGCCTGCCCGCAAGATCTGCTGCCGATCAACAACGGGATCACCACGGAAGCCCACTTCGAGGTGATTGACTGATCAGCTGTCGAACTGATCGTAAATCACCTTGGCGAGCCGCATCATGCTATCGCGGTCCATTTCTCCAGCGACCGCATATGCCAGCCGGCCATCGAGCCAATAGCAAGCGACCAGATTTCCCTGCTGCTGAATCTGCACGGCGGCTTTGCTGTTGCCGGGGTTCGAAGTGAGGAAAATGGTGATACGCTTTTTCTCGGAATCTTCATACATCAACTGGGCCGCCGGCCGGTTTTCCGCCGCCAGCAAGCGTCCGCCGAGCAGAGTGTAACCCTCGTCCGCAAGATCGGGAACGACGAAGTCAGAGCCCACGCGCTTTGACAGCCAAGCCTGAAGATGATCCTTCTCGGAGGCCAGAACCTCGACCGGGTGTTTGACTTCGGCTGCATAGACCTCATGGGCGACGATTGCCTGGTCGGCGATCGACATCAGCCGGTAGCCTGCGGGATCGTGCCCAAGGAACCAGCCCGCCGCCCCGCCAATTACCAGCATGGTCAACGCCGCGGCGATGTTCATGTAAGGTCTGGCGCGCCATGATCCACCATTGCGCAGCGTGGCGTGGAGGCTGGCGGGGATCGGTTCATCGAGTACGCTGTCAAACATCTGCTTCAAGGCAATGCGCTGCTGGCGCCAGGCCTCAATCCGCTTGGCGGCTTCCGCATCGGTCTTGAGATAGGCCTCGATCTCGGCGTTCATTTCGCCGGCCAGCTCTCCATCCACGTGGGCGTGGAGTGCCCACTCGTCGATTTTTTCAATCTTTGTCATTTCACTCGCCTCAAGACCGCTACCCCACGGTCCTCTAAAATCTGCCGGAGCGATTCACGTGCCCGTGACAGCCGCGACATCACCGTGCCCAACGGCACCCCGACGATCTCGGCCACATCGCGGTAACTCATTTCTTCCAGGCCTACGAGAATGATCACCTCGCGGTGCTGGGGCGGCAGCCGGTTCAGAGCCTCAGCTACCAGAGCGGCCGACAGGCGGTCTTCCTGGGCGGGTGGGCTTGACCCTTCGCTGCCCAAAAGTTCGTCAACGGTCTTAACCACTGCCGAGCGGCCATCCCGGCGCAGGCCACTGATAAAAATGTTGCGCAGCACGGTGTAAAGCCAGGCGCGCAGCGGCCGGGCTGGATCATAGAGGTGGCTTTTGTTCAACGCCCGCTCAACACAATCCTGCACCAGATCATCGGCCAATGCGGTATCGCCCGCCAAGGCGCGGGCAAAGCGGCGCAGGTGGGGAAGTTCCCCGGCTAGCTCAGTGCGAAAATCCATGAATGACCCTTCTGCATCGTAGTACGCCGCAAAAGCTCAGATTATTCCGCTATTTGGACGGATGCCATTTCTCCCGCAAGGTTACGAGCTCCTCGGACGCTGTGGGGTGAACCGCCATGGTCGCGTCAAAGTCCGATTTTTTGGCGCCCAATCTAACCGCAATGCCCAGCAATTGCGCCATCTCGCCAGCATCAGGTCCGCAGATGTGGCAACCCAAAACCCGGCCGGTTCCGCCATCGACGACGAGCTTCATCAGAGTGCGTTCGTCCCGGCCGGAAAGCGTGTGCTTCATCGGCTTGAAGGCGCTCTTGTATATGTCGATCAAGGCATAGCGCGTGCGCGCCTCAGCTTCGGTCAATCCCACAGTGCCGATTTCCGGCTGGGAGAATACCGCTGTTGGTATCATCGTGTGGTCGACTTGCACTTGCGTGCCGCCAAATACCGTGTCGGCAAATGCTTGGCCCTCGCGGATGGCGACGGGGGTCAGGTTCACCCGGTTGGTAACATCGCCAACGGCGTAGATATTGTCCACTGTGGTCCGTGAATAATCGTCGACCTTCACAGCATAGTGAGGGGTTAATTCGACCCCGGCGTTCTCGAGACCAAGCCCCGCCACATTGGGTACACGGCCGGTGGCGAACATGACGTGCCCCGCGCCAAAGCCGCTGCCATCGTTCAGCGTAACCCTGACGCCCGTGCCGGAGCGTTCGATCTTCGCCACATCGGACTGGGTGCGGATTTCGATACCCTTCTTCTTCATCTCGCCAGCCAGATGATCGCGAATATCATCATCGAAACCGCGCAATATCTGCTCGCCGCGATAGATCAGAATTGTCTCGACACCGAGGCCGGAAAAAATACCGGCGAACTCCACCGCGATATAACCGCCACCGGCAATCACCATGCGGGCGGGCAGTTTTTCAAGGTGGAAGGCTTCATTGGAAGTGATTGCCAGTTCGTGACCGGGCAGATGGCGCGGCACGAAGGGTGCTGCACCGGTGGCGATCAGGATATGCTTTGCCGTCACCCTGCGGCCCGATGCCAGGCGGATGGTGTGGCGGTCCTCAAGTTCGGCGCGTTGGAGTATAAGCTCGGCGCCGGCCGCTTCCAGATTGCGGATATAGGCCTTGTTCAGGCGGTCGATTTCCATGTCCTTGTTGGCGATGAGGGTAGGCCAATCGAAGGAGACTTTCTCCGAGGTCCAGCCGAAACCCACGGCATCCTCGAACTCCTCGGCAAACTTCGAGGCGTAGACCAGGAGTTTTTTCGGCACGCAACCACGGATGACGCAGGTGCCGCCGACGCGATATTCTTCGGCCACCGCGACCTTGGCGCCATGCATGGCGGCAATGCGGGCGGCCCTGACACCGCCAGAGCCCGCGCCAATGACAAAGAGGTCGTAATCGAAAACCGCCATGGGTTATGTCATTTTTTCCTGAAGGTGGTCACGCCATCCGGCGTGCCCATCAGGATGATGCCACAGATGCCGATGAATAGGCCGTGATCGACGACGCCCGGCAGCATCGAGAGCAAATCCGCCAGCCGCTTGGGTTCGGGAATCCTGCCGACCACACAGTCGATGATGATATGGCCACCTTCGGTGATGAAACGTTTGCCGTCACGCTGGCGCACGCTCATCTTGCTGGGTTTGATGCCGAGGTAATCACAAGCACGCTCGATCTTCCACGCGGTTGCCTTGGCACCGAAAGGCACAACCTCGATCGGCACCGGATGGGCACCAAGTACAGCAACCTTCTTCGATTGATCGGCGATGATCACCACATGACGCGAGGAAGCCGCTACGATCTTCTCGCGTAGCAGCGCGCCGCCGCCGCCCTTCATTACATTGAAATCGGCATCGAATTCGTCGGCGCCATCGACGGTCAGGTCGAGGAACGAATGAGCATCGAGCGTGGTCAGCGGAATGCCCAGGCTCTCGGCTTGCTTGCGGGTCTCCTCCGAAGTGGGTACACACAACACATCAAGGCCAGCCTTCACTTTCTCACCAATGAGATTAACAAAGTGCTTCGCCGTCGAGCCGGTTCCGAGCCCTAGCTTCATGCCGGGCTTCACGTATTCGAGTGCTGCCCTGGCAGCGGCTTTCTTCTGATCGTCAGCGGTCAATTTCCGAGCCCACCCATCAACATGTATTTCATTTCGACGTATTCCTCGATGCCGTGGTGCGACCCCTCGCGGCCGAGGCCTGATTCCTTCACGCCGCCAAAGGGGGCTTCGGCGGTCGAGAAGATGCCCTCATTGATGCCAACCATGCCGTATTCGAGGCCCTCGGCAACGCGCCAAACGCGGCCCACATCGCGGGTGTAAAAATAACAGGCCAAGCCGAACTCGGTGTCGTTGGCCATGGCGATGGCTTCATCTTCGGTCTTGAATTTGAACAACGGCGCCACCGGGCCGAAGGTTTCCTCACGTGCGACCGCCATGCTGGAAGTCACATCGCGAAGCAGTGTGGGCTCAAAGAAATTACCGCCCAGGGCTTTGCCGCCAATCAGCAGCTTGGCACCCTTCTTGAGGGCATCGTCAATATGCTCCTGCACCTTGGCGACGGCCGCCTTGTTGATGAGGGGGCCAGTGGTGACGCCGGCTTCGGTGCCGTCGCCCACCTTCAGTTTCTTCACCGCCTCAGCAAGCTTGCCGGCGAAATTATCGTAGACGCCTTCCTGCACGAGGATACGGTTGGCGCAAACGCAAGTCTGGCCGGCATTCCTGTATTTCGACATCATGGCGCCCTGCACAGCGGCGTCGAGGTCAGCATCGTCGAACACGATGAAGGGTGCATTGCCGCCAAGCTCAAGGCCGATCTTCTTGATCGTGGGGGCGCACTGGGCCATCAGCATGCGGCCGATTTCAGTTGAACCGGTAAAAGTCAGTGCACGGACGACCGGGTTCGATGTCATCTCAGCACCGATGTCGCGGGCTGAACCTGTAATGACGGAGAAGATGCCTGCCGGAACTCCTGCACGCTCGGCAAGTTCGGCCAGTGCCAATGCCGAAAGTGGTGTCTCGCTGGCCGGCTTGCACACAAAGGCACAACCGGCGGCCAGCGCAGGTCCAGCCTTTCGGGTGATCATCGCATTGGGAAAATTCCACGGGGTAATTGCCGCCACCACGCCGACCGGCTGCTTGATCACCAGCATGCGCGAGTTGGGCCAGGGCGAGGGAATCGTCTCGCCATAGATGCGCTTGGCCTCTTCGGCGAAAAACTCGATGAAAGAGGCGCCATAGGCCACCTCGCCGCGCGATTCGGCGAGGGGCTTGCCCTGTTCCGCCGTCATGATCTGGGCCAGGTCTTCCTGATTTTCCATCATCAGGTTGAACCACTTGCGCATGATGCCGGCACGTTCCTTGGCGGTCTTCTTCGCCCACTCCTTCTGGGCCCGCTGGGCACCGGCAATCGCCAGTTTGGTCTCGGCAGTTCCGAGCCTCGGCACCGTGCAGATCACGTCGTCGTTGACGGGGTTGGTCACATCGATGGTGGCGGCACCGCCAAGCCATTTGCCATCGATATAACATTTGTCCTTGAGCAGCGACTTGTCCTTGAGTATGTCGCGGAGAGCCTGACCTTTGCGGATATCCATCTTCATCTCCCGTTGTCGAATTGGCGGGCTCTTAGCACAGGGCAGGCAGCAGAACAAACAGGCCAGAATTGCGGAGTTTGCATGACAGATCGCGCCGTCATATTCGACCTCGACGGTACTTTGGTCGACACCGCGCCCGATTTGATGCTGGCCACCAACCACGTGTTGTCGGGTCTTGGCCACCGTCCGATCAGCATGGATGAAGTGCGCGTTTTCGTAGGCCATGGGGCGCGCGCGCTGATCACCCGGGGCTTGCGTGCGACTGGCGAGTTGCCGGAGAACTTCGACGTGGAACCTCACTACAACAAATTTGTTGCCTACTATGCCAGCAACATCTGCGTTGGCAGCGAAGTATTTCCAGGCCTGCTGGTGCTGCTTGACCGCCTCAAGGCTGACGGCATTGCCATGGGCGTGTGCACCAACAAGTTGGAGGGGCTTTCGGTGCAGCTTCTCGAAGCGCTGGGCATGATGAAATATTTTGGTTCCGTCATAGGGCCGGACACGCTCGGAATTGCCAAACCCGATCCCCGGCCGTTTCATGAGTCGGTAGCACGGCTCGGCCTCAATAACCCCAAGGTGATCATGGTGGGCGATAGCGAGATCGACATCCTGACGGCGCGCGCCGCAGGCGTTCCCGTTATCGCCGTGCCTTTCGGCTACACCCCGAGGCCAGTTGCCGAATATGGGCCAGACCGCGTCATCGCGCACTATGATGAAGGCTGGGAGGCGATCCAGGATCTGTTCGGGACCTACGTCCAGAATTCTTGACTCCCAATAGCGCACACCTCTATACCGCCATCTCCCTCAAGAGGGCGATTAGCTCAGTTGGTAGAGCACTGTGTTCACATCGCAGGGGTCACTGGTTCGAGTCCAGTATCGCCCACCACCCAGTCCACCACCAAACACCCTGCTCATGCCAGTCTCGGAATAGCCACGACATTCCCGGGGCTTGGCCGATATAGGGGGGCGTTTGGCAGGCCGTGAGACCGTGAATTCGGGTCAGCATGGCGGCGAATACGCGATCAGTCTCAGAGTGCCATTTCCGGCGTCCAAAACTTTTTGGAGGATGCTGTTGTGAGCTGATAACTCAGGCAGATCTCGCGGGCTCGAAACCCAGAAGTCGCCGCTGTGCCACCCAGCATGCAGGTAGCGGTTTCAGCCGCTTGAGATACCGGGTGGTGAGTGCCACAGGCTGACGACCCTTCACAATCGCCTCAACAATGTCCGGCGCCAGGAAGGCGAGCGGCAGAACTCGACTGATCTCACCGTCGTCGATCCCATCCTCTCGGGCCAGCTCAGCGGTGGTTTTGATCGCGCCGCTGGTCAGGCGCTCCATCCAGTTCATGGCCTTGGCAATGGTGTCGATCAGGCGCTGGTCGACGGAAGGAGGTCTCTGTTGTTCAC
>JANLWG010000071.1:0-1886 GCA_031364405.1 Hyphomicrobiales bacterium
AGCCGCACTCTTGGCGTGGGCGATGGACAAACCATCAAAGCCCACTTCGATTTCGACGATTTCGGTGACGCCATTCTTGACGCAGCTTTCAAATTCCGCCTTCTTGATGGCCCGCGAGGCATTGGTGAAGTCTGGATGTTCGTCACCGAGGCCCGCGCAAAACAATTTCATGCCACCACCGGTGCCGGTTGATTCCACCACTGGGGTTTTCATGCCGGAAGACTTGCCGAAAGCTTCGGCAACGGCGGTGGTGAAAGGATAGACCGTTGAGGATCCAACGATGCGGATCTGGTCACGGGCGTGGGCTGCGCCTGCAAGCAGCGCCAGGGCGCTGGCGGCTAAGAGAATGCGTTTCATAAGAGCTACTCCTGTTGAGAACGAGGCGGAAGCTAGGGCCGTGACATGAGTGTTATGTGACGCTTACATGACACCATAATGACAATCGATATGATTGAATTTCTTGATATATTAAGATTTTTGCGCGGGGATATGGAGCGTGAAAGCGCTGCCGTGGTGCAGTTCCGATACAATCTCGAGGCGGCCGCGGTGGCGGCTGAGGATATGCTTGACGATGGCCAGCCCGAGGCCGGTTCCCCCGCGCGACCGGCTTTCCTGCACACTCACCCGGTAAAAGCGCTCGGTGAGACGCGGAATATGTTCTGGTGCGATTCCTGGCCCATAATCGCGCACCGTCAGTTCCACGTCGCGACCATCACTGTGGCCCGCGATGTCGACGAACTTTCCGCCGCCTGCATATTTAAGGGCATTCTCAACGAGATTCTGCACCACTTGAACGAGTTCATCGCGGTCTCCCGTCACCATCAGGGCAGCGGGGAGATCGAAACGGATTTCGCAGGCTTCCGCCTTGGCCATGCCTGACATCACATCGCCGACATGGCGCGCGAGCTGGGTGAGATCGACGCTGCCCGATGGGCGCAGATGCTGATTGAGTTCGATGCGCGACAGCGAGAGAAGGTCGTCGATCAGGCGCTTCATGCGTTCGGCCTGGCTGCGCATCAGATTTAAAAATTTCTCGCGCGCCACCGTATCGTTCTTGGCCGCGCCCAACAGGGTTTCGATGAAGCCCGAAAGCGATGCCAGCGGCGTTCGCAATTCGTGGCTGGCATTGGCGACGAAATCGGCGCGCATCCGCTCGATCTGCTGTTCGCGCGTCAGGTCCTTGAGCACGATGAGGGCGGCGGGGCCTTCCAATCTTGTCAATGCGATGGGCGAGACATAGACATCGAAGCGGCGCGGCAGCGGAAAGCGCAACTCAAATTCAGTCAGGACCGCAGCCCCGCCCGCCAACACCGCAGCCACTGTCTCAAGCACGGCGGGCGCGCGGATCGCGGCGGAGAGATGCTGGCCCACGGGGTCCACTTCAAGCACATCGCGCACCAGTTCGTTGGCCGCGATCACCAGGCCCTGGCGGTCGACAGCCAAAACCGGATCAGGCAGGGCACGAACGAAACTGGCGATCAGCTCGCCATCAAGCCGGGGATCGGAGCGCTTGGGCTCCGCCACGGTGGATTGTGTCTTGTTGAAAGGCCACAACATCGGCATGAATGGACGGCTCGTTCGCGGGCGGGCAGAATTAGCTTTCGCATATGACAGATTAACTGCTGGGAATACAGAACCATGTCATCCGTCCCCATCGATGCCGGAATGCTGGCGTTCTATAAGGAGCTGTCACGCCACACGCCGCCTGAATCGGCGGCCTGGCCGCTCGACCGGCAGCGCCAGGCCTGGGATGAGGTCTGTGGTCTGTTCCGGGCACCGCGCCCTAGCCGGCTGATCGTCGAGGATATCAATGTGAATGATGTGCATGTCAGGGTATTCCGCCCGCCCGGCAATGCGCCCAAGCCCGGTGTCATTTATTTCCATGG
>JANLWG010000116.1:0-2821 GCA_031364405.1 Hyphomicrobiales bacterium
GGCGGCCGGCGACTGCTTCGGCGAGATGGCGCTGATGGACCTGGCGCCGCGCAGCGCATCGGTGCGCGCCCTCGAAGACTGCGTGGCGATCGAAATCAGCACGGCCCACCTGATGCGCGTCTACGAACTGGACATCGAACAGTTCGTGCTGATCGAGATGAACATGGGCCGCGAATTGAGCCGGCGCCTGCGCGAAGCGGACGAGCGGCTGTTTCCCGGGCCGTGACACCGCAGGCCCGCAGGAATACGCCACGACAGTCGACGAATATCTGAGCCGCCTTGCCGATCAACTGGCGCGATCATTGTCTTTGTTGCACCTGCTGCGGCATTGATTTCGAAGCGGTCTACGGTCGCGTTGGCGTTGGCGTTGGCGTCGGCTTCGTCGAAGCGCACCACACGAGGCAGTGTGCGTTGGCTCCACCAAGAACGTGGTCTGCGGCTCACCTGAACTCGGGGACGTTCCAACCCCGCACGGCGAGCGGGCCAATCTGTCAATGCGAATGCGCATGTACCGCTTCACTCGTCTCACCAACGCCTTCTCGAAGAAGATCGAGTCGAGGACCACATGCACGCGATCAGCGTCTACTTCATGGTCTACAACTTCGTGAAGAAGCACGGCACGATCAAGACCACGCCAGCGATCGCCGCCGGTGTCACGACGATTCAATGGACGATCGAAGACATTGTGCAGATGGCCGACACCGTTACATTCAAGGCGGGAGACTGACCAGCACCCGACAAGAAGGTGAAGTCTTAGAGTTCTTTGTCGTTCCAAGCCGCATCCTCGCTGCCAAGGTACGGAGGTACGAGATTGTCAATTCAGCCTTCTTTGCCGTTGATCGTCGCTCTGTTAGAAGTACAAAGATAGTTGGCCCGTATTCGGAATATCGGATTAACCCGGGCCGTCATCATCGGGTTCGATGCCTCGGCATCATGAATCGCTAGGCGTCAAAAAAGCCACTGCACGACGGGATCCTGCTCCACCTGCTCATAGGAGAAAAGATGCCATCACAGATATCACCCGAAAATGCACGCTCTGCTCACCAGATTCGCTGTGAGCACAGCCGAATGGAGAATGGTGAACTTCGCTTTCGCCTCCTCGCGGATAGCGACAACACAGCCTACATACGTACAGAAGGCAGCGACACCGGTGCTTGGCAAAACGCGCATTACCATGAACATGTACTTGAGACGTATATCGTGGAGCGTGGCTGGATCGTCCTCTGTGAACTGGTCAACGGCGTTTATGAGTACACAAAGTTCGTAGCGACTGACATGTTCACAACCCGGACGAGAGTAGTGCACAACGTCTACATGTCTGCAGGCGCGGTAATCCATACCGTCAAACATGGAACGTCAAACGCATTGACTGGGACCGACAGAATTGGTGACGCGCCTGAGCCAAAAGAGATGTCCACTGAGAACGCCGCTCTATCGGAAGGCGCACTTCTTCGCATAGCACGATCACCAACGGGCAGTCGCAAATCCGCGAGGTCCGTCTACGCAGCCGAAGCCGGTCGCACCAAGCACGAGACGGAAGCAGAAAGACTCTATAGCCCTGAGTATCGTCACTTCGATACCCTAATCTGGCAAACGCCAGCTTGGAGCTTTGCCGTATTAACTATCGCCTTCTTTGCTGCCGCGAATATAAAGCCGAATGAAGCCTTTGCAAAATACCTCTCTCTCTCCAGTGCAGACTTCATCCACGCAGCCACGTTCGGGTCCTTTGGATTCTTCATGATCCTGGTTTCCTATGCGCTCTACAGGTTCAGATGGCATCAGGCTGGGGTTGTAGATTTCGCTCCGCCATCGAAATACTTTAAAACACAGGCCATGCTGCAGCTCTTTGTTTCCGCTGAGGCGATCGCATTGCTGATTCTCGCGCTTCGCGGAATACCAAAACTTGACCCCGCACCTTGGTTTGGTGCTGTCGTTGTTATCGTGCTGGTCCTCGCGATTCCCGTTTTCCACTACTATTTGGAAAATTCTCTCTATTGCCGATCTGACTCGAAGAAGAAAACCTACAGCCCCAGCTGAGTCAGGTACGGAAATGATGTATGCCAAAGCCTTTTCGCGGACGCCTCATAAGAAGCAACCCAAAAGCGATTGATCCAGAGAGTGTTTTTCATGCGGCCTTCCCGGGGCGACGTCGCGATCCGGCGGTACGGCCGATCGAAGCCCAAGGATCCGAACGCCGAGAACGCGGGGTCGGTGGCTGGGGCGGAGCTTCCCGCAAGGCGCCGCGAGTGTCCGATGGCCGTGATGCCTTGACCCTTTCGACGAGCCGATCCACCTCGGTCTGCGACCTCCGCGCGTTGCAGATGTCAAACGCCACGCCGCCCGCCGTGACAGCGCCGAGCGCCGCAGTTCAGCCGCCTGTGTACGGCGACTTGAGGAACTCCTTCACCTGCGCCGCGGTGAATCATGCCGCCCTTGGCGCCTATGGCCTTGGCCTTCATGTCGTAGGCCTTGTCCATTATCTTTATCGAGAAGAACAGCATGAAGTCGTCTTGCGTGCCTTCGTGCGCGAGGGCCGAGCCGCTCAGGCCGGCGAAGGCGGTGGCGCTGGCCACGATCAGGGCGGCGGTGAGCTTTTTCGGAACCATTTCAATGTCCTGCTGAGGGGGTGATGTGGCCGGACGTGTGGGGTTCGCCGGACCAGCGCGTGACGTGGCTCTGGCCGCCGCGCCGTCGGGCGATTGACGACCACCGCGCAACGCCATCACACTGCACTGACACCATGCCCTCGCATTCCTTCATTGCGGTGCCCGACAAGATTCGCGGCCAGACCGGGGTGTCGCACCTGTCGATGCGCGCCAAC
>JANLWG010000123.1:0-8811 GCA_031364405.1 Hyphomicrobiales bacterium
GGCGCATCGTTGATACCGTCACCGGCCATCAGCACTTTTCGGCCCGCAAGGCCAAGGGCTTCGACATAAGCGAGTTTGGCATCGGGCGCGGCGCGCGCCTTGAATTTGGCGATGCCGAGCATGTTGGCAACACGGGCAACCGCTGTTTCACGGTCGCCAGAAAGAATATGAATATCGAGACCACGGGCCCGCAGCCTGGCCATCGTCTCAACCGCGTCCGGCCTTAGCTGGTCGGCGAATTCGAAGATGACAGGCGGGTGACGGCCCATGCGACAAACGAATTCAAGAAGGCCATGGTCATCGCCGGCATCGTCAATACCGCACCAGCGGCGGTTGCCAAGCCGTACCGCCACGCCATTGAAATCGCCCGCCAACCCGCTTCCCGGTGTCTCGGCGATGTGGCTGATCGTGGCCGGTTTGATGCGGCGACGCCCGGCGTGGCGGCACAATGCGCGTGAAAGGGGATGGCGGCTGGCTTGTGCCAACCCCGCAGCAGCCGCCAAAATATCGGCGTCAATGACGCTGGGCGAAACCAGTTCCGGCTCGCCTCTGGTCAGCGTTCCCGTCTTGTCGAAGATCACGGTGTCGACGAGGCTGAGTTTTTCAAGCGCGGCGCCATCCTTGATCATGATGCCCGAACCAAACAATCTTCCGGCCGCCACGACTTGAACGGCCGGAACCGCAAGGCCCAACGCACAGGGACAAGTGATAATAAGCACGGCAACCGCCGCCAGCAACGAGCCATGCCAGCCGTTGCCGAGCATCAGCCACGAGACGAGCGTGGTGGCCGCCAGAATATGCACCGCTGGCGAATAGAAGCGTGCCAGCCGGTCGGCCATGCGGATGTACCGCGACTGGCCCTGTTCAGCCGCAAGCATCAGCCGTACCAGTTCGGCCAGGAAAGTATCGGGTCCCGCCGCGGTAACAGTGACGATCAGAGGTGCGGTCAGGTTGATTTCACCAGCATGAACAGAGCCGCCGGGCCCGGTGGTTTCGGGTGCTGATTCACCGGTGAGGAACGCGCGGTCCATATCGCTGGTTCCCTCGACAACCGTGCCATCGGCGGGCAGACGGTCTCCGGCGGCGACAGCGATTTTCATGCCGGCCCGGATATCGCGGGCTGGCACATAACGGCGTGCGCCATTGCTCTCGATAACGCTTGCCCCTTCGGCCGAAAGCGACATCAGCTGGGCCACCGCCGAACGGGCGCGGGACCGCATCAATTGATCGAGATAGCGCCCGGTGAGCAGGAAAAACAGCAACGTGACGGAGGCGTCGAAATACGCGTGCTCGGCGTGGTTGATGGTTTCGAACAGGCTCATGGCGGCCGCCACGATGACACCGAGCGAGATCGGCACATCCATGTTAACCCGCCCGGCGCGCAGCGCGCCGATGGCCGAAGTGAAAAACGGCTGCCCGGCGTAGACGACCGTTGGAATGGCAATCATTGCCGAGAGCCAATGGAACAGGTCGCGGGTTGCTGCCTCGGCACCGGACCAAATTGAGACCGAAAGCAGCATGACATTGCCGGCGGCAAATCCCGCAACCGCGAGAGCCCGCAGCAGCTTCGCGGTTTCCCGGTCGTCTTTAACGACGCCGGTCTCGCGTGGATCAAAGGGCCGCGCGCCATAACCCAGTTCGCCGAGGCGATCAATCAACGATTGCGGCTCAAGACTTCCGGTCTTCCACACAACGGCAACACGGCGCCCGGTGAGATTGACCCGGACCTGGGTTACGCCTTCGATCCCGGCCAGTCCCTTCTCGATTTCCTGGATCGCCGCGGGATGGCCGGCCTGCGGCACGATAAACTCGATGCGCTTCAGGCCCGGCCCCGCATCGCTCACCCAGCGCCCGGCTTCCTCATCGGCCAATATGAAAGGCTGGAAGCAACTGGCATCAATGGTGCAGCAGGGAAGTGTCATGGCTTCACCACAAAGCGGAAGGTCTGGCGATAGCCGGTGGTATCAACTTCAACCTCCCACACGCCGGCTGCCAGCCTGGCCGGAGCCTCGTAGGTGCCGGACCGTCCCTCAAGAAATACAAGTCGCACGTCGTCACGTTCGGTGGTGGGACGGCGCAACTGTCCGCTGACGATCAAACCGCTGAGTGGTGCCGCGTCACGGCCGGCAAAGACAATGGCGAGCGCCCCGGCGTTGTGCGACAGTTCAACGTTCCAGCCAGCCGCCTCCTGTGCTCTGGCGCGTGCATGATCCGCATTGAATGACTGGCTGGCCACATAACCATTGCTGACAATAAGTCCCGACCAGGTGGAACTGGCAAGGTAGGCCATCACCACATTGGCGAAAAGAACAACACTGAAGAAACCGATGACGATCACCAGCATATGGCGGCCGGTGAACTCGCGCGGCTTCACTGTGGACGTGTGCATGGCATTGGCCTCCTACTCACCGAAACCGTGGAACACGCCGGGAAATTTTCCGGACTCGGGCTCACCCTCGGCATTGAGTTCGGTCACGACGAATTCGAAACTGGTCGATTCTGATTTGCGCACGGCTTCGTCGGATGTTGTCACATAGAGCTTGACGGCGCGCAATTTGTCGGCCTCGACCGCCACTTCGAAAGTACCGTTGCCTGCAGCGATGGCCTCCTCACCAAGCATTTCCATCGCCGCTCCGGTCAAGCCTTCAACGGCGATGCGGAAACTGCGGGGTTCCTGTTTCATATTGAGGATTTTCACGGTGTAACCGTTGCGGATAGAGCCGTCGGACAACTTCACAAACAGCGGATTACGGTCAGCGACGATATTGACGTCAAGCCGGTCGCGGCCAACCAGCGTCACCAGCATGATCAGTCCGACGGCGGCCCACGCACTGAAATAGATAAAGGTGCGGGCGCGCAGCAGCGACCGCCATGACCAGGTCTGGTGTTTTCCTCCGGCATTGCTGGCGTAGAGACTGGTGGTCGAATATGAGATCAGGCCGCGCGGCAGTCCGACTTTCTCCATGACGGCGTCACAGGCGTCTATGCAAAGCGCACAGTTGATGCACTCGAGCTGGTTGCCGTCACGGATGTCGATACCCATCGGGCAGACGGCGACGCAGGCGTTACAGTCGACACAATCGCCGATCTTCAAACCTTGCGCTTCGGTTTTCTTGCGATGACCGGAGCGAGGCTCGCCGCGCCAGGCGTTGTAGGTGACAACCAGCGAATGCTCGTCGAGCATGGCGCCCTGGATGCGCGGCCACGGGCACATGTAAGTGCAGACCTGTTCACGCATGAACCCGGCGAAGGTAAATGTCGTCGCGGTCAGAATTGCAATGGTGAAATAGGCGACTGGCTGGGCCTGAAATGTTACGAGCGCGCCCAACAAGGTTGGCACGTCGGCGAAATAGAAAACCCAGAAGCCTCCCGTCGCAATTGCGATAAGCAGCCAGAGAACCAGCTTGAGTGCGCGCTTGCGGAGTTTGCTGAAAGACAGGGGGGCAGCATCGAGCTTGATGCGCGCGTTGCGGTCGCCCTCCGCCCAGGCCTCGACCTTCATGAACAAGTCGGTCCACACGGTCTGCGGGCAGGCATAACCGCACCAGGCGCGGCCAAACAGCGAGGTCACCAGAAACAGGCCAACGCCGGCCATGATGAGGAGCCCGGCGATATAATAGAATTCCTGCGGCCAGATTTCGATGAAGAAGAAATAGAAGCGGCGATGGGAAAGATCGATGAGTATTGCCTGGTCTGGTGCCGCACCCGGCCGGTCCCAGCGCAGCCATGGCGCCAGATAATAGATGGCAAGCGCCACCGCCATGACCGCCCATTTGAGCCGCCGGAAAGTGCCAGCGACCGACTTCGGATGAATCTTGATGCGTGCGGCATAGAGCGCGCGCCGTTCAGCACTGTTGACCGCCTCGACATCGAGACGGTCAGTATGTGTTGTATCGACAGTATTGATGATCTGGACCATCGTTCCCCTTCAGGCCCTTGACCGGACTTACTGTGCCGCCGTTTGCTCACCGCCTCCCAGCGTGAACACATAAACGGCAAGCTGCTTAATCGTCGCCTCATCGAGCCTTGCGCCCCAGGCTGGCATGATGCCATGACGCGGCTTTTTCACCTGGGCCGTGACGGATGTTACATCGCCTTTGTACAGCCATATCTGGTCGGCCAGGTTGGGAGCTCCGAGCTCTTTGTTGCCTTCGCCATTTTCACCGTGGCAGGCCGCGCAATTCTCGGCGAAGACCGGTTTGCCGCGAATGGCCGCGGTTGGATCTGCTTCGCCACCCGACAGCGACACGGTGTAGTTGGCAACATCGGCGATCTGTTCGGGCTTGAGGCCGCCGTCAGCGCCAAACGCCAGCATTTGCGAGTCACGGGTGTCGGCGTTTGAAACGAAACGCACGCCATTGACCAGCGTCTGGTGGATGTTCTCGATGGTGCCACCCCACAGCCAGTCATTGTCATTGAGATTGGGATAGCCCGGCCCGCCGGCCGCACCCGAACCATGGCACTGTACGCAGTTCACCTTGAACGCCGCAGCTCCACCCGCCTTGGCGAAGTTGCGGAGATTGTCGTCCTTCATGATGTCGGCAAGACTTGCGGACTTGATGTTGCCAAGCAACTGGCCTTGCGACTGCTTGGCCGCGTCTATCTCCCGCACGACATCGGCGCGCGAGGAATAGCCGAGGAGTCCGGCGGTTGCCGAATTGACCAGCGGCCAGGCGGGATAAAGTATGGTGTAACCAAGCGCCCAGATGATGGTGATGTAGTAAGTCCATATCCACCAGCGCGGCAACGGATTGTTCAGTTCCTTTATGCCGTCCCACTCATGCCCGGTCGTGTGAACGCCAGTGACTTCATCTTTCTCGGTGTTTGACATCTGGTTCAGTCCTCGGAAGCGTTCTCAAGTGGAATTTTTGCGGCGTGGTCATAGTGCTCGCGCGAACCGGGGCGGAAAACCCAAACCACCGCGCCGAGGAAAAATACCAACATTGCCAGAAGGCCCCAGCTATCGGCGAAATGGCGCATGAAATCATAAGTCATGAGTTCACCTCGATTCCGTTTCGGCCTTGAAGGTGGAGAAATCCACCAGCGTGCCGAGCATCTGCAAATAGGCGACGAGCGCGTCCATCTCGGTGATCCGGGCGGGATCGCCGTCGTAGTCGCGGGCCACCGACTTGGGATAGCGCGCCAACATGGCGTCGGCATCGGTGCCGGTGGCCTGGGCCTTGAGGTCGGCTTCGGCGTTGACAATCATGTCATCGGTATACGGAACGCCAACAATCCGGTTCGCCCTGAGATGCCCCGCGATATCCGTCAGGTTCATATCCTTGCCGGCGAGGAAGGCATATCCCGGCATCACCGATTCCGGCACGACGCTGCGAGGATCAGCGAGATGCTGCCGTTGCCACTCGTCCGAATAGCGGCCGCCGACGCGGGCAAGATCTGGACCGGTGCGCTTCGATCCCCACTGGAACGGGTGATCGTACATCGATTCCGCCGCCAGGCTGTAGTGGCCGTAGCGTTCCACCTCGTCGCGGAATGGGCGGATCATCTGGCTGTGGCAGACGTAGCAGCCTTCGCGTATATAGATGTTGCGGCCCGCCAGCTCGAGTGGCGTGTAGGGCCGCATTCCATCTACTTTCTCAATGGTGTTTTCAAGATAGAACAAGGGCGTTATCTGCACGAGGCCGCCAATGGTGACGGCGATGAAGCTGAGGATCAGCAGCAGCGTGGCGTTTCTTTCGATGGTGCCGTGGTTCAGCATGGCGTGAACTCCTGAGTTTGCTTATGCTGCCGCGGGAACGCCGGCTGGCGCTTCGGCGCGCGTGTCGCCACGCACCGTCCGATAGAGGTTGTAGACCATGATCAGGCTTCCCGACAGAAACAGCAGGCCGCCAAAAGCCCGCATCACATAGTAGGGATGCATGGCCGCGACCGATTCCGCGAAAGAATAGACAAGGAAACCCTGGTCATCATACTCGCGCCACATCAGGCCCTGCATGATGCCCGACACCCACATGGCGGAGGCGTAAACGACGATACCCAGGGTGGCGAGCCAGACGTGCCAGCTGACGAGCTGCAGGGAGTACACTTCCTTGCGGCCCCACAGCCTCGGGAACAGATGATACATGCAGCCCATGGAGATCATGCCGACCCACCCGAGGGCGCCTGAATGCACATGGCCGATGGTCCAGTCGGTGTAGTGGCTGAGCGAGTTCACCGACTTGATCGCCATCACCGGGCCCTCGAAGGTGGACATACCGTAGAAGGCCACCGAAATCACCATCATGCGCAGCACGGGATCAGTGCGCAGCTTGTCCCAGGCGCCCGACAGCGTCATCAGGCCGTTGATCATGCCGCCCCATGAGGGCATCCACAGCATGACCGAGAACACCATGCCGAGAGTCTGGGCCCAGTCGGGGAGAGCGGTGTAGTGAAGATGGTGCGGGCCCGCCCAGATGTAGAGGAAGATCAGCGACCAGAAGTGCACGACCGACAGGCGGTAGGAATAGACCGGGCGTCCGGCGCGCTTTGGGACAAAGTAATACATCATGCCGAGGAAGCCTGCAGTGAGGAAAAAACCCACCGCGTTGTGGCCATACCACCACTGGGTGAGGGCATCCTGCACGCCGGAAAACGCCGAGTAACTCTTCGAACCCAGAAACGAAACTGGAACCGAAAGATTGTTGACGATGTGCAACATGGCAATGGTGATGATGAATGATAGATAGAACCAATTGGCAACGTAGATGTGCGGTTCCTTGCGTTTGATGATGGTGCCGAAGAACACCAGGAAATAAGCGACCCAGACGATGGTGAGCCACAGGTCGACGTACCATTCCGGCTCGGCATATTCGCGGGCCTCGGTTGCCCCCAGCAGATAGCCGGTCGCCGCCAGAACGATGAACAGCTGATAACCCCAGAATACGAACCATGCGAGATTGCCGAAAGCCAGGCGGACCCGGCAGGTGCGCTGAACCACATAGAAGCTGGTGGCGATCAGGGCATTGCCGCCGAACGCGAATACCACAGCGGACGTGTGGAGTGGCCGCAGACGGCCGAAATTGAACCATTCCAGATCGGGGTTCCAGGCCGGATATGCGAGCTGCAAGGCGATGATCAATCCCACCAGAAAACCGGTAACGCCCCAGAAAACCGTGGCGATTGCACCGGCCTGCACGACACCATCGAGATAGCCGCCGGCGGTCTTGGCAACTTCATGAAAGTTGAATGTTCTGGCCAAGTATACGATCGACAGGAGCGCCGCGCCGGCAAAAATATACATGTGAACGGCAAAGGGCATGTCGTGGGCGAGCGCACCGATGGCAACCGCCAATGTGGCCAGAAGCCCAAGCACAGCCATTTGTATCATTGAACCGGAACTCTCCATCGCCGTCTTCCCCAATGCGTTGCGAGTGGGGATTGCTACAGCTAATCGAAGATTTCGAAATTGATTTCGATCAATTTCAAAGTTCAGGAAATCCGGCCGCGGCCGGACCGCAAATCGTGACCTTTAAAATTTGAACTAATTTGCTATGGGCCGGTTAACCCTGTTCCGATGGCGTAAGGCTTTTGCAAACACTCCATGGCAATTGTGCCGGCCACGGAGCAGTTGGAATAGTGGCGGACAGCCCGATGCATCACGATGGCGGCATGACCCCGGAACCAGCCGACGAGAAGACCCTGGA
Organism: Hyphomicrobiales bacterium; assembly: GCA_031364405.1. Taxonomy (GTDB): domain Bacteria; phylum Pseudomonadota; class Alphaproteobacteria; order Rhizobiales; family Aestuariivirgaceae; genus Aestuariivirga. The sequence continues at coordinate 7,644 of JANLWG010000123.1, forward strand.
GGATGCGCTGCAAGATCTGGCGCGCCCCGAACTTGGCTATGGCACAATGATAGCCGGAGCCGCGATCGTCATGGTGCTCAGCGGTATTTGCCTTATCCTGGCACTGGCGCCCGATGCTTCACAACCCGTCCTGGCAATTACCTTCGCTGGCTTGATACTTTCACTCGGCGTCACAGTGGGTGAAGTGTTTTGGCGGCGCGGCACCCGCCGCCGTCTGCTGGCGTTGGCAACCGCCGTTGCGGCATTGCAGGATGCGCGCCACGAGGCGGAAGCATCAAGCCGGGCCAAGTCGCGCTTTCTGGCCACCACCAGCCACGAAATACGAACTCCGATGAACGGTGTGCTTGGCATGCTCGGCCTGCTTCTTGAAACCGAAATGACGGCGGAGCAGAGAAACTACGCCAAGACGGCGGAAGCTTCAGGCCGCGCACTTCTGTCTATCGTCGACGAATTGCTAGACGTCACCAAGATCGAGCAAGGCCACCTTGATGTGCAGGAGCGCCGCCTCGATCTCGTCACTCTCATCGAGAGCGTCACCGAGCTGCTCGCCCCGCGGGCCCACGCCAAAGCGATCGAGATTTCCTGCCATGTCAGCCATAGCCTGCCACAGTTCATTCTTGGCGATGAACAGCGCATCCGGCAGATCCTCTTCAACCTGTGCGGCAATGCCATCAAGTTTACCGGCAAGGGTGGTGTTGCCCTGTCGGCCGCTCCGGGCGAAAACGGCCAGTTAATGATTTCGGTCAGCGATACCGGGATCGGCATGGCGGATGACGAGACGGGCCGGATTTTCGACGAGTTCGTGCAGGCCAATGCCGATACCAAACGGCTGTTTGGCGGTACAGGCCTGGGGCTGTCGATCTCGCGCAAACTGGCGGAAGCCATGGGAGGCTCGGTTTCGGTGGCGAGTCGTGCCGGCCAAGGCAGCACGTTTACCGTCGTGCTTCCACTCAAGCCCGCCAGCGGCCAGCCAGCGCCGCAAGCCGTACTCGCCGGCCAGAAATTCGGACTGCTAATAGACGGCGGGCCAATCGCCGCTCACCTTGCGGCGACGCTTGTTGAACTGGGCGCCAGCGTACAACACTATGTGACGCCCGACGCTTTGGACGCTGCGCTGGCGGACAAGAACGGTGTGCGGCCATGCGCCTTGATCTGCGATACCAGATAC
>JANLWG010000124.1:0-13992 GCA_031364405.1 Hyphomicrobiales bacterium
CTGGGCTTGATACCGAAAAGATCACCCGCTGGACCTGGGTTATCGCTGCCTCGCTGGCGGCAATCGCTGGCATTTTCGCGGGGATGGATACCGATGTGCATCCCAATCTTGGTTGGAACTTGCTGCTGGCGATGTTTGCAGCCGCCATCCTTGGTGGTATCGGCAAGCCGATGGGAGCCATGGCCGGCGGCATCATCATCGGTCTGGCCGAGGAACTTTCGACCTATAACTGGATCGGCGATGAGTCGCTGATTACAAGTTCGTATAAGACAGCCGTGGGATTCGTAATCATGGTGGTGCTGCTGATCTTCCGGCCGCAAGGCCTGTTCAAGGGGAGGCTGTTGTAATGGAATGGACCGGCCTTCTGTTCTATCTCGTGAGCTTCCTCATCGCTGGCGGCATCTACGCGATCCTGTGCCTGGCGCTCAACATTCAGTGGGGCATGGGTGGCCTGTTCAATGCCGGCATTGCGGGTTTTTTCGCGGTGGGTGCTTATGCCTCGGCGATCATGACCACGCAACCTTCCGAAAAACATCTGGGCGGATTCGGCATGCCGATGCCGGTGGGTCTCGCGGTAGCTGCCATCATTGCAGGGCTCACCGGATGGGCGGTGGCCAAAATCTGCGTGCGCCTCAAGAGCGACTATCTCGCCATGGCGTCAATCGGCATCGCCGAAATTCTGCGCCTGGTGATCGTCAACGAGTCATGGATCACCAACGGCAGTCTTGGCATCTCGGGTATTCCGCGCCCCTTCGACGGCATGGTGCAGGGGCGTCCGGCGGATTTCATATTCCTGGCAGCGGTGTGGCTGGTCGTGCTGATCGTCTATATAATCAGTGCACGGCTGAATGACAGCCCGTGGGGGCGCACGCTGCGGGCAATCCGCGACAATGACGCGTCGGCCCGGGCCGCCGGCAAGGATGTCGATTGGTTCAAGCTACAGACCTTCGTTATTGGAGCCGCGATCATGGGCGTGGCCGGCGGTCTTTCGGCGCACTACTTTAAATTTCTGTCGCCATCGGCTACCGAGCCGTTGCTGGTCACATTCCTGGTTTGGGTCATGTTGATGGCGGGTGGCTCGGGTAACAACAAGGGTGCAATTGCCGGTGCCCTGGCGATCTGGGCAATCTGGTCTGTCACCGAGATATTCACCAATCAACTTCCACCGGAGGTAGCGTCACGCTCATCTTATATCCGCATGTTGCTGATCGGCCTGCTGCTGCAAGTCGTCTTGCAGAAGTTCCGTTCGGGACTTATCCCGGAGCGCTCGCCGCCGTCGCGATTCAAGGACGGATAAAGATGACCAAGGTCACCATTCAGGATGTGGCGCGCACCGCCGCTGTCAGCGCGGCAACCGTGGACCGGGTGCTGAACCGGCGTCCGGGGGGGCGCAGTGTCACCGTCACCAACGTCGAGACGGCGATCCGCGAATTGAATTATCAGCCTGACCGGATTGCCGCGCGCTTGGCGCGCTCGCGCGAGTACCGGTTTTGCTTTGTGTTGCCGGAGCGCAGCGGTGATTTCTGGCGGCGCATTGCCGGCGAAGTGCGCCTGATGGCTGAACGTATGACTGGCGAACGGGTTTCCATAACAGCAAGGCAGGTCGACGTTTTCGACGGCGAGGCGCTGGCGGATTGCCTTGATGCGCTGGGCGATACTCTGGATGGTGTCGCTGTGGTGGCGCTCGATCATCCAGCGGTGCGGGAAGCCATCAACGCGCTGCAGGCACGCGGGGTTACCGTGGTAACGCTAGTTTCCGATGTGCCCGGTTCGAAGCGTGTGCACTATGCGGGGATCGACAATTCATCGGCGGGACGCACGGCGGCCAACCTGATGGGGCGGTTCCTGCGCGGGCTCAGTGGCAAAGTTGGACTGATTGCCGGATCATTGGCGCTGCGCGATCACATTGAGCGGCAATTTGGTTTCGAGCAGGTGATGATGCATGAGTATCCCAATCTCACGCTGCTGCCGGTGCGCGAGTCGCGCGATGACTGGCGCAGGCTTGAAGATATGACGGCGCAGCTTCTTGGTGAACATCCGGACCTGATCGGGCTCTACAACGCGGGTGGCGGCACGCGCGGCATTGTCTCGGGACTGGAGGCGGCGGGCCGCGCCAAGGACATTGTGTTCATTGCCCATGACCTGGCCGGCGCAACACGCCGCGCCCTCGTTCGTGGCACCATTGATGCGATCATCAATCAGGACCCCGGCCACGAAGTGCGCAGTGCGCTGCGTGGACTGATGGCCAAGGCCGACAATGTGCCGCTGACCGAATCGCAGGAGCACATCCGCATCGACATTTTCCTGCGCGATAATCTGCCGTAGGATTTTAATTGGTGCGTGGTTCTGGTTGACCGAGTACGAAGCCGGTGCCGTCAAGGGCGTAGATATCGGGACGGAAATTTACAGCACCGTCTTCGGTGGCCCATGCGGTCAGGTACATGAAGCGCACATCTGGCGGATTCTGTACCTTCATTTCATAGGGCTCGGCGCTGGCGGTGATCATCTCGTATTGGGTCTCATCGAAACCATCCTGACCGTCGAGTATCCAACTGACCACGGTGTGCACCTGGTCGACCCGAATGCAGCCAGAACTCTCAAAGCGGGCATTGGCGCCAAACAATTCACGATGTGGCGTATCGTGCATGTAGACCATGTGCTCGTTGGGGAAATTGATTTTCACGGTGCCGAGCGCATTTTTTTCGCCGGTCTCCTGGCGGAAGAAAAAGCGGTCGGATGGCGTGTTCAGCCAATCAACCAGGGCCGGGTCAATTTCAGGACCGTCGACGCCATCAAACACGCGAATACCCATCTGGTCGAGATAGCTGGGGTCCTCAAGATATTTCGGAATGATGTCGCGCTCGACAATCGAGGCCGGTGCCTTCCAATAGGGATTGAAATTAATGTCGCTGACTTTGCTGATAAGGGTGGGCGAAGGGCGATCGAGTTTGCCCGCGACCACATTGTGGCGCGAATAAACGCGGCCATGTTCAACAGTCTCGAGTTGTGCCGAGGGAATGTTTACCAGAATGGAGCGATCACCAAGGCCTTGCATATAAATTTCAACACGCGGCAGGTTTTCGCGCAGGGTGAACAGGCGGGCCCCGGCGGTGATGTTGAGTTCGGCCAGCGTGCGCGCTGCCACCGTGCCGGTGGGGGCAACGCCATGATTGGTTTGAAAAGCTTTGATGGCCGCTTCCATTTCGGCGTCAAATGTCTCGGGCTTTTCGACGTTCAGGGACTCGAACGGAAGATAATTCTCCGCTACCAGCCGTTGACGCAGCGCGGCCACATCGGGGCCCTTGGCGCCCTTGCTGAATTTTTTGCCGTGGATTTGCGGCCAGCCGCCGCCTGCGGCGATTTCTTCATACATGACGATGGCGTTTTGCAGCGCTTCGGCCGAACCTGGTGTCAACATGGCCGCTTCGCCGCGATCGGCGATCATTTCGGTGCGTGTGGCAAGCTTGCCGGAGGTGGCGGTGCGGGGGCCCACAGAGGTGATGGAATTCGTCACATCAGTCTCTTGTGCCAGGGCAGAGCCTGCGTATAGCGATGCCAACAGGGCACCCACTGCGAGCAGGATTCGCGGTCTTGAATTCAGGTACGGCACGGTAAATTCCCCTGGCTGACAGACTTTTCGATGGTGGGCGTGTTTGGTAAATGCTGGCTTAATTCGGATAATTATAGTTGCCGGCCGCGTCAAGAATGAGGCAAATCCGCCGCAAGGGCCGTGACCTCGCGGCGGAAAGGCTGTTCCAGAAAGTCGCGGGGGCTATCGCCGAATTCCTCGGCAAAGCGCCGCCCTCCATAAACCGCTGCGGCAATTGTGCCGGGGCCGTAACAGTCACCGGCAAGGGAGGCCGCCACGCCCTTGGCCACCAGCTCGTGGTATAGTCCGTCGACGGGGTTACGGGCGGTAACCAGAACCGCGCTGCCACAGGCCAGCGTCGTTTCACGGGCCGTGAATACACAGGCGAGTTTCACATGATCTGCCGCCACCGCGGATATGGCCTGGTTGGCAACAATGTTCACGCCGAGGTTGATGATGTGGCTTTGAATGCGCTCCTGTTCGAGCGTCAATTTGGTATAAGCCGAAACGAGTGCCGCCGGGGTTACCAGGCTCACTTCGTGGCCTTCCTTGCGCAGCAGTTCGGCCAACAGACCGCCCATATAGTAGTGATCATCATCGAAGATGATAATATGTTTTTCACGCGGGCGTTTGCCGGCCATCAGGTCATCGGGGGTGAGAATGTCCGTGCCCGGCGCCATTGTGACAGGCCGCACATGATGACTGCCGGTGCCATCGCGGCGCCAGGTTGAACCGGTGGCGATCAAGACATGGCCGGCTGCCACATCGGCAATTGCATCCGCTGTCATAGGGCTCTCAAGATAGAGCGACACGTTGGTCAACTTGGCAATCTGCATCAGCCGCCAATCGCGCACCCGGCCCCAGGCAGAAAGTCCGGGCAGCCGGCATTCACCCGCCACGCGGCCGCCGGCCTCGCGGGCGGCATCGGCAATCGTTACCTGAAACCCGCGAACGCCGAGTGCCCGGGCCGCTTCAAGTCCCGCCGGTCCCGCGCCAACGATCAGCACATGGGCATCCTTGGCTTTTGGGCGGATGCGTTCGGGATGCCAGCCACGCCGCCATTCCTCGCCCATTGAAGGATTCTGCGTACAGCGGATTGGGGTCATCGAGAAATCACCGGTCACGCAGATGTTGCAACCGATGCATTCGCGAATATCGTCGAGGCGGCCCTCTTCGATCTTCTTCGGCAGGAAGGGATCAGCGATTGATGGCCGTGCCGCACCGATCATGTCCATGATCCCTGACTTGATGACGCGCACCATGGTGTCGGGAGAAGTGTAACGGCCGACGCCGACCACCGGTTTGGTTGTCAGTTTTTTCACACCACTGATGTAAGGCTCCTGAAAGCCTTCCTCGGAAAAGCGCGAGGTCTGTGAATCCTTGGCCCAGCTTGACAGCGACAGGTCCCACAGATCGGGAAGCTCGGCCATCATGGCAATGGCGTCCTCGACTTCGGCGGGCTCGAGGCCCGCGGCATCCTGAAATTCATTCATGGCAATGCGCACCGGCACCGCACAGGTATCGCCAACCGCATCCTTGGTGTCCTCGATCACTTCGCGCAGCAGGCGCGCGCGGTTTTGCAGCGAGCCGCCATATTCGTCGGTGCGGAAATTGGTGGCGCGCGACAGGAAATGCTGGAAAATGCCGAGGCCGTGGCCTGCATAAACGTAGATCAAATCATAGCCCGCACGCTTGGCGCGCAGCGCCGCTGCACGGTGGGAGCGGCGCAGGTCACGAATATCCTGGAGGTCCATGGCACGGGCCTGGATGGGATCGTGACTGCCGGTTGATGCGGGCATGGCGCTGACCGAGATGGGAATTTCGCGCGACCAGCGATTGGCTGCGGTATAGCCGGAATGGCAGAGCTCCATGCCTGCCAATGAATCATGGTCATGGATTTTTTCGGCGATGCGGGCGAGCATCGGCAAGTCCTGATCGTTCCAGATGCGCAGTTCGACGTAGGGGGCCACATCGGCGCCATGGTGGATTTCCACCATCTCGGTGCACACCACAGCCCAGCCGCCTTCGGCCTTTATGCCGCGCATGGTGGCCAGGGCCGAGGCATCGCGGTGGCCCATACCAGTGCAATGGGGCACCTGATAGAAACGGTTGCGGGCGGTGACTGGTCCGATGCGGACGGGCTCGAACAAGATATCGTAACGCGGATCGCGGCTCATTGAAGGGAACCTCTCTGGCTGTAGCCAAGTGTAGCAGGGTGGATATGTCTTGCGCTATTGTCGCGGAAGCTTGCACGAAGAGGATAGTTGAGAGATCATGAACATTGGAATTGCAGATATCGAAAAGGCGGCAGAACGGCTCCGCGGCTGGGCAGTTCGAACGCCGGTATTGGAATCTCCTTTGCTCAACGCGCGTACCGGCGGGCGGGTGCTGATCAAGGCGGAATGCCTGCAGCGCACCGGCTCGTTCAAATTCCGCGGTGCGTGGAACACCATTTCGCAGCTCGATCCGGCTAAATTGAAAGGTGGTGTTGTGGCTTATTCATCGGGCAATCATGCCCAGGGAGTGGCGGCTGCCGCCCAAATCCGCGAGCTTGCGGCGGTGATTGTCATGCCGTCGGATACGCCCCGCATCAAGCAGGACAATACCCGGAACTATGGCGCGGAAGTTGTGACCTATGACCGAGCCACGGAAAGCCGCGAGGAAATTGCCGGCCGTATGGCGCGTGAAAGGGGCGCTGTGCTGGTGCCACCATTCGAGCACCGGGATGTGATCGCCGGGCAGGGCACTGCCGGACTGGAACTGGCCGATGAAGCGGCCCGTTTGGGTATCCAACTCGACACGGTGCTGGTGTGCTGCAGCGGTGGCGGCCTGAGCGCAGGCATTGCACTCGCCATGGAAGCGCGTTCGCCTGCGACGAAAGTGCACACAGTCGAACCCGAAGGCTTTGATGATTATGCGCGCAGCCTGAAGTCGGGCAATCGCGAAAGCAATGCGCGCACCACCGGCTCGATCTGCGATGCGCTGCTCACGCCGCAGCCTGGCGAAATGACCTTCGCCATCAACCGTCACCGGCTTGGCGAAGGATTGACGGTCAGCGATGCGGAGGTATGTGCGGCGATGCGCTATGCATTCGAGGTTTTTAAAATCGTCATCGAGCCCGGAGGTGCGGTAGCGCTGGCTGCAGTACTCGCGGGCAAGATTGCAACACAAGGCCGGATGATCGGCGTCATCGCTTCGGGCGGCAATGTCGACGCGGCACTCTATGCGAAAATAATTGAAAACAGAATCTAGGCGCTGGCTCGAGCTTCTTCCTGAAATGGGAGGTTGATTTCTTCACCGGCCTTGTGGCGAATGATGACGATGCGGCGCCTGGATTGGGCCTCGGCCAGCGGTAACTGGTCCGTTAGTGATTGGGACTCGACTGCAGCGGCCACATTCAAAGCCGGTTCGGCAGGCGCATGGTTTGAATCGGCCGGCCTATCCCCGCTTGCGAGTGCGGTTTCCGTGCGACTGCGAATCATTAGCTTCGTGTCCTTGGTAAATTCGGATTTTTGTTCCATTGCTTTAGGCGCAGCGGCTGGGGGTGGCGTTGCGGGGGCTTCGAAAATTTCCTCGTCCTGCGCGAAGAACTTCATTTGATGCCGCGCCAAGCCAGTGACAGGTGTGGCCCCCGTAGCCGGATCCCATGGCAATTTCGCATCAATTGATGTCATCACGCCAAGAGCCTTGGCCAGACGATCGGCGACCATATCCTGGTTTGAAGCTACAATGTTTTCCAGTTTACTGATGGCGTTGAGCAGTGCGATAGTTTCGCTGGTCTTATGCCGCCGGGTGTATTCGGACAGAAACCAGCGGCCGCGCGGGGACTCCATAACCGCCTGCTCAATAGCTTCGAAATCTTCCGGCTTGCCCCCGGCAATCCCCTTACTGGACATACGCAACTCCACACACAGGCCTGCAAACAGCGCAGACGTTACATTCGCCATCTATCGTAGAAACTGGTGAATCTTTGGTTTAGACCGCTAGCTGCCCATGCCATCACGATTTTTCAGCCTCAGACTTTCGGCGTTCAATGCTTTTCTGTTTCTCAGCAGCGGCATCCAACTGCCGTTTTTGCCGCTATGGCTGAAGGAAAAAGGGCTTAATGCTGGTCAAATCGGCATTATCCTTGCGGCGATGGTGGCAGTCCGCGTTCTGGCTACACCAATGGGTGCCTATACCGCTGACCGGTTTGGCAATCGCCGCCGGGTCATCAGTATCACCACAACTGCGTCCTTCGGTTGTTTCCTATTGATGGGGGTGGTGCCGGGATTTCCGCTGATCCTGCTGCTTGGAACATTGGCCGCTGCCTTCTTTGGGCCGGTCGGTCCTCTGGCCGAAGTTCTTGCCATCGAAGGCAGCACCTTGCACGGCCTCGATTATGGCCGCATCCGGTTATGGGCTTCATTGAGTTTTCTGGCTGGCAGCCTGCTGTCGGGCGCACTTCTGGTGATCGTGCCGACGGCATCCGTGATATTCCTGATCGCTGGCGCACAAGGGCTTGGCGCGCTGGCAACTTTGGTGCTGCCGGCAGATCCTGTAAAAAAGAGCCAGACTCAGGCTCCGGTGCAGATTGGCGCTATTGCCTGGTTTCTGGTGACTGGTCCTTTCCTGATCTTTCTGGCGGCGGCAGGCATTGGCCAGGCGAGCCACGGTTTCTTCTATGGCTTTGGCTCGGTGCACTGGCAGCAGATCGGCTATTCGACTTTCACGATCGGCGAACTGTGGGCCACCGCTGTGTTGGTGGAAGTGGTGATGTTCGCTGTTTCCAATCGCATCTTCACGGCCTTCGGCTCGGTGCGCCTGATCGCCTTTGGCATCGCCTGCGGTCTCGTCCGGTGGATTTTGACCGGGCTTGAACCGCCGCTGTGGTTGCTGTTCGTGGTGCAAATGCTGCACGCGGGTTCATTCGGCATCCTGCACCTGGGCACCATGCACTATATCCGCGAAACCGTGCCAGCCGGGATGCGCAATACAGTGCAAGGCATCTATGCGGCGTTGTCGGGCGGTATTCTCCTGTCGTGCTCGATGTGGGCGGCGGGGACTCTTTATGGCAGCTTCGGCGGAGCAACTTATTTCGCAATGGCGGGCTGTTCGGCCATTGCGCTTGGATTGGCAATCATGCTGGTGCGGGTCAGCCCCAGAGATCCCGCGGCGGCGGCGCCATGATACTGCCGTCATAGGCGATGCCCGGTTGGCGATCCCTTTGGAGAAGCAGAGGCCCATCGAGATCGACAAATTCAGCGAACTGCGCCACCAGCATGGCGGGCGCCATGGCAAGAGACGTGGACAACATGCAGCCGGCCATGATGCCCATGCCCCTGGCTTTCGCGGCGCGGGCCAGAGCCAGCGCTCTGGTCAGTCCACCGGTCTTGTCGAGTTTTATATTGATCGCGTCATACTTGCCAATGAGTTGATCGAGGCCTGCAACGTCATGGGCCGATTCATCGGCGCAAATGGCGACGCCGCGCCCCAGCCCGCGAAGGGCTTCATCATCGGATGAGGGCAGGGGCTGCTCCACCAGCTCAACGCCAACTTCGGCGCACACCGCCAGCATGGGGACAAGGTTCTCCGCTGTCCAACCCTCATTGGCATCAATGATGAGGCGGCTTTGGGGAGCGGCCTTGCGAATGAGGCGCAGCCGTTCGGCGTCGCCATCGCTGCCGAGCTTCAGCTTGAGCAACGGGCGGGCACCGGCTTTGGCTGCTGCTTCGGCCATGGCCACTGGCGCATCGAGACTCAGGGTGAAAGCGGTGATCATCGGCCGGGGTTCGGCAAGGCCTGCCAATTGCCACACGGTTGTGCCTTGGCGTTTGGCCTCAAGGTCCCACAGGGCGCAATCGAGCGCATTGCGGGCGGCGTAGGGCGCCACAAGCCGGGGCACGTCAACGCGCTTACAACCACGCTCGATAGCAGGACGTGCCGCCTCTAAAGCCGTCACGACTTGCGGCACGGTCTCGTTATACCGTGGATAGGGCACACATTCGCCCCGCCCCACATGGCTACCGTCACGCAGCGTCACGACCACAACGTCGGCAGCCGTCTTGCTGCCGCGTGAAATCGTAAACCGGCCAGCGACCGGCCAGCATTCGCTCGCCACCTCAAGGCTGATCATCTGCCGGCTGCCGTCACTGTGCCGGAATGCGGCCCGCGGCTTCGGCCAGCATAAGATAAATCTTGCCGGATTCGGAGGCGAGGCAGGCTTCCACCATATTCTCGCCCTTGGGTGCGGAACTCATCATGTCGAGCAGGCGCTCGAACAGGCGGATATAGGAATCAATCCGCCCGCGCACCAACGGCTCTTTGCCATAGCGGCTGGCAATCATCATCTGTGGACGCTTGCCACGGCTCTCAAACAGCCGCCTGGTGTAAACACCGCGTTCACCCCCTGCGAAAATCTTCTCGAGATCGCGCGGCAAAATGCCGTCGATTGCCTCGACAAGATCGCGAGCCGAGGCATGGATTTTGTCGACGAGAACTTCCATCTCGCGCGGCATACCGGCGAGTGAATTGGCTATTGGAGCAGGAGCAACCGGTGCTGCCTTGGCCGGTTCGATTATCTTCTCCGTACTGCGGGCGAGATCGGCAAGAATCTTGCCGCGCAAGACTTTTGTCTGCTCTAGCGTATCGTCGCGCAGCACACTGTCTCTCTCGCTCCGCGAGATGGTATTTTTCTGGGCGCTCACGGATCCGGTTTGCGGAGCTTGGACCGTGGCGCCCTCAGATTTTCCCGGCGACGGATCCCGGTAACTTCGCTGCAATGATATGCCAGGACCAGAAAGATCGAGCGTTCCGGTCTGGCGCTTGACGACATCGGCCAGCGCATTGAGAGCGGCAATCTGATCGGTGACAACACGGCGCATCGCATCGGCGTTGGTGCGGGTTTCTTCAGGCAAATCGAGCATCGCCCGTTTCAGATCGATGCGGGCCTGATCGATGTCCTTGACCACCTGCTGGGCGGTGATGCGCATGTCCTGGGCGGTCTGCTGGAAATCAGTGGCGGTGGCCGACATCATTTCGTTCATCGCCGCCATCGCACGCTCATGCTGATCACGCAGGATGCGCGAAGCCTGGGTAATCTGGCCACCGGAACTTGCTTCCAGTTTCCTGATTTCCTGTTCGAGATTGCTTGTCGCCTGTGCGGTCTGCTCGGCGATGATGCGGCTGATGTCCTTCGACTTGGCCTCGGAGGCGGCCAGCGATTCCTCGATCAGGTTCATGTAATTGGTCATCACCGCATCGACATCGCCGGCCCGCTTGTTGGCATCGGCGACAAGATGATCGAGTTGATCCTTCCGGGTAACCAGAACCCTTTCCATCTCATCGTTGAATTTTTCGAGTGAGCGCTCGACCAACTGACTCACATCTTCGAGGCGCTCGGAAACCCGGCTGCCGGTCAGCTCGAGCTTTCCGGTGAGGTTCATCGATATGCCTTCGAGGCGTTCGTCGATGGCGGTTGCCGCAGTCTGCAGTTGATCGGCGAGATAGGTATTGGCAGTTTCGACGTGCCTGGAGAATTTGCGGTGCGCTTCGTCGAGCTTGCTTGCGGTCATCACCGAGGAGGTTTCGAGTTCCTTTGCAGCGCGGTCGATCTGGCCGACCACGAGGCCGGTGTCCTGTTCCAACCGCCCGGTGATCTGTAGTGTCGTTTGGTTGAGACCTTGCGAGAAAGTATCGCTTGCCTTGCCGAGATCGGCGATGATCTGGGTGCTGGCGGTATCGATGAGTTCGGCGAACTTGGCGCCGGTGCCGGCGAGCTTGCCGGATATATCGCCGGTGACGCGTTCGAGAAGTCCGGTCGCCACATCGAAGCGCTGGCCCAAATCGCGCGCCGTGATGTCGATCTTGGCGAACATGCTGTTGCCGGCGGTATCGAGTTGCGAAGTAACCTCGGCAGAGGTCTTCTCAAGACGCTGGGCAATTAGCGTATTGGCCTCGCTCACCTGGCGGGTCACGCGCACTGCTGTATCGGCAAATGCGTTGGTCACTTCGCTGGCTGTCGAATCGAGTTGCTCGGTCATCATCTTGGTATTGGCATTGAACAGGGCCGCGAGTTCGGTCGAAGTCTGATCAAGCTGGGTGCCGAGCCGTTCGGCAGTGGTATCGAGCAGAGTTCCCAACTGCTTTGAAGATTCATCGAGCTGAACCGTGAGCTTACCGGTGACGGTTGAGACCTTGCCAGTCACGTTGTCGGTCGTTGCGTTGATCTGTTCGTTGATGCGCATGGCGGTTTGCTCGAGCTCATCCGACATGTGAGCCGAAGCTTCGTCGAGGCGGTGATAAAGCTTCTGGGCGGTCTGCTCAATCTGGCCGGTCATGCCAGTGGTGGTATCCTGCAGGCGCGAGGTGACTTCAGTGGCCGAGCGGGTAAGCAATTGGAGCAGTTCCTCGCGCGCCATGCCAACATTTTGCACGAAGTTGCCGGACACCGAAATCAGCTTCTCGGTCACCACTCCGCCGGAATTTTCGATGTTCGATGCAAGGGCTATCCCCGAATCTTGCATCTGGCGATTGACGATCCCGGAAGTCTCCTTGAGGTGAGAGGCAATCGTGCCGCTGGTGGTAACCAGAAGATCGTTGAGCGTTGATGAAACCGCCTGCAACTGGCTGGTGATGCCGGCGGAGGTCTGATCGAGGCGGCCATGGACCGCGCTGCTGACCGTATCGATCTTGCCCGTCACCGACGTGATGGTGGCATTCATGTGGCCATAGAGGCGTTCGGCTGCACCATCGATACGCGATTCCAATTCTTCGGCACTGCCGCCGACAAGGCCCTGGAAACGCCGCGCGGTCTCGTCGAACTTGACCGATGCCGTGGAAATGGCACCTTCCAATTGCTCAACCAGGAGGCCCGATGTTTTGTCGAGCCTTGCCGTGAAAGATATCGTTGCATCGCCAATGGCTGACTGCACTTTTGCCGCTGAGTCGACGATGCGGGCAGCTGATGAATTGTTTTGCCGGTCGATTTCGGACAGGACCTGTCCCGCGGTCTCGTCCAACAAGCCTGCGGCTGCGGTAACGACACCTTCCATCCGGCCGATCAGCAGGTTCGATGTATCGTCAAGGCGGTTGGCCAGCAGGGTCGCAGCCTCGCCGATAACCGACTGGACCTGGGTGGCCGATTGAGCGATGCGCACCGCAGACGTGTTGTTCTGTTCATCGATCGCGGCCAAAATCTGGTGGGCGGTATCGCCAACTTTGCCGGCGGTTGCCTTTGTGCGGTCCTCGATTGAAGTGAGGATGCGGTTGGCGGTGTCTTCAACACGGGTGGTGACAAAGTTCGCCTGATCATCCAGGCGGCCGAAAACCAAGCCGGCGGAATCGTCAAGCTTGGCAATGATATGTTCAGCCCGCGTGCCGATTTCGACAAACAGTTTGCCAGTGGTCTGTTCGACCCGTCCAGCCAGCCCTGAGCCGGTTGCATTGAGTTGGGTGAGGAGGCTGTTCGAAGTCTGGTCAATGTTGGCCAGGAATTGAGCGTTGGCAGCATTGAGGTGTCCTGCCACACTGTCAGCCGCCTGGGTAATAGCGCCAGCAATATTGTCGGAAGAATTATCGAGATAGCTGACCAGATCGGCACGCGACTTGGCAACCTTGTCGAGATAATCGGTGGCAACATTCTGCAACCCCTGGGTAACCAGGGTGCGGCTCTGGTCGATTTGTTGGGACGCATCAATGCCGGCGCGCTCGATTGTCGTTGCAACATCGCCTGACGTTGCCTTGAGATGATACGACATATTGCTGCTGGTCGTCTCGATCACCTCAGTGAGCGTGGCGGTCGTCTGCTTCATCTGGTCGGCGGAGGCCACCGAGGCGCGCTCCACGGTGCGGGCGATATCCTGATGGATATCAGACAGGTGATCCACACTTTGCCGGATGGACTGGACAACGCTAGTTTCCATGCCCAGGAGATTGCGGCTAAAATCAGTCGACTCGCTATTGAAAACTGTTGCGGTTTGCGACAGCTGGTCGATCTGACCCGCCAAATGGCGCGAGAAATCACGCAGCTCGCCGACGATCAAGCCCGACATGCGTTCCATATGCGAAGTCTGACTGCTGATTTCCTCGCCGGCGGCAACAGCGCGGCCACTCACACCGTCAATGGTTTGTGCCAAGGTTGCGGTGGTATCACGCAGTCCGGTTTCGAGTCTGACGAGGGTGGCGTGGGCGTTGCCAATAATCGAGTCGAGATTCTGGGTGTTGGCTTCAAGTCTGGTTAACAGCGGGTTGGCGTCGTTGTTGATGATCAATCCGGCCTGGTGCAGGGCGGTGCGCTGGTTTTCGATGCCGGTGACGAGGCTGCGAATGCGGTCTTCATTACCGCCGAAAGCCCGCTCGATCGCCGAAATTTCCTTGTGGACGATTTCTTCAAGCACAGAGGCGCGTTGCACCGCATGTTCAAC
>JANLWG010000126.1:0-1736 GCA_031364405.1 Hyphomicrobiales bacterium
CGCAAGGCTGGCGTCACCGTGCATGAGCGTAGCCTGCGCTGGGAGGAATTCCTCGATGCCGACGAAATTTTTTCGACGGGAAACTACGGCAAGGTGGTGCCCGTCACCCGCATCGAAACCCGCAATCTACAGCCCGGCCCGAAAATGGCGAAAGCCCGCGCGCTGTATTGGGAATATGCGCACGCGGGAAAGTAATCAGCGGTCCGCACTGAGAAAAAACGGTGCACCCTCGAAGGCATCCGCGTCGCGGCCGATCCTGTCGATGGCGCGCACCATGCGGCCGTTGCGGCCAAGAAGCTGATCGGTGAAGAACACGATCAAGCGGTTCGGCGTGGCCGAGCTTGAGGCCTTGCGCAACCTCCAGGCAAGCTCTTCTTCATCGGCCTAGGGATTGAACAGGCACATGGCGGTGCTATCCGCGATCTGCCGATCGATGCTGTCGATACCGATGCCGTATTGAAGGTCCTGAAGCCAATCTGGACTGAGGTGCCGGAAACCGCCTCGAGGCTCCGAGGGCGGATTAAGAAAATCCTCAGTGCGGCGAAGGCCATGGGGTACCGCGCGGGAGAAAACCCAGCCCGCTGGAATGACCACCTAAACTCCCTCCTCCCGGCCCGTCGGAGGCTTACAAGAGGCCACCACGCGGCGCTACACTATGATCACCTGCCATTCTTTATGGTCGCCCTGCGGGCTCGGCATTCGCTCGCGTCATTGGCGTTGGAATTTTGCATCCTGACGGCCACCCGCACCAGCGAAGTTCTGGAAGCAAAACGCGACGAGTTCGATCTAGAAGAGGCAATTTGGACTATCCCGGCCACGCGCATGAACGCGGGCCATGAGCACCGCATTCCGCTTTCACCCCGGGCGGTAGAAATCTTGAAGTCGCTGTTTAATCTTCCGCCAAGCAAGTTCGTGTTTCCCGGCAACGCCAAGGGCAAGCCGTTGTCAGCAATGGCGATGACGATGCAATTGCGCCGCATGGACCGGGGAGACATCACAGTTCACGGTTTCCGTTCCACGTTCAGATATTGGGCATCTGAACAGACCTCCTTTCCGCAAGAGACTTGCGAGCATGCTCTCGCCCACCGCATCAGCGACAAAGCGGAAGCCGCTTACCGGCGCGGCGATCAGTTCGAGAAGCGCCACAAACTGATGGATGCATGGGCGGCGTTCTGCGAGGCAAACAAGACGTCCATAGCAGCATGAGCCAAAACGCTTATTCCTGCGATGAACTTCGCTGCGGCATGGATGCCGGCCAGTATAAGGATTACGTCCTGGTCCTGCTGTTCGTGCAATGTGCTCCGCTGTTGAACGGTTGACCTCATCAATTGAATGGATAAGCTCAAGCTTGCGGACATAGAGCCACCGCGAGGCTTTTCGTGTTCCGGCATGATTGTGCAGTGAGTATCAACAGCTGAACAGGAGATTGATCATGGCTAGCCGCGACGACTACCAAGACATTGTAGCCGGTTTGAACATTAATCTGAACACGCTCAATACTACCGTGAATATGAGTCAGCAAGAGCAACTTGCACATCATAAGAAACATATTCAGGCGCTATGGCGTCACATCGAGAGGTTGGAGAAAGTTGTTCAGCTGATTCCGGAGGGCGTCAAAATCAAAACCGGGATGTCGGAAATTTTGGTGCTCAAAAATGGCGGCATTATCTTGGACGGCCAAAGGATTCTACTAAAGACACCTGGCAAAGACCAGTTACTGATCTGATCCAGACTCA
>JANLWG010000160.1:0-28804 GCA_031364405.1 Hyphomicrobiales bacterium
TGACGATGGAAGCTCGCGCCGGGGATTTGACGGCCACCGGCAAGAAACGCTGGTTGACCATCGCCAGCAGCCAGGATCAGGACGAGGCGATCGGCATCGCCCGCTATTATGGCGGGCAAAGTGCCCGCGTGGTTTCGTCGAAGAGCGGATGGTTCGCTGTTATTGCCGGGCCGGTTGTGGCAACTTCAATAAAGCAGTTTCACGCAAACTACGGGGATTGGCCGGAAATTCCAGAAGACGCGCGCCTGTCGAAAGGCGAGAACTACGTAGCGGCCGTGTGGCTGCCCACGGACGAAAAGCCGGCCACGGAATTGACCGCCGATGCACCGGCCAAACTCAGTGATGGCGGAATTACCGTCATTGCGAAACTGGTCAGGGATGGCGACAACTCATTGGTGAAGCTCACCGGCAACGATGCCGCGCAGGCGCTTTTCAACCTTGAGACGCCCAGTAATGCCTATGCGGATTTTGGCACTGCTGTGCAGATCGCATGGCTCGATGATGCTTCTCCGCTGCCGCAAGTGGTCATCACCCGCAACTCCGGCGGCGCCCATTGTTGTGTGGATACGGTGATCGCAACCGGTCTCATTGCCGGGAGATGGACGCCGATTGCACCCGGGCTGCTCGATGGCGATGGCTTCCGGATTGAGAATGTTGATGGCAAGGGGGCTGCGGAACTTCTCAGCGCCGATAATTCATTTCTCTATGCTTTCGATTCCTATGCCGCCTCTTTTGCCCCGCTTCGGATCAGCAAGCTCAAGGGCGCAACGCTTGAGGATGTAACGGCGGAACCCAGATGGCGTTCACGCATCGCCCAGGATCTCGCGGTTATGGAATTTCTGGCGAAGCTGAATCCGGAACTCTGGCGCTCCAACGGCTTTCTCGCGGCCTGGGTCGCCACCAAAATCGGGCTGGGGCAGGGCCAGGAAGCGTGGGCGAGAATGCTCAAGACCTATGAACGCAATTCGGATTTTGGCCCGCAGTCGTGCAGCACCGGCCAGAGCATTGAGGATTGCCCACAGGAAAATCTAAGGTTGGTGCCGTTCCCGGAGGCGCTCGCCGCCCATTTGAAAGAGCACGGTTACATTCCGGTGCCCGATGGTTAAACGCACCGTCTGGTTGCCCGCGCCCCGCACCCGCGCTAGAAGCTTGATATTCTGGAGTTTCGGGCGGGTTGAATGTTCAAGAAGATACTGATTGCCAATCGTGGTGAGATCGCTTGCCGCGTCATCAAGACCGCGCGCAAATTGGGCATCAAAACAGTCGCGGTCTATTCCGATGCGGATGCCCGCGCGCTGCATGTCGAGATGGCGGATGAGAAAGTCAACATCGGTCCGCCGCAGGCCGCTCAGTCATATTTGCTGATCGACCGGATCGTGCAGGCTTGCCGGGAGACTGGGGCCGAAGCCGTCCATCCCGGTTACGGATTTCTGTCGGAACGTGCGGCCTTCGCACGGGCGCTGACAGAAGCTGGCATCGTATTTATCGGTCCCAATGCCCATGCCATCGATGCCATGGGGGACAAGATCGAATCGAAGAAGGCCGCCGCTGCGGCGCGGGTTTCAACAGTGCCGGGTTACATGGGCATCATCGGGGATGCCGACGAGGCGGTGAAGATCGCCGGCGAGATCGGTTACCCGGTGATGATCAAGGCCTCGGCCGGCGGCGGCGGCAAGGGCATGCGGGTTGCTCACTCGGACAGCGATGTGCGCGACGGATTCATCCGCGCCAGGTCGGAAGCCAAATCCTCGTTTGGCGATGACCGGGTGTTTATCGAGAAGTTCATTGTCAATCCACGCCATGTCGAAATCCAGGTGCTCGGCGACAAGCACGGCAACATCATTCATCTGGGCGAACGCGAATGCTCGATCCAGCGCCGCAACCAGAAAGTCGTGGAGGAAGCGCCATCGCCATTGCTCGATGCTAAGACCCGCAAGGCCATGGGCGAGCAGGCAGTGGCGTTGGCCAAAGCGGTTGGCTATGATTCCGCCGGGACGGTGGAATTCGTGTCGGGGCAGGACCGCGCGTTCTTCTTCCTTGAAATGAATACGCGTTTGCAGGTCGAGCATCCTGTAACCGAACTGGTGACCGGCATCGATCTGGTCGAGCAGATGATCCGGGTGGCGGCCGGCGAGAAGCTGTCGACTGCGCAAAATGATGTGAAATTTAACGGCTGGGCCATCGAAACCCGCATTTACGCGGAAGATCCTTCGCGCAATTTTCTGCCTTCGACGGGACGGCTGGTAAAATACCGCCCGCCGGCGGAAGAAAGTGCCGATGGCATCACCGTGCGCAATGATACCGGCGTTTATGAAGGTGGCGAAATATCGATCTGGTATGATCCGTTGATCGCCAAGCTGTGCACCCATGCGCCAACGCGGAGTGCTGCAACCGATGCCATGGCAACAGCACTTGATGGCTTCTATATCGACGGCATCCGCCACAATTTGGCGTTTCTCTCGGCGATCATGCAGAACCCGCGATGGATTTCAGGTGCCCTGTCGACCGGCTTCATCGCCGAGGAGTTTCCCGATGGCTTTCATGGCAATGTGCTGACTCCTGAAATCTCCACCACGCTGTCACAGGTGGCGGCGGTGCTCGATCACATTGAAACCCGCCGCAAGTGCAAGATCAATATGCAGTTGAACGGCCACGTCGCCCGCCATGCAATGCATCGCATCGTCAGGCTGGGCAGGGAATGGCACGATGTCGAGGTCACGGCGGAGACCGATTATGTCGCCGATCAATGCGGGTGGGTGCCGGGGCTTCCGGTGTTCAAGGGCGAGATCGCTGGTGCGGAGGTGACGGTGCAGGTGCGCCGCATTCCCAATGGTTACCGGCTGAGCCATCGCGGCGTGGTGGTGGATGCTCAAGTGTTCACCAGGCGCGAAGCCGAAATGGTCAGGCTGATGCCGGAACAGGTTCTGGCCGATACATCGAAGAAACTGCTGTGCCCGATGCCGGGCCTGGTCATCTCGATCGATGTGGGCGAAGGGCAGGAAGTCAAAGCCGGCGAAGTGCTGGCCATCGTCGAGGCCATGAAGATGGAAAACATCCTGCGCGCCGAGCGCGATGTGACGGTCAAGAAAATAAATGCCAGGACCGGTGACAGTCTTGCCGTTGACGCAGTGATCATGGAATTTGTGTGAGGCCCGAAGACGTCCTTCCTTCTCCCCTCGCGGGAGAAGGTGGTGCGCTCAATGTCCTCGCCCGTGAAACGGGAGAGGAAGCGGACCCGTTGCGTAGCAATGAGGTAGGTGAGGGTGGGTGACTATGGGCCCTCATCTCCCCGTTGCTCTGCAACGGGGCCCTTCTTCCCCCGCAATGCGGGGGAAGACATTATCAGAGGTGTCTGCACCTTACCGATCAGGCCGCGAGGCCTTCGGCCTTGAGCGCTGCCTGCACGGCGGGACGGGCTGAGACGCGGGCCATGAAGGCCGATATGTTGGGCCACTGTTTCATGTCGATGCCGACCCACTGGCCCCAGTTGAGAACCGTGAAGGCATAGGCGTCGGCAGCTGAGTATGCATTGCCGAGCAGGAATTTGGCTTTGCCAAGTTGTGCATCGAGCCATCCGAGACGCGTGCTGAGACGTTCGATGATAATCTTGCGGCCTTCTTCCGGCATGGCCTTGTTGAACAGGCTGCCAAAGCCCTTGTGCAATTCGGAGGCGATGAAATTCAGGGTCTCCATGGCACGGTAGCGCTCCATCGTGCCAATTTTGGGGAGAAGATCGGAAGTCCCTGCCTTGTCGACGAGATACTGCAGAATGGTCGAAACTTCGGTCAGCATTTCGCCTTTGCCGAGATCGAGTGCCGGCACATAGCCCTTGGCGTTGATCTTGAGGTAGTCGCCGCCGGTCTCGGTCTTCTTGGCACCGAGATCGACTTTCTCAATGGTGTAGGCGCGGCCCAACTCATTCAGAACGATGTGGGGAGCGAGCGAGCAGGCCCCGGGGGAATAGTAAAGTTTCATTGGATAATCCTTTGTGAAAAATCAATGAATGCCGATCTAGCGCACATATGTAATAAATCAAGTCACATATTATTGAAGCGGTCCGAAGATTGGCAGGAAAGCGGCTTTGAGGGCTTGATCAACATCGACCATGGTAACATTCAAGCCAAGATCAGCGAGGCTAGTGATCCCGTGTTCGGTCACGCCGCAGGGCACTATGCCACTGAAATGATTAAGATCGGGATCGACATTGAGGCTGATGCCGTGAAAGCTCACCCAGTGGCGGACGCGGATGCCGATGGCGGCAATCTTGTCCTCGCGATCAGCCCGTGTGACCCATACGCCGACCCGGTCCTCACGGCGCTCGCCCTTCAAATTGAAGGCAGCGAGTGTGTCGATCAGCCATTGCTCAAGGCCCGCGACAAAGGCCCTGACATCCTGGCCGCGGCGTTTCAGATCAAGCATCACATAGGCCACGCGCTGGCCCGGACCATGATAGGTATATTGCCCGCCGCGGCCGGTGCGAAACACCGGGAAACGGTTGGGCTCCACCAGATCATCCTCATTGGCGCTGGTACCGGCGGTATAAAGGGCGGGGTGCTCCAGCAGCCACACGCGCTCGGGCGCTTCGCCCCTGAAGATTGCCTCGACCTCGCGCTCCATGCGGGCAGCGGCATCGGGGTAGGGGACAGGTGCCGCCGCCACCTCCCAGACCACCGGGGTTTCGCTCATGAGTTTTGTGGTGATGTTGCTGCGCAAGATCATGCCACGGCTTTTCCCAGTTTCGACAAGGCCATGCAAGCCGTGTAACCTTGGGCACCCAGGAGAATCAGGAATGGACGGCTTCTCATTTCTCATCGTTGTCGCAACCTTCGTGATCGCGATCATCGCCCTCAGCAAGAATTCCTCGCTGCAAACCAAGATCGCCCAGCTCAAGGTGCAAGTCGAGAAGCTTGCCGATGAAGTTGCGCAATTTCAGCGGCAGGGCATAGCACCGGTTGAGGAAACACCAATTCCGGCTGCGGAACCTTTGGCGGCAGTGGTGCCGGAAGAAGTTGTTATGGCGGTTGAACCTGAAACGCCGTCACCGGCAGAAAAACCTTCCTCCAACTGGTCACAGAAACGGGCTGCGATCGAAATACCCGGCACACCCAAACGCGACATGGAGCAAACGCTGGCTTCGCGCTGGTTTGTGTGGATCGGCGGTGCGGCCATCGCCATCGGCGGCCTGCTGTTCGTCAAATATGCTTACGACAACCAACTGATTTCCCCGGCTCTGCAAATTATTCTCGGTCTGTTGCTGGGTGCAGCACTGGTGGCGGCGGGCGAATACGTGCGCCGGAAATCGGCGGTGCGCAAATCTGACTATGTGCCGGCCGCACTCTCGGCGGGCGGTTTGGTCACTGCGTTCGGCAGCATCTTCGCGGCCTATGCTTCGTATGAACTGATCTCGCCAACACTGGCTTTCGGCGGGCTTGCAGTGGTGGCCATCGGTGCGCTGGCATTGTCGCGGCTGCAAGGTCCACTGATTGCAGCGCTCGGCTTGATCGGTTCCTATGCCATACCATTGATGGTGCGGACCGAGCATCCTTCGGCATGGAGTTTCTTCCCCTATCTGCTGATCATACTGGCCGCAAGTTTTGCCACGCTGCGCGGGCGCAACTGGTGGTGGCTCGGCTTCGCGGCGATTGCAGGATCAGCGGCATGGACGGCACTGTGGTTGGGCAGCGGCCCGTTCGTGCCGGAACACACACTGCCCGTCGGCCTGTTTCTCCACGCGCTGGGTTTGATCTCTTTCTTAGGCTTGAGCGGCTGGCGCATTCTGGCGGATGAAAGCGGATCGCTGGCAGCGTCAAGCACCATAACGCCGCAACTTTCGATCGGCCTCGTGGGGCTTGGTGTCGAAGGCCTGCTGCTCATGGGGTTGGTGCACCAGACCGATCACGCAGGCCCAGCCCTTCTCATGTTCTTTGCGCAAGCCGCCATCCTCGTTGCCATCGCCTGGCGGAAGCCCGGCCTCTCGATACTTGCACTTGTGGCTGCGGTCTTATCGTTCCTCGTTCTGATGGTGTGGGATGAGGTGGCGCTGCATGAATGGGCGATGGACGAGCAGGGGTTATGGACCAGTCTGCTTGGTGCCGAGGCCCAGCGCTTCTTGAGCTACATGCTGGCCGCCGCCGCTGCCTTTACGCTGGTTGGCGCGGCGGGCACGCGGCTGCAGGCCTATCCGCGAAACTGGGCGCTGACGGTTGGTTTCTCCGCTGTCCTTTTCATCACAGGTGCATGGGCGCGGGTGGATTCACTTGTGAGCGAAAACAGCTGGGCATTGCTGGGCGTGGTTTTTGCCGGCGTCTTGCTTGGCACCGCGTGGCTGGGTCGCAGCCGCCATGACGAAGCTGAGACCAATCACGCATCGGGTATACTTTCGATTGGTGCAGCGTTGCTCCTGTTGTTCAGCCTTTTCCGTTTGTTCGACAATATCTGGCTGACCATGGCGATTGCCGGTCTTGCCGTGGTGTTTGCCTGGCTTACTGGATTGATGAAGGTGAAGCTGCAGGGGCCGATTTCAGCGGCTCTTGGTTCATTGGTGACCATTCGTCTGTTCATATCGCGGGAATTGTGGAATGAGGACCGCACCCTGCCGCTGGGCGCCCACTGGCCGCTCTATGGCTATGGCGTTCCGGCCGTGATTTTCCTTGCCGCCAGCCGGTTGCTGAAGAAGGCCGGGCATCTGCGGTCGGCAATCACGCTGGAAGGCCTGAGCCTTGGTCTTTTGATATCTCTCGTCTCGTTGGAACTCCGTGTACTGATCAGTGGCGGCATCACCTACGACGAGCCGCAGTTCCTCGAAATGGCGGCGCATATTCTCACCTGGCTCGGCGCTGCCTATGGCCTGATGTACCGGCAACAATTGTTCTCGTCATTCATCGCGACTTGGGGCGCGCGCATTCTCATCGCGGGGTCGTGCGCGGCGATTGTCATCCTGAGCCTTGGTGCGCTCAATCCGGTGGTCACTGAAGAACCAGTGCCGGGCGGCGTCATATTCAATGCGCTTCTGCTGGCCTATCTGGCGCCGGTTGTATTGCTGGGTCTCATCACCCGCAGGCTTGAGGTGCTGCAGTGGGAGGAGCTCAGGCCCGCCGCCGGTCTGCTCTCTCTGCTGCTCACTTTTGTTTACATCACACTGGAAACCAAACGGGTTTTCCAGGGGCATATCATGCAGATCGAGTCGCTTTCGGTGGCTGAATCCTATGCCTATTCCGCCGTGTGGCTGGTTTTCGCACTGGCGCTGTTCGTCACTGGCCTGCGGCTGGCGCGGCAATATATCCGTTATGCCGGGCTGGGCATCATGGTGCTGGTGGTGCTCAAGGTGTTCCTGTTTGACATGTCGAACCTTGAAGGCCTCTACCGCATCGCCAGTTTCATCGGGCTTGGACTTTGCCTCGTTGGCATCGGCTGGTTGTATCAGCGCTTTGTGCTGGGGACGCCGGCGAGATCCAGGGAATAGAGTTGTTCATGAATATTTCTGCCACGACCGGAAGCGCTCGCTGGCGCCGCTGGATGCCTTGGGTTGGTAGCGCGGCCGGCGTGGCGGCACTGGCCTGGGTGCCACGCGGGTTCGACCTCGGCCGCTTTCTCGGTGTCCTCGCCACCGCCGATGCACGGTTCGTCGCGCTCGTCCCGCTCGCCATAGATAATATAACTCTTGGCGTGGCTACACCAAGTGGTATCACCGAATGTGGCTGGCAACGCCTGGAACACGGGTTGGGCTGGCCCGCAGCACTTGATGCGATGCTGAACAAGATAGGCGGAGAGCACTGATATGACAGGAAAAACCATCGGCCTTGAAGGCCGCCTCTATGATTATTACGCCACTCATGCCTACCGTGAGCCGGAAATCCTGAAGCAGCTTCGCGGTGAAACCGCCAGGCTGGGCGGCATGGCGCAAATGCAGATCGGGCCGGAGCAGGGCGCCTTCATGGCGATGCTGGTCAAGCTCATGGGGGCCAAACGCATTCTTGAAATTGGCACCTTCACCGGATACTCAGCACTAGCCATGGCGCTGGCGGGAGCCGCCCGCATCAGCTGTGCCGACGTGAGCGAGGAATGGACCGCCGTCGCCCGCCGCTATTGGCACGAGGCAGGTGTTGGCAACCGCATTGATCTTAGTCTTGATGGTGGTACCGCGGTGATCGACCGTCTGCTGCGAGGCGGCGAGGCCGGCAGTTTCGATTTGATTTTCATTGATGCCGATAAGCCGGGCTACGATGGCTACTATGAGGGCGGGCTGAAACTGCTGCGGGCGGGCGGCTTGATCCTCATCGACAATGTTCTATGGAGCGGCAGTGTCGCCGATCCGGCCAAGGGCGATGCCGACACCAACGCCATCCGCGCCCTCAACGCCAAAATCGCCACTGACGCCCGTGTCGAATTCATCATGGTGCCAATCTGCGACGGGCTGACCATGGCGAGGAAGGTCTAGCCCCTTGCCTTCGTCCCGCCGTGCCGCTATAGGCTCCGCGCACTAACTCTTACTTCAACTCACACGCAGGGTTGGGAGTGCCGCATGGGATCTTGTAAAGTCCCCACATAGCGCCAGTCCCTCCGGTGCCGGATCATCCGGTCACAAAGCTCTGCGGCGGATCAACCGGAAAAGGACAAGACCATGGCTGTGCCAGAATTCTCCATGCGCCAATTGCTCGAAGCAGGCGTGCATTTCGGACATCAGACCCATCGCTGGAACCCGAAGATGAAGAGCTTCATCTACGGCAGCCGCAATGGCATTCACATCATCGATCTGGCTCAAACCGTGCCGCTGTTGCACCAGGCGTTGCTGACGGTGACCGAGACGGTGGCCAAGGGTGGCCGGGTATTGTTTGTCGGCACGAAGCGGGCGGCGGCGGAGCAAATCGCCGATGCGGCCAAGCGTTCGGCGCAATATTATGTGAACGCCCGCTGGCTCGGCGGCATGCTCACCAACTGGAAGACAATTTCCAATTCGATCAAGCATCTGCGCACTATCGATGATACCGTGGCGAAGGAAGGTGCCGGCCTCTCCAAGCGCGAACTGCTCTCGCTCACCCGTGAAAAGGTGAAGCTCGACAAGGCCCTGGGCGGCATCAAGGATATGGGTGGGGTTCCCGACCTGCTGTTTGTGATCGACACCAACAAGGAACAACTCGCCATCAAGGAAGCCAACCGCCTCGGCATTCCGGTCATCGCCATCATCGATACCAACTCCGATCCCACTGGCGTCACCTTCCCGATCCCCGGCAATGATGATGCGGGCCGTGCGGTTGCGCTCTATTGCGACCTCATCAGCCGCGCCTGCATCGAGGGCATTTCGATGGCCCAGACTGGCCACGGAGTCGACATGGGTGCGGCGGAAACACCGCTCGTCACCGAAGCCGTTCCGGCCTGATAAGTTTCTGGCCTCCTTGATATTGGAATGAAAGGTAGCGATCATGGCTGACATTACAGCTGGCATGGTGAAAGACCTGCGCGAGAAGACTGGCGTGGGAATGATGGATTGCAAGGCGGCACTCGCCGCCAATAATGGCAACATGGAAGCCGCCGTCGACTGGTTGCGCGCCAAGGGTCTGGCCAAGGCCGCCAAGAAATCCACCCGCGTTGCCGCCGAAGGACTGGTCGGCATTGCGGTCAAGGGCACCATGGCTGCGGTTGTCGAGGTCAATTCCGAAACCGATTTCGTAGCGCGCAATGAAAAGTTTCAGGCGATGGTGGCCGAGATCGCCAAGCTGGCGCTCATAGCCGGTGGCAGCACTGAAAAACTGAAAACTGCCAAGTATCCGGGTTCGCATCATGCGGTGGCTGAATATGTGGCGGAGATGGTGGCCACTATCGGTGAAAACATGGCGGTGCGCCGCACCGCCGCTCTCGGCGTCAGCAATGGCGTCATCGCTTCCTATGTGCACAACCAGATCGCACCGGGCATGGGCAAGATCGGCGTGCTGGTGGCGCTCGAGTCCGCCGGCAACAAGGATGAGCTTAGCCAGTTTGGCCGCATGCTCGCCATGCACATCGCCGCCACCAACCCGGTAGCGCTCGATATCACTGGCGTACCGCCCGAAACCCTGGCGCGCGAGAAAGCCATCCTCGAGGAAAAGAACGCCGGCAAGCCCGCCAACGTCATGGAAAAAATTGTCGCCTCGGGCCTCAAGACCTACGCCAAGGAAAACTGCCTGCTGGAGCAGGCTTATGTCCATGATGGCACCAAATCAGTGACGCAAGCCCTGGCCGAAGCCGGCACCAAGGCAGGTGATGCCGTCAAACTCACCGGGTATGTGCGCATGCAATTGGGCGAAGGCATCGAGAAGAAAGAAGACGATTTCGCCGCCGAGGTGGCCAAGGCTGCACAGGTCTAGGGGCGTCCGGCGCCGGTTGTGATGACGCGAGCCAGTGATTGGCGCAATCCCTTCGTATTCTCTCCATGGCAGGGCTTGACCCTGCCATCCAGTCTGGGTCGCCGGCTCAAGGCCGGTGATGGAGAGAAGAGGGGACTTCACTCCCGCAGCATCATCACAAGCCAGCGGCATTGGCTAATATGGAATACCTTTGCGTGGAGTTTTCATGTTAGGTGAATTTCGGTGACAGTCCATTCAATTCGTTGCTCCGTTCCACCATCTCCATAGCTACATTTTTTTCGTCATTCCGGCGAAAGCCGGAATCCATGGTGGGGCCGAGGTGATCCATTACAGTTGCACCGGTCTTCGCGCTGGACGATGGATTCCGGCTTGCGCCGGAATGACGGACTATAGGTGGCTTGGCGGACAATAATTTGCCACTTCCTCTGCAAAAACATCCTCAAACTCCGTTAAGACGAATCAGCCACCCGCCCGCTAGAATACGGCCCACTCAATCGAGCAATCATCCGGCATCGGTATCATGAGCAAACCCAAATACAAGCGCGTCCTTCTTAAAATCTCCGGCGAAGTCCTCATGGGCCAGCAGGCCTTTGGTATTGATCTCGATACCGTGGGGCGGGTGGCGGATGAGGTTATCGCCTGCGTCGCCAAAGGGGCGCAGATGGCGCTGGTCATCGGCGGCGGCAACATCTTCCGGGGGCTGGCGGGGGCGGCCAAGGGCATGGACCGGGTTTCGGCCGATCACATGGGGATCATGGCCACGGTGATGAATGCGCTCGCCATGCAGGGGGTGCTTAATGCCAGGGGGGCCGATGCGCGGGTCCTTTCGGCGATTGCCATGCCGGCGGTGTGCGAGACCTATTCGTGGGCCAAGGGCATCCATCATCTGGAAAAGGGGCGCATCGTCATTTGCGCGGGCGGCACCGGGTTGCCGTTCTTTACCACTGACACGGGCGCGGCGTTACGGGCGGCCGAGTTGCAGTGCGAGGCGCTGCTCAAGGGAACCAGTGTTGACGGCATCTATTCGGCTGACCCCAAGGTTGACCCTAAGGCCAAGCGCTATGAGCGGATAACCTTCACCGAGATCCTCACCCGCGATCTGCGCATCATGGACCCGGCCGCCATTGCCCTTGCGCGGGACAACGGGATTCCGGTAGTGGTATTTTCCATCCGCAAGCCGGGTGCCGTTCTGGAGGTTCTGAGCGGCACCGGTCGCTTTACCACTGTCACCAAGGACTGATCCCATGGCCCAGCCCGCTCCCTATAATGGCTCCGATATCAAGCGCCGGATGCATGGCGCTGTCGAAGCCCTCAAGCATGATTTTGGCGGGTTGCGCACCGGCCGCGCCTCCGCCACCCTGCTCGAACCCATCCATGTCGATGCTTATGGCGCCAACATGCCACTCAACCAGGTGGCCTCGGTCACCGTGCCGGAATCACGCCTGCTGCAGATCAACGTCTGGGACCGGGGGCTGGTCGTTGCCGTTGAAAAGGCGATCCGGGCTTCCAATTTGGGGCTTAATCCTTCGACCGAAGGCCAGGTCATCCGCCTGCGCATGCCCGAACTGACACAAGATCGCCGCAAGGAACTGGTGAAAGTCGCCCACACATATGCGGAGAAGGCCCGCATCGCCGTGCGCAATGTGCGCCGCGATGGCATGGACCAGCTCAAGGCGCTCGAGAAAGAGCATATGATGAGCGAGGACGAGCATAAGAAGAAGGCTGACGAAGTCCAGAAGATGACCGACGAGACAATCAAGGAAATCGATGCGGCCTTGAAGAGCAAGGAAGCCGAGATCATGCAGGTCTGAGCGAGCGGCTTGTTTCATGCTTATTCCGCCCCAAGGCAGTAACCTTCCGCGTCATGTCGCCATTATCATGGACGGCAATGGCCGGTGGGCGGCGGAACGGGGATTGCCGCGTTCAACAGGCCATAAACAGGGCGTCGATGCGCTCCGGGGCGCGGTGCGCACCGCGGTCGAACTTGGTATCGAATATCTGACGATTTATTCTTTCAGTTCGGAGAACTGGTCGCGGCCGGCGGCGGAAGTTTCGTTTCTGCTTGAGCTGCTGCGCCGCTTCATCCGCCTCGATGTAGGCGAGCTGCACAAGGCCGGTATCAGGATCACGGTGATTGGTGAGCGCGATGGGCTTGATCCCGGCATCGTCACGCTGCTGGAAGATGCCGAGGGGCTTACCCGCGAAAACACCGGCCTCAAATTGGTCGTCGCCTTCAACTATGGCAGCCGTCAGGAGATTACCCGCGCGGCGCGAACCATCGCCCGCAAGGTGAAGGAAGGCAAGATCGATCCTGCTGATATCACGCAAGCGGTGCTGGCCAATCACCTCGACACCGGCGGCATTCCCGATCCCGACCTGTTGATCCGCACTGGTGGCGAACAGCGGCTTTCCAACTATCTGCTCTGGCAGTGCGCCTATACGGAGTTTGTCTTCCTGCCGGAATATTGGCCGGATTTCAGCGCCGAGGTGTTCCGCCGGGCGGTCTCCGATTACCAATCGCGCGACCGCCGCTTTGGTGGCTTGAACGCGCAATCAGCCTGATGCAGCAGGAAGCTCCAGCTTCGAAATGGGCCGACCTCGGCTCGCGCGCGCTGTCGGCGGCAGTGCTCATTCCCCTTGTCATTGCCGCTGTGTGGGCGGGAGGCATGTGGTTCAACCTGTTCGTTGGCTGGCTCGGCGTGCTGATGGCGCTGGAGTGGACCACGATGGTGCATCGCCAGGACCCGGCGCAGTTTGCCCTTCACGCGGCCGGTGCTTTGTGTGGCGCGCTGCTGCCGCTGAGTGTCGGTTTCACCGGTGCTGTTATCGCCATCGCCGTGCTGTGGATTGTTTCGGCGCTGCTGGCGCGGGTTCAAGAAAGCGATGGTGCAGTCTGGCGCTATCTCGGTGTGCCCTATGTTGCTGTGCCGGCCATGGCGCTGGTGGTGCTGCGCAGTGATCCAGCTTTTGGCGCGCAGGCGATCATTTGGGTGATGGTGATCGTGTGGGCCGCCGATACGCTCGCGTATTTCGCCGGACGCATCATCGGTGGGCCGAAACTGGCACCCGTGCTGTCGCCGAAAAAAACCTGGGCGGGGCTGGGCGGCGCAATTGTTGGCAGCGCATTGGCGTCGGCAATTGTTGCGATCTACGCTGGACTCACCGGCGTTGCGATGCTGGCAGCGATTGCCGGATTTCTGGCGCTGGTTGAGCAGGGCGGCGACCTGTTCAAATCGGCATTGAAGCGTCACTACGGCGTAAAAGATTCCGGCCGCCTTATTCCAGGACATGGCGGCGTTATCGACCGGGTCGATGGTTTGGTGGCAGTCGCAACGGCTGCCGCGCTGATTGGCTTTGCCCGCAGTGACCTAACAGCAACAGGTTCGGGCCTTCTGCTCTGGTAACCATGTTTTGCCGAAATATTGACTTAAATGGGCAGTCATGTGGTTAATGACCGGTTAAGTTTTTCTGCATGTTGGCTATCGCTTTGCGAAGTCTTGGCACAAGCCTTGCGAAGCGGAGGGGGTTGAAGCGGCAATTGGTGCAATGTTGTACCGAAAGGCTTCAGCGAGTACAGGAAGAGGCGATGAATTTGTTGAGTATCCTTGGTCTGCCGGTCGCCACGTTCCTGTTTTTTGGATTGTCGGCCATTATTGCCCTGACGGTAATTGTGTTCATCCACGAGCTTGGCCACTTCCTGGTGGCGCGCTGGTGCGGGGTGACCATCGAAGCTTTTTCAATTGGATTCGGGCGGGAGATTGCCGGCTGGCGCGATCGCCATGGCACGCGTTGGAAACTGTGCTGGATTCCCTTGGGCGGCTATGTGAAATTCCTCGGCGACGCCAACGCGGCGAGCATGCCGGAAGCCGCACCTGATCAAGCAACCATCCGCGAACCCGGAAATTTCCATGGCAAGGCGGTTTGGCAGCGCGTGGCGGTTGTTACCGCCGGACCGCTGGCGAATTTCCTGCTTGCCATCGTGATCTTTGCTGGCGCGTTCATGATTGTCGGCGTACCGGTGGTTGAACCACGTATTGACGAAGTTCTTGCAGGCAGTGCTGCCGAGAAGGCCGGGATCAAGGTTGGCGATCTGGTTGTCCAGATTGATGGCCGTGCAATAGTAAATTTTTCGGATTTGCAAGAGTCCGTTATGACGATGGCCGGGGAGCGCGTCAGCATTGTCGTTGATCGCGCCGGATCGCGGCTCACACTCGAAGTCGTGCCCACGCTCTATGAAGAGGCGGACGGATTCGGCGGTAAGTTGCGGCTCGGCCGTCTGGGGGTAAAACACAATCCACAAGGCGATGTCGTCACCAATCGGTTGGGTCCGGTGCAGGCGGTCGCAAAAGGTGTCGACAGGACTTGGTTCATCGTTTCCACCACTTTCAAGTATCTGGGAAAGTTGGTCACCGGACGCGAAAGCGCCGACCAGCTGGGTGGCCCAATCGCCATGGCCAAGGCCGCAGGCGATGCGGCCTCGGTCGGAGTTTTTCAATTCATCTCAATGATTGCATTTTTATCAGTCAGTATCGGGCTTATTAACCTCTTCCCAATCCCTATGTTGGATGGTGGCCACCTGGTTTACTACGGGATTGAGGCCCTGCGCGGGAAGCCACTCGGACCAAACGCCCAGGAATGGGGATTCCGTATCGGGTTTTCACTCGTTATCATGCTGATGGTCGTGGGGACCTGGAATGACGTCGTAAGACTTATTGCGATGGCAATTGGGGGTTGACCGAAACGGTCAATATTCATTTGCAATCAAGGGGGAAGCGGATAAAACGGCGATCGGCGGCGGGGATTCTATTGGGACGGCTTGGTCAGGGAAGATTGGCTTTTTGATGCGTTATCGGTTTGTTATCGTTAGAGTCTTGGCATTGATTCTGGTGGCGCTCGCGTCTGTCGCGGGGCCGCCGGGGATGGTGGCGCCGGCCTACGCCGAGACTATTTCCACGATCGTTGTGGAAGGCAATCAGCGGGTCGAGACCGACACGGTACTGTCCTACTTGCAGGTCTCGCCGGGCCAGCCTTTCAACAATGAAAAAATCGACGAGTCGGTGAAGGCCCTGTTTCAGACGGGTCTGTTCTCGGACGTGCAGATGTTCAGGCGCGGCAGCCAATTGATTGTGCGGGTGGAAGAAAACCCGATGATCAACAAGGTGAATTTTGAAGGCAACAGCAAGGTCAAGGACACCGATCTCGCCAAGGAAGTTGAACTGCGCGAGCGCACGATGTTCACCCGCTCGAAGGTGCAGAGCGACGTGCAGCGCGTCATCGCACTCTACCGCAAGACCGGCTATTACTCGGTGAAAGTTTCGCCCAAGATAATCCGATTGCCGCAGAATCGCGTTGATCTCGTGTTCGAAATTAACGAGGGCGTTGAAACAACGGTTGAGTCCATTGATTTTGTGGGCAATACCAGCTTCAGCGACGGCGATCTGCGTAGTGTCATCGGCACGGCAGAACACAGCTGGTGGAAATTCTTCAGCCGCAACGATACGTATGATGCTGACCGCGTCGAATACGACAAGGAACTTTTGCGGCGTTATTATCTCAAGAACGGCTTTGCCGACATTGCGGTCAATTCCGCCGAGGCCAACCTGACGCCGGATGGCGAGCATTTCATCATCACCTTTTCGCTCGTCGAGGGGCCGCGCTACAAGGTTGCCGATGTTGCGGTGAATGTTGGTCAGGCAACGCTCGATGCCAATGGTCTTAAAGAAGGTGTCAAGACTGGCGTAGGCGAGGACTATGATGCCAGCCGGGTCGACAAGAGCGTCGAGAATCTTACACTTGAAGCGGCGCGCCAGGGTTTTGTGTTTGCCAAAGTCAATCCGCAAATCGTCCGCAATGAAGGCCAGAATACGCTCAACATAGTCTATAATATCGTCGAGGGCCCGCGTACTTATATCGAACGTATCGACATTGTCGGAAATCTGCGGACTGAGGATCAGGTGATCCGGCGTGAACTTCGCTTGTTTGAAGGCGATGCCTTCAACCGGGTGCTGGTTGACCGCGCGCGCCGCAGGCTTACCGGTCTGGATTTCTTCGACAAGATCGAATTCCGTGAGGACCCAGGTTCGGCTCCGGACAAGATTGTACTTGTCGTGGTTGTGCAGGAAAAATCCACGGGCTCGATCAACTTCTCGATTGGTTACTCCACTGCCGAGGCGATCGTCGGGTCTGTTTCGCTTCAAGAGCGTAACTTTCTTGGCAAGGGCTATGATGTCAAATTGAACACGGCTGCCAGCTGGAAACGTCAGCAGGTCGATTTCAGTTTCACCAACCCTTATTTCCTGGGATCACCGGTCTCCGCCGGAATTGATCTGTTTGCGACGAAAACCGACAATCAAAACACCTCGTCCTACGACAGCAAGCAGGTAGGTGGTGCTTTGCGCACCGGCTTTAATCTCGACGAATATACTTCGCTATTCCTGAGTTACGGCATCAATTGGCGTGATCTATATGGCATCGATAACTCGCATGCCTCACCGGCTGTCATCGAGAGCGGCGGGAAATCGTTGAAGTCATTTGTAAGCTCGACCTATACGTGGGACGATCTTGATAGCCCGATCCGGCCAACAAATGGCTTCCGTGGCCAGCTTGCATCGGAGATTGCCGGTCTTGGCGGCGATGTGTACACGGCGAAAGTCGATGCGCACGCTTGGTATTTCTATCCAATCTACGAGGAGTCGGTGATTCTCAAGCTGGAAGGCAATGCCGGCCACATTCAATCTCTCAACAGCGACAATGTGCCGTTGCAGGATCGATTCTATAAGGGTTCGGACACCTTCCGCGGATTTGCTGCTTCCGGTGTCGGCCCGCGCCAAGTTAGCAACAACGGCGGCACAGACGCAATTGGCGGGCAGACTTATGCGATCGGCACTGTCGAAATGAATTTCCCGGTGTTCCTGCCCGACGAATGGGGCATTGAAGGTGCCTTGTTCTCCGACTTTGGCACGGTGTTCAATGCTCCGGAAAAGACTGAAGCAAAGAATACGGGAAACTGCAGCTTTGCCGATCCTGCCCCGAATACCAAGAATTGCACGGTCTTCGACACCATGGCCTTCCGCGCCTCGATCGGTGCCGGCCTCATCTGGCAGTCGCCGTTCGGGCCTTTGCGTTTCGAGGTGAACTATCCGGTCTTGAAGGCGAGTTATGATGAGACCGAGTGGTTCCGGTTCTCGATGGGAACGCGCTTCTAGACGAGACTCAAATACTGGTTGATAAGCAACGGACGGCTCACGGGCCGTCCGTTTCATATGAGGGATAGCGATGACCGAGGGCGCTGAAAAAAAGATACTCAGAATAGCAGACATCAACCGCATCATGAAGCTACTGCCGCATCGCTATCCGTTCCTGCTGATCGACAGGATGATCGATCTCGATGGCGAGAATAGCGGCACGGGGATCAAAAACGTCACCATCAACGAGCCCTTCTTCCAAGGCCACTTTCCGGGCGCGCCGGTGATGCCCGGTGTGCTACTGGTCGAGGCCATGGCGCAGACGGCGGGCGCCCTGGTGCTCGATCATCTCGGCGAGGCCCATGCCGGCAAGCTGGTGTTTTTCATGTCAATCGACAAGGCGCGGTTTCGCAAGCCGGTGGTGCCGGGCGATACCGTGCACTTCAAGGTGAAGCTCGGGCACAAGCGGCCGCCAGTGTGGAAATATTGGGCCGAAGCTCATGTCGACGGGAAGAAAGTAGCCGAAGCCGAAATCGGCGCTATGCTGATGAATGAGCTCAGCGCCTGACAGGTTTGCCCACGGGATCCGAAGGAGCGGCGGCGGGTCCGATAAAGTGCAAATCGCTCGAAATTTGGTTCAAGCAAGTACACCGTTTTCCGCTACCCGCCTGACTCAAATTCTTGTGTTTTTCATGTAAGAAGGAGGTCGCTCGTTAGGGCTGTGGATGACTGGATGGTGAATGTATCGATGAGGGTTCCGCCGCCTGCGGTCGACCAGAATTCAAAGACCACTTCGGAGTCGAACGCGGTGATCAACATGGCACCATGATCGGCGTTGTAGCGGATGGCGCTGTCGGGATCAGGGGTTGCGCTGAACGGATATAGCCCCGCGCCACCGGCACCGTTAACAAAATACGGTAGGTCAATGCCGTCTGCATTGTCATCCTTCAGAAGTCGCTCGTAATTGTGTTCATGGCCGGTCAGTACCGCATCTGCTCCCCATTGCTCAAAAAGCCACCGGAGGGCCACTTGCGGTCCATGCGTGGTACCCGAAGAATAGGGCGGCTCGTGAAAAACCACGATCTGCCATGGAGTAAGCGAAGCCGCCAAACCAGCCTGAAGCCATTGCGCCTGAACCGAGTCGACGGTTCGTCCGTCCGGTTCGTTGGCATCAGAATCCACCATGAAAAACTGGATGGGCCCCATGGTGAAATCATAATAGCGTTCATTGCCAGATGAACTGTCCGGCAGTGTAAAGTAATCAAGATAAGCTTGGAGCCCGGCGTCTGACCAGTCGTGATTGCCCAGCACCGGGAAGAAACGGTTTGTCGCACTGCCATCGCCGAAAGCGCCGTTGTAGTTGCCAATATAGTCGGAATAGTATTTCCCGATCGCTTTGTCCGGCGTGGTCTGGCTGCCGTAGGTGTTATCGCCAACCGTCACAATGAAGTCCGGGTTCAGCGACTTCACCAGGTTCGCTACGGCGAGTTCATAACCATTGTTGACGCCATAGTCGCCAATCACTGCGAAAGTGACGGAACTACTGAGACCAAGGAAGTCGCTGCCAGTCAGAGTTTCAAGTGAAGCGACCTTGATGACCACGTCAGCCACGAGATTGCCGGTCGTGTCGATATTGATGAAGGTGGTGCCCGATGCGATTGTGTGCCACACGCCATAACTGGTTGGCGTTGTCCCCGTCCAAGTGAGGGAATGGCCAATTGTCTCCACTAATGCGCGCAGATCGATCATGTCGCGAAGCGAGGCCGTGGGTGTTTCTGTTATTGATTCAAAGCCGCTGATTGTATCACCGGTAGTGCTGTTGAACGTGCCCGATGGATCGGCCGTTGAATCAATTGCGGCATTGAACACAAAGATATCACCACCAGTTCCTCCGGTCAGCGCGTCGGCGCCAGCGCCGCCAACCAGGATATCGGTTCCTGGTCCGCCAAACAGATTGTCGTCACCGGCCTCGCCGAAGAGCGTATCGTTGTCGCCATTACCCTCCAGGTGGTCATTGCCATCGCCAGCATGGATGATGTCATTGCCAAATCCGCCGCGCAGGACGTCATTGCCCGATCCTATAGCTTCAGATCCGTTGCCCCCGCCATAGATCCTGTCGTTACCTGCTCCTCCGTTGATCAGATCCGCACCGCCGCCGCCGATTAGCAGATCGTTTCCGGCCTCGCCAAATAGACTGTCATTTCCGCCAAGGCCAAGCACGACATCACTGCCGCCGCCCGCGCGGACGGTGTCCGCGCCGGAGGTAGTGGCAGAAGAATTCAGGAAAATCCAGGCAAACCCATTCCAATAGTAGGTGCCTAGGCTGTTGATCCTCTCGCGAAGAGAAGTACCAGTGATGGTTGACATAGAGAGATTTCCCCTAGGGCAGCACCATCTGGATGCCCGGCTTAATGGAAATAACTTTGGCGCGAATTGATGTTGTTGACAAGATCATTAACCATCTGACCAAGCCGTCAAATCGTGGAAACATTGCATTTCGGAGGTGGCAGGCCAACAATATGGGACTGGGAAAAAGTGTCACGACTTGCAACGGTTAGCATAGACGGTTTGCCGGGTACTCCGGCCGAAATTTACTACTACTTCCCCCGCTTTGTCATCGGCACATAATCACGCCGCGGGGCGCCGATGTAGAGCTGGCGCGGGCGGCCGATGCGCTGGCCCGGGTCTTCGATCATTTCCTTCCACTGGGAAATCCAGCCTACCGTACGGGCCAAGGCGAATAGCACGGTGAACATCGAGGTGGGGAATCCCAAGGCACGCAGGATGATGCCGGAATAAAAATCCACGTTCGGGTAAAGCTTGCGCTCGATGAAGTAAGGATCTGAAAGTGCAGCCTTTTCCAGTTCGCGCGCGACCTCGAGCAAAGGATCATCCTTAATCCCCAATTCGCTCAGCACCTCGTGCGCGGTCTTTTGCATGATTTTGGCGCGCGGGTCGTAGTTTTTGTAGACCCGATGGCCAAAGCCCATGAGGCGGATATGGCTGGTCTTGTCTTTCACCCTGGCGATGAACTCGGGAACTTTCGTTGGATCGCCGATCTGGGTGAGCATTTCGAGCGCTGCCTCGTTGGCACCGCCGTGGGCTGGGCCCCACAGGCAGGCGATGCCGGCGGCGATGCAGGCGAAAGGATTGGCGCCGGATGAACCGGCCAGGCGCACCGTCGAGGTCGAGGCATTCTGCTCGTGGTCGGCGTGAAGTATGAAAATCCGGTCCATTGCCCGCGCCAGCACCGGGTTCACTACGTAGTCTTCACAGGGCACGGCAAAGCACATGCGCAGGAAATTGGCGGCATAAGTAAGATTGTTCTTCGGATAAACGAAGGGCTGTCCGATGTGATACTTGAAAGCCATGGCGGCGATCGTCGGAAGTTTGGCGATCATCCGGTGCGAGGCGATTTCGCGCTGGCGGGGATCGTTGATATCGGTTGAGTCGTGATAGAAAGCCGACATGGCGCCGACCACCGCGACCATCACCGCCATCGGATGGGCATCGCGGCGAAAGCCCTGGTAGAAGCGGGCCATCTGCTCGTGGATCAGGGTGTGGTGGGTAATGGCGTGCTCAAACTCGCGACGCTGCGAAGGGGTGGGAAGCTCGCCGTGATAAAGCAGATAGCAGGTCTCGATGAAGTCGCCCTGTTCGGCCAGTTGCTCGATGGGATAACCGCGATAGAGCAGAACCCCCTCATCGCCGTCGATATAGGTGATCTTGGATTCGCACGACGCGGTTGACGAGAAGCCAGGATCGTAGGTGAAGATTTTGGATTCGCCGTAGAGTTTGGCGATATCGACCACGTCCGGGCCAATTGTGCCTTTCTTGATCGGCAGATCCATCGTGATTCCGCCAATATTCAGGGTCGCCGTCTTGCCTGTCTCCGCCATGATGGTCTCCCGCAACTTCTATTCTAGACTATTGCACTGCAACAAGAAAAGGTCAATCTAACTGACCTGATCTTGCAGACGGCCGAGCGATTCCTCGCGACCCAGAACTTCAAGCACGTCGAAAATACCGGGTGAAGTCGTTGTTCCTGTGAGTGCGGCTCTCAGCGGTTGAGCCAGCTTGCCCAACTTGATGTTGTTTTCAGCGGCGTAGCTCTTGAGGAGCGTCTCAAGCTCAATCGCGGTCCAGCTTGTTGCCGAACTTAATACTGTAAGGTTGGTTGCGTTCGCCGTCATTCCTTCGCCCTGAACCAGGACTTGAGCTTTCTCATCCATCGCGAGGGGACGCGCGGCAAACAGGAAGCGGGCGCTGTTCATCAATTCGACCAGAGTCTTCGCCCGCTCCTTGAGGCCGGGCATCGCCTTCAGCAGTTTGGCTTTCATGGCATCGTCAATCTTCGCCAGCATTTCCCTGCCACCGTCAACATGGGGGAGGAAGCCAAGGAACTGCCCCAGCAAACTTGCGTCGGGCGTGTGGCGGATATAGTGGCCGTTGAGGTTTTCGAGTTTGACAAAATCAAAACGTGCCGGCGACTTGCCGACATTCTCAAGGCCAAACCATTCGACCAATTGTTCAGTCGAGAATATCTCGGCGTCGCCATGACTCCAGCCGAGGCGGGCGAGATAATTGCGCATGGCCTCAGGCAGATAGCCTATGGCGCGGTAGGCTTCGACGCCAAGCGCTCCGTGGCGTTTGGAAAGCTTGGCGCCGTCGGGCCCGTGGATCAGCGGAATATGCGACATCTCGGGCACCCGCCAACCCATCGCCTGATAAATCTGGGTCTGCCGGGCAGCGTTGGTCAGGTGATCGACGCCGCGAATGATGTGAGTGACACCCATGTCGTGATCGTCCACTACCACCGATAAATTGTAGGTGGGGTTTTGGTCCGAGCGTAAAATGATGAGATCATCGAGATCCTTGTTGGCGAAGACGACGCGGCCCTGCACATGATCCTCGACCACCGTCTCGCCATCGTCGGGCGAGCGGAAGCGGATCACCGGTTTCACGCCTGCGGGAGCATGTGAAGGATCACGGTCACGCCAGGTGCCGTCATAGCGGATGGGGCGTTTCTCGGATTCGGCCTTAGCACGCATTTGATCCAGTTCCTGGGGCGAACAAAAACACCGGTAGGCCTTGCCCTGGGCCAGCAGTTGTTCAGCCACTTCGCGATGCCTGAGGACGCAGCCATATTGCGAAACCGCCTCTCCCGCCCAATCAAGGCCGAGCCAGGTGAGGCCATCGAGAATTGCACCAATCGCTGCGGCGGTTGAGCGCTCACGGTCGGTATCCTCGATGCGCAACAGCATGGTGCCGCCGTGGCGGCGCGCATAGGCCCAGTTGAACAGCGCTGTGCGGGCGCCACCGATATGAAGATAACCGGTGGGCGAAGGGGCAAATCTCGTAATGACGGGCGATGACATGGACGCCGTTCTCCGTGTATGCATGACCGCTGGGAATGCGAACCGGCTGGCCGCAGCGCCGATTAGCACAGTGCGCAGGGGCGTGTAAGGGGAAGACCCATGGTTGCCGTTACCAGGGAGGCGGTTTCCCGGACCTCGCACTGGGCGCGGGTCTGGGGCTGGCTTGAAGCGGCTATCGAAGCCCAGCGCGGGCGCGTCATGTTGTGGGTGCCAGTTGCCCTCACGTTCGGTGTATGGACTTATTTCGGCCTGGCGCGTGAACCTTCATGGATTGTGGTTACACCACTTGCCTTGTCAGGTGCGGCGCTGTTGTGGTTGAGCCGGGGGCGGCCGGTGCTGGCCATTGTGGCCTTTGCGATTTTGGGTTGCGTGCTGGCCAAGGCCAAAGTTGATCTGATCGCAACACCGGTTATTCATGCCACCACGGCAGAGCGCCTGGTGACTGGCACAGTCGAGGACCGTTCGCCCAGCGGCCGAGGACGGCAGATCATCGTGATCGCTGTCGAAGCCATCTCCGGCATGACCAGCGCCAACACTCCGGGCCGGCTGCGGCTGTCGGCTACAGTGAAACAGGGAGACGTTGCGATCGGCACGCGCATCGCCGTCAAGGCGATGCTGGCGCCGCTGCCGTCACCGGTTATTCCCGGTGGCTTCGACTATGGCCGCCAGTTATGGCTCGACGGCATCGGCGGTACCGGCCGGGTCGTTGCACCGATCGAAATACTGGCGGGAGAAACTCCATTTCGGCTCAGGATGGCGGCAGGGCTTGAAGGATTGCGTCAAAGCATTGGTCTCAGAATTCGGGCGGTGCTCGATGGCGTTGCGGCGGCGATTGCCGAGGCGCTGATCACCGGCGAGCGCAGCAGCATCCCGCGCAATGTCAATCTGAGCTTTCAGGTCTCGGGTCTGGCCCATGTGCTGTCGATCTCTGGCCTGCACATGGCGCTGGCGGCGGGCGGGGTGTTCTGGATGGTGCGGGCCATGCTGGCGGCGATTCCCGCGCTCGCGCGGGGCTGGCCAATCAAGAAATGGGCGGCGGTGGTCGCACTTGCTGCTGGCCTCTTCTACATGCTGCTGGCGGGATCAGGAGTGGCGACGCAGCGCTCCTACATCATGATCGCGGTGATGTTCTTTGCCATTCTCGTCGACCGGCCGGCCATCTCGGTGCGCAATCTGGCGCTCGCCGCTATTCTCATTCTGGCGTTTGAACCAGACGCCGCGACCCAGGCCAGCTTCCAGATGTCGTTCATGGCGGTGATGGGGCTCGCCGCCTATTACGAATTCTGGTCTGTTTGGCGGCAATGGCGCGACGATGAAACCCGCCAGCTCCGCTCGTGGCCGGTACAGCTGGCGCAGAAACTTGGTGCGGGTCTGCTTGCCGCAATTATGACGACCATCGTGGCTGGTGCGATGTCATCAATCCCCGCCGCCTATCATTTCGGCAGAATGGCGCCGTTCAGCGTGCTGGCCAATGGACTGGCATTGCCGGTGATCAGCCTGATCATCATGCCGATGGCGTTGGCCGGCCTGGTGCTGATGCCGCTGGGGCTTGAGGCCTGGCCCCTCTGGCTGATGGGCAAGGGCATCGAACTGATGATCGCCATTTCGGATTGGGTGGCGGGGCTGCCAGGGGCTTCCACGGTTGTTCATCAGCAGTCTCC
This sequence comes from Hyphomicrobiales bacterium, assembly GCA_031364405.1. Classification (GTDB taxonomy): domain Bacteria; phylum Pseudomonadota; class Alphaproteobacteria; order Rhizobiales; family Aestuariivirgaceae; genus Aestuariivirga. The sequence goes on from JANLWG010000160.1 coordinate 24,564, forward strand.
TCTTGCTGCCATCGTCATGGCATCGGGGGCAGCCATGCTTTGTCTGTTACGCGGGCTCATACGCCTTGCCGGACCCGTCGTGGTGGCAGCCGGATTGCTGATGGGACAGGCCGCCCCAATGCCAGACATTCTCATTGACCGGACGGGTGCCACGGTAGCCATCCTCGATGTGGGCGGCAATCTGGTACCGGCACCGGGGCGCAAGGGCGGTTTCTCAATATCGAAATGGCTGGTCGCCAATGGTGAGGAAACTCTACCGGCAGCAGCCGCCAAACGCCCCGGCTGGACCTGTGCCGCGGACCGTTGCACGGCTCTAGTGCGCGGAAAGTTCCTGGCCTACGTGCAAAAGGAAGATGGCGCACTCGATTGCACCGGCGTCGATATCCTAATCGCCAGCTTTCCGTTGCGCGGCACCTGCAAGTCCGTACCCATCCGCATCGACCGTTTCGACCTGTGGCGCAACGGCGCCCATGGACTCTCAATCAATGATACCGGCGCTGTTGGCATCACCACGGCACGCGGCGAAGGCGGCGAGCGCCCCTGGGTGGTGGTGCCGGAAGCCCGCACCGACAAATACAAGAAACCCTAATTGATACGCCAGCGTCTGATATGCAAGGTGCCATCATGTTTGCTTGGCATTGGATTGGGTAGCGCGCTATTCTTGCCGCAACACCTCCAGCAAAGGGTTTGGCATGGAACGCCGCCTTGCAGCTATTCTTGCCGCCGACGCCGTCGGCTATAGCCGTATGATGAGCGAAGACGAGACGGGCACGCTCGCCGCCTTGCAGCGCTGCCGCGCCGAACTGCTCGATCCAGCAATCGCCAGACATTACGGCCGCATTGTAAAAGTTATGGGCGACGGGTTACTCGCGGAATTCTCCAGTGTCGTAGAGGCGGTATCGTGCGCGACTGAGTTTCAACGCGAGACAGCGGCACGCTATGGCGGCACGGGGAATAGGCATCCGATGATTTTCCGCATTGGGGTGCACCTCGGCGACATCATTGTGGAGGGCGGTGATATCCTTGGTGACGGCGTCAATATTGCGGCCCGCCTGGAGGGAATTGCCAAGCCCGGCGGCATTTGTATTTCGCGGCAGGCTTATGACCAAGTTCATAGAAAACTGGCACTCGGCTACCAAAGTCTCGGTCCACAGAAACTCAAGAACATTCCAGATGAAATCGAGGTTTTTGCCATTAATGGTGACGGACTTGCCGCGATCAACGACCGCCAGGAAATCCGTTATTGCCGGACTACCGATGGCGTTCGGCTTGCCTACGCGATCAGCGGTGACGGCCCGCCGCTGGTGAAGACAGCGAATTGGTTGAATCATGTGGAATACGATTGGGAGAGTCCGATTTGGCATTATTTTCTGGCGGGGTTGTCGAAAGATCACAAGCTGATCCGTTATGATGCGCGCGGCAATGGATTATCCGACTGGGATGTCGAAGAACTTTCTCTGGAAGCCTGGGTCAGCGACCTTGAAACGGTGATCGACGCGGCCGGCATCGAGCGATTCCCCATCCTTGGTCTCTCGCAAGGTTGCGCCATCTCGATTGCCTACGCGGTGCGGCATCCCGAACGGGTTTCCCACTTGATCCTGCTCGGGGGTTTTGCGCTTGGTGCCAGCAAGAGATCGCCGGCGGATGCAGCAAAACGCAATGCGCTCAAGACTTTGGTACAGCTGGAATGGGGTGCAAACAACCCGACCATTCGCCAGTTGTTCACCGCAGGGTTGATACCGGACGCCACCAGGGAGCAGGCAGACTCGTTCAACGAATTGCAGCGGCGGACCACGTCGGCGGAATGTGCCGCCCGCTATCTGGCAACCACCGCTGAGTTCGATGTCACGGATCTTCTGGCTAAAGTGACAGTTCCAACGCTGGTAATGCACGCTCGCAACGATGCTCAGGTTCCAATGGAATTCGGACGTCAGATGGCGGCAGGAATTCCCGACTCGAAATTCGTAGCGCTTCAGGGCAATAACCACATCCCGCTGGAACAAGACCCCGCCACCCAGCGCATCTTCGAAGAGATCAAACTGTTTCTGGCGAAATAGTTCGCATGTACTCTACACCGTATCTTCTCGACCGGGCATGATACTTATCTGCCCGGCGGCGGACTGCCTTCCGGCGCGTTGATTGCTTAGCAGCGGGCGCGGGCGAGCGGCCCCGGGTTGTGGTGCCGCAAGCACGCACCGATAAATTCAAGAAACCTTGATGGGGCTTGTGCCTTATGCCAAAGGCCTCTGGTGGTGACACGCGGAGGGTTTCCTTTTTCTCATCTTCATCACCAGCTCTGAGACGGTGGCCCAGATCGGACAGCCGGGACAAGCCCAGCCATGAAAAGAAAAGGGGATTGCGATGGTTCTGTTGGATGAGAGCTATCACTTAGCACCCGGTTCACGCCCGAAGGGGGCAGTTGCAGCCACCGATTTGGGGCCAATGGCGAGCATGGTGGACAGCCGGGAGACGGCGGCTTTTCTCATCGCGTCAGACCGCGCACGACGACCGTCAACTCGCGAGTTCGAGTAGTCGTTGATAGCGCGGATGAGTGCGGATAAGGTCGAAATCCGGATCGTTCTTGAACCACAGTTTCGAATCGCGCGCCACATGACAGATCCACACTTCCAGCAGATCGAAGGCGCGGTCGTCCTCGCCCAGCAGGGCGTAAACGCAGGCGGCGTTGTAGCGCATGAGGTTGTCGTCGGGATCGATGGCAAGCGCACGCGTCAGCCATTCCCTGGCCCGCTCGCGCTCGCCGAGAAACGCCAACGCCACCGCGATCAACTGGGCGGGCCTGGAATTTTCCGGATGCAACCGCAGGGTTTCCTCGGCCCGCTTGATGCCGATCCGGCCATAGCTCACGCCGTCCTCGCGGCGGCCGGCCGAGATCAGCGCCTGGGCAAGAAACAACGGCGATTCACAATCGCTGGGCTGGATTTCCATGGCGCGCATGAAAAGCCGGATCGCGTTGTCAAAAGCGCCGATGGTCAGATTAAAGCGGCCGAAATCGTAATGTGCGGCATAGGAATTGGGATCGAGCGTCAGGGCTTGTTCGAACGCTGATTGCGCCTCCTCCCGGCGGTCATCGACGCTGAAAGCGATGCCGCGGGCGATGTGGGCTTCCGCCAGATTGGCGTCGATAGCCAGAGCCTTGCCGGCAATTGCAAGGATTTCATCGACGGAAATGTCGTCGCCATGAAACGATCGCAAATACGAGGCGCAGTTGGCCATGCCGGCATAGGCGCGGGCATAGTTGGGATCAAGTTCGATGGCCCTTGCGAACATCTGTCTTGCGCGCGTCAGTGACGACTTCGACCCCGTGCGGAAGAATTGCAGGCCATGCAAGTAGTTGGTGTAGGCCTCGACGTTGTTGGTGGCCGCCTGCTCGATCGCCTTCTTCTCCTTTGGCAGTAGCTTGACTTCAAGCTGCTCGACGATGGCCTTGGTGATCTCGTCCTGCACGGCGAAGATGTCGGTGAGGTCACGGTCATAGCGGTCGGCCCACAGGTGGCTGTCGCTTGCCCCCTCGATCAACTGCGCGGTGATGCGCACCCGGTTGCCGGCCTTGCGCACGCTGCCCTCGACCAGATAGTTGACGCCCAACTGCCTGGCGGTCTGTTGCAGGTTCTGGACCTTTCCCTTCAGCGTGAACACCGTGTTGCGGCTCAGCACCTGCAGGCCGGAGACCTTCGACAGATCGGTGATGATGTCCTCCGTGATGCCGTCGCTGAAGAACTCCTGTTCCGGATCATTGCTCATGTTGGCAAAGGGCAGGATCGCAACCGAGGGCCTGGCTTGGCCAGCGGCGGGGCCCGTGCCTGCTCCCGCCTGCGCACCGCTGTTTTGTGCGGGATCGGCCGTGCTGATGAAGTAGACATGCACCGGCTGGGCGATGTTCTTCACCGTCTTCTCGCCCTGGTCGAGAAACTCCATTTCAAGCTTGTTACCAATCTGATTGCGCACCACCGCCGAGCAGGCAATGCCGCCCGGTCCCGCCAGACCCTCAAGCCGCGCTGCCAAATTGACGCCGTCGCCATAGAAGTCATCGCCATCGACGATGAGGTCGCCGACATTGATACCGATGCGAAACTTGATGTGGCGGTCTTCGGGAACCCCGGAATTGCGCTCTGGCATACCACGCTGGATTTCCATCGCACAGCGCGCCGCGTTGATCACGCTGCCGAACTCGACCAGGAAACCGTCACCCATCGTCTTGAAGATGCGCCCGCCATGCTTGG
>JANLWG010000169.1:0-9477 GCA_031364405.1 Hyphomicrobiales bacterium
TCGGCGGAGTTGCCGCCAGCGGCGGAATAGTTCGCTAAAACATCACGCCTCCCTTCTCGCCTCGCGGGAGAAGGTGGCGTCATGTTTTAGCGAACTACTCCGCCGCTGGCGGCAACTCCGCTGATCTTGCCTGTTCCTGCAAGATGAGCGCGTCGCGTTTTTCGGCGACTTGCCGCAGCCTTGACAGCATGCCGCCGGTGCCTGCCGGAATAAGCCTGCCGACGATCACGTTCTCCTTGAGGCCCTCGAGCGTATCGATCTTGCCCTGGATCGCTGCTTCGGTGAGCACGCGGGTGGTTTCCTGGAACGAGGCGGCTGAGATGAACGACCGCGTCTGCAGGCTCGCCTTGGTGATGCCGAGCAGCACCGGAACGCCCGACGCGATGCGCAGGCCCTCGGCTTCGAGCTTGGCGTTTTCCTGGTCGAGTTCGACCTGGTCCACCTGCTCGCCGACGAGCAGCGTCGAGTCGCCCGCGTCGTTGATCTCAACCTTCTGCAGCATCTGGCGGACGATCACTTCGATGTGCTTGTCGTTGATGTTGACACCCTGCAGACGGTAGACTTCCTGGATTTCATTGACGAGGTAGGAAGCCAGTTCCTCAACGCCCTTGATCGCCAGAATGTCATGGGGGGCAGGATTGCCGTCCATGATGTATTCGCCTTTTTCGATGAAGTCGCCCTCCTGAACCGGCAGATGCTTGCCCTTCGGGATGAGATACTCCACCGCCTCCAGCGTTTCATCCTGCGGCACAATGCGGATGCGGCGCTTGTTCTTGTAGTCGCGGCCGAATTCGACCCGGCCCGAAATCTCCGCTATAATCGCGTGATCCTTGGGCCTGCGTGCTTCGAACAGTTCGGCCACCCGCGGCAGACCGCCGGTGATGTCACGGGTCTTGGCACTTTCCAGTGGCACGCGGGCGAGAATGTCGCCGGCCTTGACGGAAGTGCCCGGATCAACCGAGAGAATGGCCTCGACCGACAACAGGTAACGCGCTTCACCGCCACGCGGCAGCTTGTGGATGGTGCCATCCTTGGCCTTCAGCACAATGGCCGGCTTCAGCGCCGTGCCACGCTGGTTCGAGCGCCAGTCGATGATCACCCGGTTGGTGATGCCGGTTGCTTCGTCGGCAATTTCGTTGAGGGAAATGCCTTCGACAACATCTTCGAATTCGACGATTCCGTCGACTTCGGTCATCAGCGGACGGGTATAGGGATCCCATTCGGCGATCCTCGTGCCGCGCTTGACCATGTCACCGTCATCGACAAACAGGCGGGTGCCGTAACCCACCTTGTGCAAAGCGCGCTCATTGCCCTTGGCGTCTTCGACGACGATCGTCATGTTGCGGCCCATCACCATCAGGCGGCCAGTCGAATCGCGCACCAGGTTCTTGTTGCGGATAACGATCTTGCCTTCATGGTTTGATTCCACGAACGACTGATCGAGCACCTGCGCCGTGCCGCCAATATGGAAGGTGCGCATGGTGAGCTGGGTACCAGGCTCTCCGATCGACTGGGCAGCGATGACGCCGACTGCCTCGCCCATGTTCACGGCAGTGCCGCGAGCGAGATCTCGGCCATAGCACTTGCCGCAAACACCGAACTTCGTTTCGCAGGTGAGCACCGAGCGGATACGGATTTCGGTGATGCCGGCCTTCTCGATCAACTCCACATGGGCTTCGAGAATCTCGTTGCCGGCGGGCACAATCACCACACCGGTCGCGGGATCGACTACATCGTTTGCGGGGGTGCGGCCCAACACGCGGCTGCCGAGCGAGGCGATGACTTCACCTGCATCGATGATCGGCCGCGAGGTGATCGCCGCCTTGGTGCCGCAATCTTCCTCCGAAATGATCGCATCTTGCGCCACGTCGACAAGACGCCTGGTGAGATAGCCGGAGTTGGCCGTCTTCAGTGCCGTATCGGCGAGACCCTTGCGGGCGCCGTGGGTTGAGTTGAAGTATTCGAGAACCGAGAGGCCTTCCTTGAAGTTCGAGATGATTGGCGTTTCGATGATCTCTCCCGATGGCTTGGCCATCAGGCCACGCATGCCGGCAAGCTGCTTCATCTGGGCCGGCGAGCCGCGCGCACCAGAATGGCTCATCATGTAGATCGAGTTGATCTGGCGTTCGCGGCCGGTCTTGGGATCAACCCGCACCGCCGAGATTTCCTTCATCATTTCGTCGGCAACCCGGTCGGTGCATTTGGCCCAGGCGTCCACCACCTTGTTGTATTTTTCGCCCTGGGTGATGAGGCCGTCGATATACTGCTGCTCATATTCCTTGGCGAGGGCGCGGGTTTCATTGACCAGGCCAACCTTGGTGTCGGGAATGACCATGTCATCCTTGCCGAACGAGATGCCCGCCTTGTAGGCGTTGTAGAATCCGAGACTCATGATGCGGTCGCAGAAGATGACCGATTCTTTCTGGCCGCAATGGCGATAGACCGCGTCGATCATCTTGGAGATGTCGCGCTTGGTCATCAGCTTGTTGCATAGATCATAAGAAATATTCGGCGCCTTTGGCAGAAGTTCGCCGATCTTCATGCGGCCCGGCGTGGTCTCGACGATCTTCGAGATCATCTTGCCTTCTGGCCCCACTTCCTTGATGCGGCCCCTGATCTTGCTGGCCAGTGTAATGACGCCAGCCGCCAGCGCGTGATCGAGTTCGGCCATGCTGCTATAGGCCTTGCCTTCACCCGGTTCGCCCTTGCGCATGATCGAAAGATAATAAAGTCCGAGCACAATATCCTGCGATGGCACGATGATCGGCTGTCCGTTGGCGGGATGCAGCACGTTGTTGGTCGACATCATCAAGACGCGGGCTTCCAGCTGTGCCTCCAGCGAAAGCGGCACGTGAACCGCCATCTGGTCGCCGTCGAAGTCGGCGTTGAAGGCCGTGCAGACCAGCGGATGGAGCTGGATCGCCTTGCCCTCGATCAGCACCGGCTCAAAAGCCTGAATGCCGAGGCGATGCAATGTGGGCGCGCGGTTCAGGAGCACTGGATGTTCGCGGATCACCTCATCGAGGATATCCCAGACTTCCGGCTTCTCCTTCTCCACCAGCTTCTTGGCCTGCTTCACGGTGGAAGACAGCCCCTTGGCATCGAGGCGCGAATAGATGAACGGCTTGAACAGTTCGAGCGCCATCTTCTTCGGCAGCCCGCACTGGTGCAGCTTCAATTCCGGACCCACCACGATAACCGAGCGGCCGGAATAATCGACGCGCTTGCCGAGCAGGTTCTGGCGGAAGCGGCCCTGCTTGCCCTTCAGCATGTCGGCCAACGATTTCAGCGGGCGCTTGTTGGCGCCGGTGATAACGCGGCCACGGCGGCCGTTGTCAAACAGCGCATCCACCGATTCCTGCAACATGCGCTTTTCATTGCGCACGATGATATCGGGTGCGCGCAATTCGATCAGCCGCTTGAGGCGGTTGTTGCGGTTGATGACGCGGCGATAAAGATCGTTGAGATCCGAAGTGGCAAAGCGGCCGCCATCGAGCGGCACCAGCGGGCGCAATTCCGGCGGAATGACCGGTACCTGGGTTAGGATCATCCATTCCGGGCGATTGCCAGACTCGAGGAAGCTCTCGACGATCTTCAGGCGCTTGGCCAGTTTCTTCGGCTTGAGATCGCCGGTCGCCGTCTTCAGCTCTTCGCGCAATTGCTCCTTCAACTGATCGAGATTGATCGCCATCAGCATTTCGCGCACGGCCTCGGCACCGATCGAGGCGGTGAACGAGTCATCGCCGTAATCTTCCTGGGCCTTCATATATTCGCTTTCGGTCAGTGTCTGGTGCGGCTTCAACGGTGTCAAGCCAGGCTCCAGCACGATGTACTGCTCGAAATAAAGGACGCGCTCGACATCCTTCAGCGCCATGTCAAGCAGCATCGAAATGCGGCTCGGCAGCGACTTCAAAAACCAGATATGGGCGACGGGGGCAGCAAGCTCGATATGGCCCATGCGCTCGCGCCGGACTTTCGAAAGGGTGACTTCAACACCACACTTTTCGCAGATGATGCCCTTGTACTTCATCCGCTTGTACTTGCCGCACAAGCATTCATAGTCCTTCACCGGCCCGAAGATACGCGCGCAGAACAGCCCATCACGCTCGGGCTTGAAAGTCCGGTAGTTGATAGTCTCGGGCTTCTTGATTTCGCCAAACGACCACGACAGGATTTTCTCCGGCGACGCGATCGAGATACGGATTTGATCGAATGTCTGGGCCGGTGCTGCCGGGTTGAAGACGTTCATGACCTCTTGGTTCATCGGTCACTGCTCCTTTTTGCGGGCTTGCCGCAGGGGGTCAACTATTCTTGGGGTACGCGTGGAAACCAGCGGGAAGTTGCCTCCCCGCCGGCGAAACCTAATTTTGCTGGGTTGAATTCTGCAGCTCGACGTTGAGACTGAGTGAACGCATTTCCTTGACCAGCACATTGAAGCTTTCCGGAATGCCTGCTTCGAAAGCATCATCACCACGAACGATTGCCTCGTAGACCTTGGTGCGGCCCGCTACGTCATCCGACTTGACGGTGAGCATTTCCTGCAACGTGTAGGCAGCGCCATAGGCTTCGAGTGCCCACACTTCCATTTCGCCGAAGCGCTGTCCGCCGAACTGCGCCTTGCCACCCAGTGGTTGCTGGGTGACCAGCGAGTAAGGACCAATCGAGCGCGCATGGATCTTGTCGTCGACGAGATGGTGCAGCTTCAGCATGTAAATGTAGCCGACGGTCACGTCGCGGTCGAACTTCTCGCCGCTCTTGCCGTCATAGAGTTGCACCTGGCCCGATGAGGCAAGGCCCGCATCTTTCAGCATGGCCGCGATATCTTCCTCGCGCGCACCATCGAACACCGGTGTTGCAATGGGAACGCCACGGCGCAGATTACCCGCGGCTTCAACCAGCTGGCTGTCGTCGAGGGCGTCGAACTCTGCGTTCTTGCCATAGATATGCAGCAGTTCCTCGCGCAGCGCCTTGGCGCTTTGCGAATCCTTGTAGGCTTCCAGAAGCGCGCTGATTTTCTTGCCCAAGCCTGCACAGGCCCAGCCCAGATGGGTTTCGAGAATCTGCCCGACATTCATCCGGCTCGGCACGCCCAGCGGATTGAGCACGATATCGACGTGGGTGCCATCTTCAAGGAAAGGCATATCCTCGACCGGAACGATCTTCGATACCACACCCTTATTGCCATGGCGGCCCGCCATCTTGTCGCCGGGCTGGATCTTGCGCTTCACCGCAACGAAGACCTTGACCATCTTCATGACGCCTGGCGGCAATTCATCGCCGCGCTGCAATTTTTCGACCTTGTCGAGGAAGCGGTTTTCCAGACGCTTCTTCGACTCTTCGTATTGTAGCTTCATGGCTTCGAGCTCGGCCAAGGACTTCTCGTTGCCGAGGGCGATGTTCCACCATTGCGAGCGCGGAATATCCTCGAGGTTCTTTTCGGTGATCTTGCCTTCGAGCTTGTGGCCACGGGGCCCGCCGGTGGCTTCATTGCCAGTCAGGAAGTCGCGCAGGCGGCCGTAGGAGTTGCGGTCGAGAATCGCCAATTCGTCGTCGCGGTCCTTGGCGAGACGCTCGATTTCCTCGCGCTCAATCGCCAGTGCGCGCTCGTCCTTGTCGACGCCATGACGGTTGAACACCCGGACTTCGACCACGGTTCCCGCAACACCGGGCGGCAGGCGCAGCGAAGTATCACGCACATCCGAGGCTTTTTCACCGAAGATCGCCCGCAGCAGTTTTTCTTCCGGCGTCATCGGGCTTTCACCCTTCGGGGTAATCTTGCCGCACAGAATATCGCCCGGCTTCACTTCCGCGCCGATATAAACAATGCCGGCTTCGTCGAGGTTCTTGAGGGCTTCTTCACCGACGTTGGGAATATCCCGGGTGATTTCCTCAGGCCCCAACTTGGTATCGCGCGCCATCACATCGAACTCTTCGATATGGATCGAGGTAAACACATCGTCCTTGACGATACGCTCGGAGAGCAGAATCGAGTCTTCGAAATTGTAGCCATTCCACGGCATGAAGGCGACCAGCACGTTCTGGCCCAAGGCGAGATCACCAAGATCGGTCGAGGGACCATCGGCAATGATGTCGCCCGCCTTCACCTGATCGCCCACCCGCACCAGCGGACGCTGGTTGATGCAGGTATTCTGGTTGGAACGCTGGAACTTCGCCAGCGTGAAGATATCGACACCCGACTTCGAGGGATCGGTCTCCTCGGTCGCCCGGATAACGATGCGCTTGGCATCCACCTGATCGACCACGCCATTGCGTTTGGCGGCAATCGCAGCGCCGGAATCGCGCGCCACGATTGACTCCATGCCGGTGCCAACCAGTGGCGCATTGGTGCGAACCAGCGGCACCGCCTGGCGCTGCATGTTGGAACCCATCAGCGCCCGGTTGGCGTCGTCGTTCTCAAGGAACGGGATCAAGGCGGCGGCAACCGAAACCAGCTGCTTTGGCGAGACGTCCACGAAGTCGACCTTTTCAGCGGGAACCGTCAGCACGTCGCCCGCATGGCGGGCGATCACCAGATCATCGGAGAACGACTGATCCTTCTTCAGTTCAACGTTGGCCTGGGCGATGTAATGCTTGGTTTCCTCGATGGCCGAAAGATAGACCACATCCTTGGTGACCTTGCCGTTCACCACCTTGCGGTAGGGCGTTTCGATGAAACCGTATTTGTTCACCCGGGCATAGGTCGCCAGCGAGTTGATCAGACCGATGTTCGGACCTTCCGGCGTTTCAATCGGGCAGATGCGCCCGTAGTGAGTGGGATGAACGTCACGGACTTCGAAGCCCGCGCGCTCACGTGTCAAACCACCCGGCCCCAAGGCCGACAGGCGGCGCTTATGGGTGATTTCCGACAACGGATTGGTCTGGTCCATGAACTGCGACAGCTGCGAGGAGCCGAAGAATTCGCGCACCGCTGCCGCGGCGGGCTTGGCGTTGATCAGATCATGCGGCATCACCGTATCGATATCGACCGAGGACATGCGCTCCTTGATGGCGCGTTCCATGCGGACGAGACCGAGACGGTATTGGTTCTCCATCAACTCGCCAACCGAGCGCACCCGCCGGTTGCCGAGATGGTCGATGTCATCGACTTCGCCTTTGCCGTCGCGCAGGTCATGCAGGGTCTTGATCACGCAAAGAATGTCCTCGCGGCGCAACACCCGCATGGTGTCGGGCACATCAAGCTCGAGGCGCATGTTCATTTTGACGCGGCCCACGGCCGAAAGGTCGTAGCGCTCCGAGTCAAAGAACAGGCCGTGGAACAGGGTCTCGGCGGTCTCGCGGGTCGGCGGCTCGCCGGGGCGCATGACGCGGTAGATTTCGATCAACGCCTGCTCATAGCTTTCAGCCTTGTCGGCCTTCAGCGTATTGCGGATGTAAGCGCCGGTGTTGATGTGGTCGATATCGAGCATGTTGAGCTGGGCATAACCAGACTCCTTCAGCTTGGTTAGCAGCTTCTCATCAACCTCATCGCCAGCCTCGGCAAAAATTTCGCCGGTCACATCGTCGACGAGCTCGTCGGAGATGTAGAGGCCGTAAAGGTCCTCATCGCGCACCAGCAGTTCCTTGACACCGTCCTCGGCGATCTTGCGGGCGAGGCGCGGCGTGATCTTCTTGCCAGCCTCGACCACGACCTGCTTGGTCTTGGCGTCGATCAGGTCGACGGCGGGCTTGATGCCCTTGTAGCGGTTGGGATCGAATGGTGTCCTCCAGCCACCCTTGGTCAGCATATAGGTAACAGTGCTGTAGAAGTGATGCAGAATCTGTTCGGAGTCGAATCCCAGCGCATAAAGCAGTGTAGTCACCGGCAATTTGCGGCGGCGGTCGATACGGGCAAAGATGATATCCTTCGCATCAAATTCGAAATCGAGCCACGAGCCGCGATAAGGAATGACGCGCGCCGCAAACAGCAGCTTGCCCGATGAATGGGTCTTGCCCTTGTCATGGTCGAAGAACACGCCCGGCGAACGATGCATCTGCGAGACGATAACCCGCTCGGTGCCATTGACGACGAAGGTGCCATTGGCCGTCATCAGCGGAATATCGCCCATATAGACGTCCTGCTCCTTGATGTCCTTGACCGACTTGGCGCCGGTCTCCTGGTCCACATCGAACACGATGAGGCGCAAGGTCACTTTCAAGGGCGCCGCATAGGTCATGGAGCGCTGTTGGCACTCCTCGACGTCGTATTTCGGCTCCTCGAAATGATAGTCGACATATTCGAGCAGCGAGGTCTCCGAGAAATCGCTGATCGGGAAGACCGATTTGAAAACGGCCTCCAGCCCTTGGTCGATACGGCCGCCCGCCGGTTTTTCCACCTGCAGAAACTGATCATAGGAGGTCTTCTGGACTTCGATGAGGTTCGGCATTTCCGCCACCTCGACCATGTGGCCGAAATATTTGCGGAGCCTTTTGCGACCGGTGAAGGAGAGGGTCATCGAGCGATCCTTGCCTGGGGCTTTTTTGAATTCTTATGGACAAAAAGACCCGACTTCCCCGGCGAGCACTTTTCGCCGGGGAGACGGGATATGCGTTAATCGCGCGTCAGCTTTTGACAGCCGCCACGCCTCCTTTACTTCAGCTCGACCTTCGCGCCTGCGTCTTCGAGCTGCTTCTTGAGTTTCTCGGCTTCGTCCTTCGACACATCGGCCTTGACCTCTTTGGGAGCCGCCTCGACGAGGTCCTTGGCTTCCTTGAGGCCCAAGCCGGTGATGGCGCGGACTTCTTTAATGACGTTGATCTTCTTGTCGCCGCTGGACATCAGCATGACGGTGAATTCGGTCTTCTCGACCGCGGCCGGAGCCGCAGCCGCAGCCGGACCCGCCGCTGCCGCGGCAGGAGCCGCAGCCGAGACGCCCCATTTCTCTTCCAAGAGTTTGGAGAGGTCGGCTGCTTCGATGACCGTGAGCTTGGAGAGCTCATCGACCAGTTGTTGGAGATTTGCCATTTTGCGAGTTCCTATATGGGTTTGAAGTTGAGTACTTTCCAGTGCTTACGCCGCTTCCTTTTTCGCGTAGGCCGAAATCACGCGGGCAAGGTTGCCTGCGGGCGCCTGCAGCACGCCGGCGATTCTGGTCGCCGGAGCTTGCAGGAGGCCGAGGAGCTTGCCGCGAAGCTGGTCGAGCGAGGGCAGGTCCGCCAAGGCTTTGATGCCTTCGGCATTCAGAACCGAACCCACGGCAACGCCACCAAGGATCTTGAGCTTGTCATTTTCCTTGGCGTAGGCGACGAGGACCTTCGGGGCTGCGACGGGGTCTTTCGAATAGGCGATCCCTGTCGGGCCCGTGAAGAGATCCGCGATGCCACACGCGGGTTTTTCGGTACCGTCTCAACAAATCTGGCGACCGTAATTGAGCATACCTTCGGTGTTGCTGGCCGCCCAACGGGGTATGTGCTCGGCCAGGAAGGCGGCGGCGCATTTCTGGCGGGCCTTCGCTACGGTGATGGCACGCTCTACATGCG
>JANLWG010000185.1:0-3573 GCA_031364405.1 Hyphomicrobiales bacterium
GGCGATTTGGATTGATCACCGCATGGGCCTGCGGCAGGGTTTCACCGGTCTGATGATGATCGACAATAATAGTGACAAGACCCAACTCAGCGGCATGGGCCAGGGGATCGTGGGCCATCACGCCGCAATCTAGCGTCACCAGAATTTGGCTGCCCTGATCCTTCAAATCGGAAACCGCCTGGGCGCTCGGGCCATAGCCTTCGGTGAGGCGGTCGGGAATGTGGACGATGGCGGTCGAGCCAACGGCGCGCAGGAACAATAGCAGCATGGCGGCGGAAGATACTCCGTCGACGTCGTAATCGCTGATGATGCCGATTTTTTCCGCCCGCATCACCGCATCGGCTAAGCGTTCGGCCCCCTTCTCCATGTCGCGCAAAGTAGAAGGCTGCGGCATCAATCCGCGCAGGGTGGGATTGAGAAAAGCCTCCGCCTCATCGATGCCGACACCACGCGCCGCCAGCACGCGGCCGAGGATATCGGGGAGTTCATGGCGCTGGGAAATCGCCTCGGCGATGCGTTGATCTTCCAGCCGCGCTTCCCAGCGCCGTCCGGTAGACGAACGCTCGACATTGAGAAAGCCGCGGGTCATGTAGCGCCTGTCAAAGCCGCTCGATGCGGATCATGCGCGGGGTTGAGGCCACGTGGCCATCCTTCTCGATACGGCCCAGGGCGGCGCGCATGGCGGTTTCCAGCGTGTCATGGGTGATCAGGATGAAAGGGGCGGTGGCGCGGCGCGCGTCCTTCTCCTTCAGCCCGCGCTGGACGATTGATTCAATCGAGATTTTTTCATCGGCGAGAATGCGGGCAATGGCGGCAACCGCACCGGGCTTGTCGTGCAGTTCAAGTGACACGTAGAAGCCGCCCTCATGGGCCTTCTTGGGGGCCGAGCGATAGGGGCGAAGCTCCGCCGCGGGTACGCCGAAGGCCGGTCTGAAATTACCGCGCGCGATATCGACCACATCGGAAATCACCGCCGACGCCGTGGGGTGGGCACCCGCGCCACGGCCCTCGAGCATCAGGTCGCCGACGAAATCACCCTTCACCACCACCGCATTGAACACCCCGTCGGTATCGGCCACCGGCGAGCCTTTGGGCACCAGGGTGGGATGAACGCGCTGCTCGATCCCCTCCTCATGGGCCACCGCCACGCCCAGGAGTTTGATCTTGTAACCCATCTCACCGGCATTGCGAATGTCATCAAGGGTAATCGCCTCGATGCCCTCAATGGCGATGGCCTTGAGGTTTACTTCCGTGCCAAAAGCCAGCGAAGTGAGCACCGCGAGCTTGTGCGCGGTGTCAAATCCGCCCACATCGAAAGTGGGATCGGCCTCGGCATAGCCCAGACTCTGGGCTTCCTTCAGCACATCGGCGAAACCGCGGCCCTCGTTGGCCATCTTGGTGAGAATGTAATTGCAGGTGCCGTTCATGATGCCGAACAGCTTGCCCACCCGGTTGCCCGCCAGACCTTCGCGGATGGTCTTCACGATGGGAATGCCGCCCGCCACCGAGGCCTCGAAATTGAGCGCCACACTCTTGGCCTCGGCCAGTCTCGCGAGAGCAGCACCATGATGGGCCAGCAGCGCCTTGTTGGCGGTGATCACGTGCTTGCCCGCATTGAGTGCCGCCTCGACCGCCGCCTTGGCGGGATCGCCCTCGCCGCCGATCAACTCGACAAAAACGTCGATCGCCGGGCTTCTGGCGAGTGCTACTGGATCTTCGAACCAGTTGGTTTTCGAAAGATCATGCCCGCGATTCCTGGCACGGTTACGGGCACTTACCGCCGTCACCTCGACCGTTTTGCCAGCCCGGGTGGCGATGAGTTTTCCATGCCTGGCCAGAATATCGAGAACCCCGGTTCCCACCGTACCAAGACCGGCAATGCCGAGGCGTAGAGATTTGGACATGTGACTTCCGCTGAATAAGACGATGGTGCTCCTTATGGCGGGGCGGGGCGGGATTGGCAATCGCGCACAATCCACAAAGTTCCTATTTCGTTCTATCCGTGTTTGAGTTACGATCAGCTAGAGTTTGAATTCGCGCGTGGGGAGAATCGATGGCACCGGCAGTTCTGGAACTATGTGCGGGTGCGGGTGGACAGGCGCTCGGACTGGAGTTGGCCGGCTTCGATCATGCCGGGCTGATCGAGAACGATGCATCCGCCTGCAATACATTGCGGATGAACCGCCCCCACTGGAACGTCATCGAGCATGATCTCTTCGAGCCGCTCGACCTCTCGCTATTCAAGGGGGTTGATCTACTCGCCGGCGGCCTGCCCTGCCCGCCGTTCTCTGTCGCCGGAAAGCAATTAGGCGAGGGCGATGAGCGCAACCTGTTCGATGTCGGCATCAACTACGTGGATGAAATCCGTCCCAAAACTGTAATGTTCGAAAACGTCAAAGGCATGCTCGATCCGCGCTTCGCGGACTATCGAGGCTGGATCGACCAGCGCCTGCGCAAGATGGGCTACGAGCCGGGATGGAAACTCGTGAACGCGTCCGATTTCGGCGTCCCGCAATTGCGGCCACGCGTGCTGATGGTGGCGGTGAGGAAAAAAGCATCATCGCAGTTTCGCTGGCCGGAAAAGCGCGTTGAACCGAAAACCGTTGGTGCGACATTGCATGACCTTATGGCCTCTGGTGGTTGGCGGCATGCGGACGAATGGCGGAACCGCGCCAACAAAATTGCTCCAACCATCGTTGGTGGTTCGAAGAAACACGGTGGCCCCGACCTTGGCCCGACGCGCGCGCGCAAGGCATGGGCCGAACTCGGTGTCGATGGACTGGGCATAGCCAATGATGTGCCGGAGAAAACCTTCAAAGGCATGCCACGTCTCACGGTGAGAATGGTCGCCCGCATCCAGGGAATCCCTGATGACTGGGGCCTGTGGGGTGGCAAGACGGCGCGATACAGGCAGGTCGGGAATGCGTTTCCGCCACCGGTGGCGGCGGCGGTGGCTGGGGAGATTCTGACGTCGATGGTCTCCTCCCCGATCCGCAAGGCCGCCGTGTAGGATTTTGCGATGGCGCATAGTCTTTCCGCGAGCCATCCAGACGCCCAAACACTCAACCGGATTCGTGAAGCAATCTTGGCCCGGACCGGCGGCGAGGATTCGCTCAAACAACAGTTGCCGGTTCTCATAACTGAGGCGATTGAATTTGTAATTGACCCCGTCCGCACGGCGCGGACCAAAGTTTCCGATCTCGACAATGTCGAGAAGACGTTCGTTGGTTTGAAGATCGAGCATTTTTTTAGGGACTACCTTGACCTCCCCAAAGGTGTGAGAGACCTGCGAATTGACGGCTTCGATTTGGATATCAAGAATACTGTCGGCACGACATGGATGATACCGCCCGAAACCTATAATCAGGAAGAGCCCTGTCTACTCATAGCCTCTGCCCAGAAGGACAACAGTTGCAGCCTCGGCCTGATGATCGCTCGTGATGCTTATCTAACTAAACCCAACCGCGACAAGAAACGCGGTGTAAGTAAACAAGGACGGGCCAACGTCCTCTGGATTGTGGAACGTGAACCGCTTCCGCCCAGTAGATTTCAGCGCCGCGGGTCTGGCGCTTG